>JBARNC010000175.1:0-12862 GCA_049802775.1 Pseudolabrys sp. | reverse complement strand
TCCCATGATGGAAGGGCCCTGGTGCCGATTCCGAAGAGAAGCACGAGCCCGTGAGCGACATCGACACTGTCGTGATGGATAGTCTGAAAGTGCTTGACCCCAACCGGCCGATTAGAGAAGCGGACATTACTGAGCGCTTCCTATATCCCAATTTAAGTCGTTACGATGCCCTTGCGGGTCTAGGAGCGAGCATGAAGCGGCGCGAGTTCATTAGTTTGCTTGGCGGCGCGGCGGCGTGGCCGGCGGTCGCCATTGCGCAGCAGGGCAGTAAGAAACCGCTCGTGGGCCTTATTACAGGTTTTAGTGATAAAGAAATGCTGCCGATTGCCGAGGCGTTTCGTGGGCGAATAAAGGAGCTAGGGTGGCTCGAAGGTGAAAACATTGTTGTCGACGTTAGGGCCACGAGCGGGGATTACACAAAATTAGATGCCGAGGCAGGCAAGCTAGTCGCCGCCTCAGCGGATGTAATTGTCGCGATGGGAACGCCCAGTCTCGTTGCGACCAGGCGACATACCAGGGTCACGCCAGTCGTTTTCACCCAAGTTGCCGATCCGGTCGGCCAACGATTCATCGACAGCTTGGCTCGTCCCGGTGGCAATGCCACGGGCTTTACAAATTTTGAATTTGCATTCGGCGGAAAGTGGATTGAGCTATTACAGCAACTCGATCCCACGATTTCGCATGTAACGCTCATAACAAATCCTGCGAACGAAAATACTCCACAGTTTGTGAAGGTTATCACAGCAGCCGGGGACGCGATGAAGGTCGCAGTTCGGGTTGCTGCGGTCCGCGGTGCGGCTGACATTCAAGACGCAATCGAGGCTTGCAGCAAACAACCGGGAGGCGGTCTAATCATCTTTCCTGACAGCTTGCCGATAATTCATCGGGGCCTGATCGTCGGACTTGCGGCGCGCTACCGACTGCCAGCGGTGTACCCCTTCCGACTCTTTCCAGAAGTCGGGGGGCTCTTATCCTACGGTACCGATTTTAAGGCTATTTATCGTCAAGCGGCTGAGTACGTAGACAAGATCCTTAAGGGCACAAAGCCCGCAGATTTGCCAGTTGAAGCGCCGACAAAATTGGAACTTGTGCTCAACTTGAAAACCGCCAAGACACTAGGTCTCACAATCCCACGCTCGCTACAAATCACTGCTGACGAATTGATCGAATAGGTATGAATGTCCGCCATTGGCACAAAGCGGACATCTGAATCGCGCCAATCAATGTCCGCTTCCGGGGGCAAAGCGGACATGGCGATTGCACTGCGAAATGTCCGCTTATGACCCAAAGCGGACGTCGCTGCCCAAATCTGATAGGCATTGAGAACTGGCGTCGTCCTTAACCTCACTACGGAGGGTTACGTGCGCCGGCGAGATTTCATCAAAGGTATTGCTGGCTCAACAGTGGTATGGCCGCTCGCTGCGCGTGCGCAGCAACACGCAAAGACTCGAGCGAAAGAGACCGCAAACGCAAGCCGTTACCCTGAGCCCGGCGGCCATTGGAGCGCACAATGCGTAAGCTTTCAATTGCTCTCACTGCTGCAATCACTGTAGTTGCGAGCGTGAGCCTGTTCGGAGGGCCGCTCCTAAAGGCATCCTTGCCGGAGCCAATACCCTCAATCCCGTGCAGACCGTGCAAGTCTACCGTTGGGATGGAACGCGATACTGCTGGTACTGGGATAAAAAGCGATACTTCTGGTACTGGGATCACTGCGTCAAGCGTCGGATCGAGCGCGGTGAGCGACGGATAGAGCGTAAAGGGCTTCGGATCGAGGATCAAATTGAGTTGCGGTGAGCGCATGTGCGGCGAAAAAAAGAGGCCACCGCGATGGTGTACGGTGGCCCCAGCCACCGACAGTTGCCACAGCTAAGTTAGTCCGTGGCCAAGCCAGTAGCCAATAAAGTCAACCAAGACCACACCACGATGTTCCTACGGGCAAATTAACTGCGCGTCTCGCATTGCAAGAATGCCAACAAACGGCTCGTCTCGCACTTCAAGAATGCCGAACTCGCGAGCAACGTCATCCGCAAAGCTACCGACTTTGCTTACGGCGCGTCTAAGCTCGTTAGGCGAGACGCCGAATTTCTTCGACCAGAAGCGAAGCTCGTAGTCCTTATGGATGTTGATACGTTTCCAGTCAGCGACGGTTTTGGACTTATCGTCGGACATGGGTTTCTCCGCCCGATTCGCGAAGGTGGGAGGCCGCGCCGGTCGGACGCGGCCTCCACTCCTCACCTTCACTCACATACGACCCTTCTCTAAATGACATCCACTGAAGGTGGGGGTACGGGGGTACGGGGAGCCTTCAGGGACGCCGATAAGCTAAACGCCGAAAACGATCCAAGGTTTCTATTTTTTTCGGGGGAGCACGTTACAGTGCGTGGAGGCGATAGGAGGACACCCCAATGACCAAGAAGGGCCTTATAACGAAAACGAAGAATACAATTGTCGATGTAGCAAAAAGCGGTTTAGAAAAAACCAAACCAGTGGCGGGCGCGGCATTGGGTGCTGCGGCAGCCGCGGCGGCCGACGTGGTATTGACGAGCATGGCAGATGCACTCGGCCAGGGAGAGAAGAAGGTCCAGACCGCTACACCGACGGTAAAAGAGACGGTGAAGAGAGCTGCCACGCGAATTGCCGAACCCGCCAGGAGGAAGCCCGCTTTTAGCAAAACGAAGTCTGTCGCTTCCAAAAAGACCGAATCGAAAAGGCGCGTCAAAAAGAAAATGACCAAACCGAAAAGGCGCTAAGGCTCCGATAGACGATATTAAGATCAAGGGAGGGTGGCTGAAACCGGCATCAAAACCATTGCCGCAGTGCAAAGCCGATGTCCGCTTTGGGTCATTAGCTGACATTTTGCGATGCGGGAGCGATGTCCGCTCTACCCCCCCAAAAGCGGACATTGATCGATGCCTCGGGAATGTCCGCTTTGTGCAATAGCGGACATTCAGTTTTCAAGATCAGCGCGGCTATACCCACGCGTGCAGACGAGAGCGATTTCTGTTGAAACGAACCGTCATTGTGCTTTCGGCCGCGTTATCAATCGTTTGAAATCTCCACTGCGCGCCATTTTGAGCTAAATTGCGCGCATGCACTACGTGGCGCTCACGAAGCTGCTGATCCTGCTGTCGTTTGCGAACGGCTCACCACTCATCGCCAAACTGGTTCTGGGCGAGACCTTTGCGATGCCGATCGATGGCAACGTTCGATTTTTCGACGGCCGACCTCTGTTAGGGTCGTCCAAGACCATTCGTGGGGTCGTGGTCTCGTTGCTGGTGACGGCGCTCGCTGCGCCGCTGATCGGCCTTCAATTCAAGATTGGACTTTTGGTGGCCGCTACCGCCATGGCCGGCGACCTGCTGTCGAGCTTCTTGAAGCGCCGGTTCGATCTCGCGCCTAGTACTAAGGCGACCGCGCTCGATCAGATTCCGGAAGCGCTCTTTCCGTTGATCGCCTGCCGTTCCGCGCTTTCATTAACGGCGATCGATATCGCGACCGGATGCGTAATCTTTTTCATTGGCGCAGTGCTGTTCTCACGTCTTTTTTTCCGGCTGGGGTTGCGCGACCGCCCTTATTGAGCTTCCGCAACACAGGCGATGCAATGTGATCTCCGGAAGGCAATTGATACGCACTGTCACGATCGAGGTTCCGACGCCTACCGAGGTGTAACCGGCCATCTCGTGATATGTCCATGCGCCCGCTCCGAACTTGCGCGGCAGAACCGAATCGAGCGTGACAGGAATTGATCCGGGGAGACAAATTTGCCCACCGTGAGTGTGGCCGCTCAACAGCAAGTCGAAGCCAGCATGCGCCGCCTGCCGATAAATTTCAGGCGTGTGCGATAGTAGGATCGAAAATGCTCGTTGCGGAATGCCGGAAGCAGCCTTTTCGATGTTATCGACTCGGAAGTAATGGGCATCATCAATGCCAGCCACATAGATGCTCGCGCCCGCGCGCGTAATTGAGTCAAATTCATTGAGCAGCAGGCGAATCCCCATCGCTTCGAGATCAGGGACCATGCGGATGCTGTCGTGATCGCCGAGCACACCGTAGACTGGCGACTTGATGCGCGCTAACTCCGGCCGCATACACGCGAGCGCGTCGTCAAACTGTCCGAACGACGCCCCGCGATAATCGCCGGTAAGAACGCACAGGTCGTAGCTCAAACCGGGAAGAATCTCTTCCAACCGCCGCATCGCGCCGTCATTCATGTCGGCATGAAAATCGCTGATGTGAAGCAGCGTAAAACCGTCGAACTCGGGCGGCAGCGTCCTGAAGCGGATATAGTTGTGTCTGACCTGCACGCGCGCAGCATTGCGTCGCCCGCGCCAATACATTCCGGTCAGCTTGAGCAGTAAGCGAATGACGGAATGAATTGGATACCAGTTCCCGATATGGAAGAAATTGAATAATCCCTGGCCGAAAACCTGAGCCTCGCGGTCGGTCTCAATTTTCAGACGCTGCCTAGCATAAACGCGCCCACCTAGCCGCTGCTCTAGCTTACACAAGACGGTTTCGGTCATTGTAAACCGCCGATCGCAATCGGCATTTTCGTTTCAGGCAAAGCCGAACGGAGCTACCTCCCGCGGCGAACAAATATGGCTGCAACAGTATGCCAGATCGATCACGGTGATAGAACGAATTACATACGGCTGCATAATTCTCAGAACGCGATATCCGATAATGTCCGCATTGGGCCATTAGCGGACAAACCGTCCCGGGTCAAAATTCAAGTTTGTCCGCTAATGACCCAAAGCGGACATCGGCAAGCACCGATAATTAAACTTGCCGTTCGATCTGCAAAAAGCGGTCGTTAAGCGTGCCCAGTTTCGCCGAAGCGCGAAAAAGACGTGGACTCAAACATCGTTGCTTCCTTGCCTTCGTCAGTGGCGAGCCACTCTTTTAGCTCCTGATCCGATTTCGGCTGACGACCTTTCATGCCTTCGAAGGCATCGCGCAGAATTTGAATTTCACTTTTCGCCGCTTTGTCTTTTTCGCTCATGGCAATCAACTCCGTGCGAGAGGCCGCAAAGATTAAGTGCCCGCCATCGGGAGTTATTGATTTAGCGCAAGAGAGGCTCGAAACCCCAGGACCTCACAGAACCCTGCCCCGAAGTCCGCTTATGACCCAAAGCGGACTTCACCTAGCTTCAGCTGCCCGGTGTGGCTTGGGGGAGATCCACTTGCCGTCGAGCACTCCGGCCCGTGGCCGGTAACGCGGTGCGGCATCGGGGTGGCGGAATTATCACACGTCATATGAAATACGTCAGCGGCGTACAATCGTATAGCGCAGAAGACCCAGCTCTACGGCAAGATTGCCTTTGTTACAGACCTTGGCTGGGAGAAATATCATGAGCCGACATGTCCCGGAAAAACTCGCCGGTGTCGACCAAGCAGCGGCGGTATTTGAGGGTGAGATCCGTGAGTTCATCCGGCGGGACACTACATCCCCGCGCCGGCAACGTAGCGAGGGAGACGCGGCTGCCGATGCCCCCGCCGAAAGCATAAATACGCTCATCCGCCGCGTCGCTGCCGCGTCGACGGAGGAAATCGACCGTGTCATTCTTGAGCTGCAGGGCGTGCGCGATATGCTGCGCAGCGAAGGCGAACGTGTGAGCCAGGACATTTCTGGTTATGCCAGTTTAAGCCATGCGTCGATGACTGCGATGAAGGTTATCGGCGACAGCCTCAAGCAATGGCGAGACGCGCCGGTCAATAAAGCCGGCGTTCGGCCGACTGGTCGCTAATTGCCGTCGCCGCTCTCCTATGACCCAAAGGCGCTCGGTGTGACGATCCTGCCGACGCTGCTCACCCGCGCGGACGAGGTGCTCGAATGAATGCCGGAATGTCCGCTCTTGGCACTAAGCGGACATACCGAGTTGCACTGCACATGTCCGCTTTCCGGGGGTAAAGCGGAGAGAATCTCATTTCGGCCATTGGATTGTTGGTTCAGCGAGACGAGATTCGCAATGAGGTGTTCCTAGTCGCCGATGCCACACCAGTTTCATTGCCAGAAATCATCGCTCGGTTGCGACATAGCATGGGCAGGCCCGCCAATTTGATTTCGATTCCGCCCGCATTGTTGTCGGATCTTTTTCGCATGTGGCGGATGTCGGAACAATGGGAGAAGCTTGCCGGAAACCTTACGGTTTCTGTCGCGAAACTGAATAGCATCGGATATTCGCCTGTCATCGCAACGCTAGCAGGACCTGCCGAACGCGAGGGGGAACCCGAGCGCACTTAGGCAGGATTAAGCAGGATCACGAATAGCAGGCGCAAGGCCTGCGCAATGCCAAGCATGGCAATGCCGCCAGATATCATTGCGATTGCCATTACGTAATATCTCCATGGCACCGGCCTATTTTTCCCGAAGACTAAACGGAAAAGGCCCCACACTCCGCCACCGGCCATTACGAGGCCCATGAAACCAATCACATAGGTGAGGATAATAGTGTCCATGACTCTGCCCCAAGTTGAGTGACGATGACGCGAGCGGAGAAAAGAGCCGTCGATGGTGGAAGGGGCGGCTCGTTAGGGGACCACGTGCCCACGCTATCGCCAAGAGATATTGTAAGCGAGGTGACAATGGAACCGTGGGTAGCATCGCACAGATACGAAAAATGAATGTTGTCAGATTGTGGGCAAGCCCAAAGAGCGGCTTGATACGAGCTTACGGGCCAATGGTTGGACTTTAACACCGACAGCCAAGATCTCGCAATCAGCTTTCCACCCAACGATCCGATGTACCTTGCTGAATTCCTGCGAGCCATGAACCATCCTCATTTCCGAATTTTGATGTCGGTCAAATATCCAAATCACGGGGCCTACTCAGCCCCTTAACGCCATGGTTGAAATGCTGATGGGCTATATAGATTATTTTCGTCCTGATAACCCCAATTATTCTCCGCCATTTGACGTGCGAGAAATTAAAAAGACGCCAAGTCTCACTTTATCGCCGACATGAAGGAGGAGGACAAACAATGAAGGATAAAGCCGAGATAAAGTCTCAGATTGAGGCCGGTCAGGAATTTCGCACATAGCGCCCATTCGGCTCATCCGGCGCTCACCGCTGACTCAGAGCGTATGTGGCGGCCCGCCAAGCAGCTTTAGCTTAGCCGTGAGCATTGCGATGCGTTTATCCGCCTCGCCGCTGGTGAGGTTCGGCTTGAACGCATCTAGCTCATAAGCGTCTTGCGCAAGCCTCTGCAACGTCGCTGCCTGCGCGGCTTTCATTGGCCGGTTGGCAGTCATCGGTTGCGGCTTGCGAGCGGAAGTTCGGGCCATGCGAGGCGACCGCGACCGAGCCCTCCGTCCCCTCATCGAAAGGCTCCGGTCCCGGTCGCCTGATCCGGAATGGTGAAACCAGACTGAGCGGCAGCGTCGCGCAAGGCCACTAAAAAAGCGTTACGGCCTACCGTTAAAAATCTGTGACCAGATTGATGCATTCGGCGCTCAGCGTCCGGTAAATGGCCACTGAGCGTCCAAAAACCGCTAGCGTTCATAGAAGAAAAGTTCTGGATGGTCTTGCCGCCAAGCAGCACGACGTTCTCGATTTTCTCCGATGATAATTCCAAACCGCACGCATGCACGTCTGTCGCCATCCTCGCAGGCTTCGCGAAGCCTAAACATTCGGCTCTGTAGCTCGTCGCGTGGCGGGGGCGGGGCGTATCGCCGCTCCGGTTCCTCAGGCCTAATTTCGACACCACCGGGCCCAAGACGTATGGATTGAGCATGTGAATGACCCAATCCCAATAGCAGAATCAAAGCCGTTATAACCGCTAGTGGCAGTCGCATGATTTTCTCCCAGGCGAATCATAGGCAAACAGAATAGGTGGGGGTTCGTATTTGGATGGTTAACGGCAGCGCAACGGCGAAATAGAGAGTGTCCATGCGAGAATTTGGGCGTGAAATTGCTGAGGCCTATAGAGCAGGCAATGAGACATACGGGGAGATCGGGAAGAGATACGGACTACTACCTCGCTTGCCGCTATGGAGAACACATCGACCTGATTGCTGAGACCAAATTGCCACCACCAGATAAGAAACCATCGCTTGAGCTTATTGATGGCGGCAAGCCATCAGATCAAACCGCATAGGACTACCTGACTACACAAGTCACCAACCCTCGGTGCAATCTCATCATTTGGATGGGCATGGTTGAAGATCGTGCGGGACGAATTGCGCGTTCCCGCTAAAGCCAAGGTGGGACGCCGGCAGGGCTGTTCGATGCCGAAATTCCACTATCACGCCGGTGCGCGCGTCATTTCGTTAATGTTTACCTGAGGCAGCAGTCGCTGCACATCTTCTTCGCGGCAAAGTTCGGTGCCTGGCGAAAGCACGGCCGCCGATCCGGCTGCTACCCCGACACGAAAAGATTCTTGTAGCGAGTTATCCGCCGCGAGTGCTGCCACCAGGCCGCCAAGAAAGCTATCGCCCGCACCGACTGTGCTCACCGGTTCAATGGCGAGCGGTTGCGCGCGGAACGCTTTATCGGCCGTCACCAACAGAGCGCCTTGCTCCCCGAGTGTGAGTGCGACAGCTTTAACGCATCCATCGGTCGTGAGTTTCCGGCATGCGGCCACGCGAGCGTCGTCAGTGTTGAGCGGCGCACCGACAAGGTCCGAAAGCTCCACTAGGTTCGGTTTGATCAGCGTTACACCTTCTGTAAGCGCCGCCTTCAAAGCCGGTCCCGAGGTGTCGATAACGCATTGCGCGCCGAGCCGCTTGGCGTGCCGGGCAACGCGTGCAAAAAAGTCTTCCGGTACACCTGGTGGCACGCTGCCGCTGGCAACCACGAATTTGGGTTTCTCTGCCAGTGTTGCGAGTTTGTCGAGCACTGCTTCCCATTCGGCGCGGTGAAGTGTGGAGCCAGGTAGCACGAAGCGGTACTGCTCTCCCGTCGACTCCTCGTAGGCGGTAAAATTCTCCCGCGTTTCGACGTGCGACGGCGTCACCAAGCTGTCGATGCCTTCGCGCTCTACCAGCCGATGCAGCAATTTTCCGATCGCGCCGCCAGTTGGATAAATCGCCGTCGCGCTGGTACCGAGGCGATGCGCAACGCGCGCTACGTTGATACCGCCGCCACCGGGATCCCGCTTTGGTGCCGAACAGCGCAACTTACGGGTCGGTTCGACGCGCGCGACATTAACAAAAATATCTATCGCGGGGTTGATCGTGAGCGTGATGATATCCGGCACGTGGAGCATCCCATTATCAGTAAATAACCGCTTTGCCCGGGTGAGTACACGTTTGCGAACGAAAATAGGTATTTTTCGGTTGCGATCACAAGGATTACGTTCCGAAAATTGCAGGGAACAGGCGCAGCCAATAGGCGTTTCATCTTTTCGCCCGATGACTAGCGTACTTAGCCATGCTTAGATCGACGGTGGCCTGCAGGCCGGGACAAGGCCGGTTCCTATGATTGATCCGCTCTATTCGCTATCGGGATTTGCGGTCGGCGCACTAGTAGGCATGACCGGTGTTGGCGGGGGATCGCTGATGACCCCGCTATTGATTCTTTTGTTTGGAGTTCACCCAGCAACCGCGGTGGGCACTGATTTGCTGTATGCCGCCGCGACCAAGACCGGCGGGAGCCTGGTCCACGGTTTCGCGCGCAGTATCGATTGGCGCGTGGTCAGACGGCTCGCGACTGGCAGCGTGCCGGCCACAATCGTGACACTTGCCGTCCTATCGCATTTCAACCTCAGCGGCGACGCCGCGCGCAATTTGATTACACTCGTTCTCAGCGTTGCGCTGTTTGCTACTGCTTTTGTATTGGTGTTTGGCGGCGCCATCGTCGCGGCCTATCGCGCGTGCGTGGTCGAACTCAATTCGCAGCGCACTGCGGTCAATACGGTCCTGGTTGGTATGGTGCTGGGTGTGCTCGTCTCGATCTCTTCCGTCGGCGCCGGCGCTATCGGCTCGATTGCACTGATCATGCTTTATCCGCAGCTTCCGATGGTAAGAATTGTGGGCTCCGACATTGCACACGCTGTGCCGCTCACGCTAATCGCGGGCACCGGGCATTGGATGATGGGTTCAGTCGATTGGCACATCATGGGCTCGCTGCTGGCCGGCTCGTTGCCAGGCATTTTTGTCGGCAGCTATTTCGCCATACGAATCCCTGAGCGCGCCCTCAGGCTGGTGTTGGCGACCACACTGTTTGTGGTCGCGAGCCGCATCGCCTACGACCACGCGACAGCGGCTTCATCGGTCTTCACCGCGTTCTCGGGGCGGGCCGTGCCATAAGTTCGCAGCGCGCGATGGGCTTAGTTTATCGCGGACCGAAAAATGGCGATCCCAGCAGCACCAGAATCCATATTGCGGCTAGCGCGCAGAAGGCGATGACCAATACGCCCATTTGCGACCCCCAGTTGGCGAATTCCACCTTACATAAACCTATCACAACACAAGATTGGTGGAGTAGCCGGTACAAAAAGCCGGCCACACAGCGTTGTGCGGCCGGCTTTAATTGCAATCGGGATAATCAGTTACCGTCGATGGTCTTGATCACGCTCGACATCGGGCGTGCTTCATCCAAGCCGCCGCCCATCTCCTTGAGAACGATGTCGGTATATTCTTTCTTCGGCTCTACTGGCGTTTTGCCAACCACCTGCACGACCTTATAGCCGCCTTCTTTGAGCTTCTTGAGCAGTTCGGGTGCTGCCTTCGCGGTCGCCTGCTGGAAGTCGTGCATCAAGATGATACCCTTCCCATGCTTTTCGAGCTTCTTCATCACCGAGGCAATGACCTGCTCAGGCTTGCGCATCTTGAAATCGAATGAGTCCATGTCGGTCGAGAAGATCCCGACGTTGCGTTCGCCAACATATTTGACCAGTTCAGGCGGGTGCCGCAGCGCCGGGAATCGGAAGAACGGGCCAACTGGTTTATTGCCGAGAGCGATGCTGACAGCTGCAATGCCCTTTTCAATTTCGTCCTTGCCATCCTGTTCGCTGAGCTTCGATAAATCCTTGTGCGACCAGGTATGCGATCCGACGATGTGACCTGCTGCCGCCACCTGTTTCAAGATTTCCGGATGCCAGCCGGCATGCTTGCCGATCGGGAAGAAGACCGCCTTGGTGCATTGCTCTGCCAGCGCCTTGAGTACGGCCGGCGTATGTCCAGGCCACGGACCATCGTCGAAGGTCAGCACGATCTCGTGGTCACGCAAAAAGTCATAAGCCTTGAAGTGCTCGAAGCCGAAGCCGGGCCCGCCGGTGGTGTCGATCTCGACTACGCGGGAAACTCCGAGTGCATTCGGATTGTCGCATTTTACGTTTGCGGGCGCCGGTGCCGCCACCGGCGCAGATGATGCGGCCGGCGCGGGGGCCTGCGCATTCTGTGCCCAGACGGTTGTGGCCGCCGACATCGACATCGCCAGTGTTATCGCCAAAGCGCTGCGCATTGCGTTCTCCATACGTCGTAGGTGTCCATTTTGGTAAATTCTCTTCTATTCATCGCGGCTTTGACCTATCGAGTCAACGCCATGCGCAATTACCACCAAAACGCCGACATTTATTGATGATAGGATGGTTAATGTAAGGCGGCGAGCAAATGTGCTGCGTTGCTTCAAGCCTTGATCGGCGCTATCTGAGCGCGAATGGTCGCGTTTTTCGGAGGATTACGATGCCGGTGATCGTATCCGCTGCTGTGCTGTCCCGACCGCTGCTGCTAATCGCGCTTGCGGGCGGAGTGCTATTCGCCATAGCCATCGGGCTTTGGGTTTTTTACGGTACTGTCGTGTTTTTCGAGATGGTGCGTGCCGGCTGGGTCGCATGCTTCTGATGCAAATTCGAATGCTATGACCGCGCGAACATCACAGATTCTGCTGATCCTTGCAGCCTTTGTGACGGGGCTGGTCGTTTTCACGGGCGTATTCCTTGCGACCGGGAACTTCGGCGGTGCCGGATCGGGTACATCGGCTATCGGGGGCCCGTTCAAGTTGATCGACCAGAACGGCAACGCCATCAGCGACGCGGACATGAAGGGTCGGCCATTCCTGGTGTTCTTTGGCTATACACGCTGCCCGGACGTGTGCCCGACGACGCTGTTCGAGGTGTCTGAAATCATGCATGCGCTCGGCAAGGATGCCGATCGCGCCGGCGCATTGTTCATCACTGTCGATCCGGAACGCGACACACCGGCCGTCATGAAAGACTATCTGTCGAGCTTCGATCCTCATTTGCGCGGCGCGACCGGTGACCGTGCGGCCATTGATGCGACGGCAAAGACCTTTCGTGTCTATGCCAAGAAAGTGCCAACCACCAACGGCGATTACACTATGGACCACACCGCGCTGGTCTATCTCATGGATAAGCAGGGCCGTTTCGTCGCGCCGTTTAGCCTTAAGCGACGGCCCGAGGATGCCGCTGCCGACTTACGCAGGTATCTTTAGCGTTGCCCCTGTACGTTTGTCGCGATGGTTCGGCGTAGCGACCGGTGCTAGAAGGCGCGGTCCATGTCGGAGTTTATGTCACACTTTCTGGTACCAGCCGCCGTTATTGCAGTGGCCATCGTATTGCTGCTCGGCCTCGTCAATATGATGCGGGGCGGCTCGCCCAATCGCTCGCAGAAACTCATGCGGCTACGCGTGCTGCTGCAATTCGTCGCCATCATCGTCATCATGGCGACGATCTGGGCGATGGGGCGCTAGATCAGGGAAAAGTATCGCGGGCTTACTTCATTGGCGCAGCGCGCATATACTCGACCTTCTCCTTTTTGGTCTTCTTTTTCTTCTTGCCTGCGGAGTAGTCGGTAGTGGCGGCTTTAGCCGAATGCATACCGACGGTTCCGCAAGCCTGCGCAGGCATGGAAGCTGGTAGCGCCAGGAATGCGGCCGCAAGGGCAATCGTTAGAATACGCA
>JBARNC010000174.1:0-6190 GCA_049802775.1 Pseudolabrys sp. | reverse complement strand
GTAAGACTGTCTTGTCTGACATGCTGGAGGGCCGGGAAAAGATCAGCACGGAATTGCAGAAGATCATCGACGAGCGCACAGAGCCGTGGGGCATCAACGTCATTTCGGTGGAGGTCAAGGACGTGTTGATTCCGCCCGCTCTAGAGGACGCCATGTCGATGCAGGCGCAGGCCGAACGTGAGCGTCAGGCGCGTGTCATCCTGGGCGATTCAGAGCGGCAGATTGCGGAGAAATTCGTCGAGGCTGCGAACACCTATGCCAGCAATCCGAACGCGTTCCATTTGCGGGCGATGAACATGCTGTACGAGGGGCTGAAGCAAAATTCCACCATCGTCATTGTGCCTAGCACGGCGCTCGAAAGCATGCAGCTCGGCAGCATTGCCGGACTGACAGCGCTGACGATGGGGCTCGGCGAGAAAGCAGGCAGCAAACCGCCATCGCTTGTTCGCGAACCCGTTGGGTCAAAAAATTGAAGCAGAGAAAAACGGGGATACTGTCCTCATCCGGGGTAGCCCGGTCGGGCGGGGCGACTACGATTTGTAGAACGCTCAACCTTGTTCATCGCAATGGGTACGAGCCGATCAATGATTGGTCTCCCGGACTGACTAGGCGCCGGTTGTGGAGAATTACCACAAAATCAGCAACGTCCTGTTGAGAAATTTAAATGTATGCGAGAGCAGGCAACATTCTTCTTTCACTGTTGGGGCCTGCGTATTTTGGCTTTATGCATTCGCCCTACGTCGTATTAGTCGTCTGGTCAGCCGCCTGCGCGGCGATTTTCTTTTGGTCGAATAGGGCATCACTGCGACACGCACGACAAGTGGCCTACGGTACCTATCCGGTCCCTCTGCCTTACATGGTTTTCTTTACAGGGCTGCTCTATGTCGCCTGTTGCGTTGGACTCTTGAGCATTTATTCGGTGCTGTATTTTGTCGTCAAGTTGTTGACTTGAATCACAATGTTCAGGTCAATAATCTCTGAGGTGTGCCCCTCTTTTTACGCTGCTTCCTGATGGTAGTAACGCAAGAGTCCGCCCAGTCGCTCGCGACATTGAACAGGCTTCTCGTGGTGGATGTTCGCACGCCGAGGGAACAGCAGGATATTGCCCTTCCCCTTGTGATTGCGCTCCGCGTGGTAATGCTCAACATATTCGCCTAGCGCCCGCCGCAGCGAGCCCTCGCCGAACAGAACCACCTTGGACAGGCACTCCTCCTTCACCGACCTGACCCATCGTTCCGCATAGGCATTCAGGTTCGGGCTGCGCGCAGGCAGCACGAGCGGTTCGACCTGACCGGACGCGATGATCGCCCGGAAGGAATGTGTGTACTTGGTGTCGCGATCATGCAGGAGATAGCGGCAGTCCCGCAGCGCGCCACATCCCTCCATGGTCACATTCCGGGCGATCTGCCGCATCCACGGTACGTCCGGGTGAACCGTGATCCCGGCGATATCCACCCGACGGCTCTCCAGGCGGATGAAAAATAGCACGTAGTAGGTCACCAGCCCGCGCAGCGTCAGCACCTCCGCGGTGAAGAAATCGGTCCCCGCCAGCAGCGCCAGATGCATCCGAATGAAGGCGGACCAGCTTGTCGTGTGCTTGCGCTCGGGCGCCGGCGGCAGAGCGTGACGTTGCAGGACATTGCCGACCGTCTGATCGCAGACATCATGTCCCAGATTAGACAACGCCCCGGCGATCCGGTCATAGCCCCAGTCACGGTTCTCCTTGGCCATGCGAACGATCAGCTGCTCAACCTCTGCCTTGATTCGAGGCCGGCCCGGGCTGCGACGGGCCTTGGAGCCATCGAATTTGCGGGCGACGAGCTTGCGGTACCAGGCCAGGACGGTGTCTGGCCGGGCTACATTGGCCACCTCGGCAAGAGCCTTGCGGCCCAGTCGATGACCGATCTCGCCCAGCGTGGCTCGCTCAGCGTCGGTGAGCTTCAGCCGCCCCTGCAACTGGGCTTTGAGGATGCGATTTTCAGCGGCCAGATATTCATTCCGCGCCAGCAGCTCCTGGTCCACCATCCCAGTGACAAAGGCAAGGATGCGCGCCCAATCCATTCGTCCTCCACGTCAGCCGATGCGCGATTGATTGCCGCAACAAATCGTAGCCAACGCCACCGGATGGGGCTACGCAGGGAATGGATAATTCACCGTGTTTTCTACAGTTTCAATTTTTTGGCCATACGGCATAGATTTCAAAGCCCGTCGGCGTCCTTTGCGACACTACGGTCTCCGGCCGCGCCTGAATGATATACAGCTGCCCATCATCGCCATCCTTGGCCCATTCGATATCCATGGGCATCGGATGGCCGGCGCTCTTTGAGTAATGGTCCTCAATTCTGATGGCGTCACCAGCAAGCTTGAGCACCTCGGCGTCCGCGATACAGAACCGCTCGCGCTCGGCCTCGGGCACCGGCACATTTTTGGTGCCGCCACCGCGGTCGGCATAAATCATGCGGAGCTGCTTGCGTCCAAGCGACCGGCTCAGTACCGCCCGGTGGCCAGCGCTGAAAGTCGGCTTATGTACGTAGAACTCATCGGGATCGACCGTGCCCTGCACGATATTTTCACCTAGCCCGTAGACGCCGGTGACAAACACGACGTCGCGGAAGCCGGATTCGGTATCCAACGTGAAGGTAACGCCGCTGGCGGCGCGATCCGAGCGCAGCATCTTCATCACGCCCACAGAGAGCGCGACCTTGAAATGATCGAAGCCGTTGTCGACGCGATAGGAGATCGCGCGATCGGTGAAAATCGACGCAAAACAGCGGCGGCAGGCTTCGAATAGCTCGTCGGTGCCGCTGACATTCAGAAAGCTCTCGTGCTGACCGGCAAAGCTTGCCGATGGGAGATCCTCCGCCGTGGCAGAACTTCGAACGGCGACGGCAACGTTTACCCCGTACTCTATCTCAAGCTGCCGGTAGGCGCGGTCGATTTGTTCGCGGAGCGGGCCGGTCGCGGTCGCCTTGTATACGATCTCGCGCGCTTCGGTGGCGCGCTTGGCCAGGACATCGACGTTCCGTTTATCCAAATTATCGAGCAACTGATGCAGCCGCTCCCACGCTTTGGCGGCAGTGAGCGCATCCCGGTAGGCCTCCGCGGTCAGAGCAAAGCCGTTGGGGACACGTACTCCCTGTTTGGACAGCGTCGAATACAGCTCGCCTAACGACGCGTTCTTGCCGCCAACCAACGCCACATCGCCAACGCGAATGTCGGAGAACCAGCGCACATAGTCTGTCGTCGCCATCCGGGGTCCTCTCGCGCAAGGCATCATGGAACGCGATGCATCCCTCGTGGACATTGATTTCTATCAAAGCGGAAATTCCGAAAGCGGGGCGTAAGCCAGGAGGCTAGCTTTAGGCGCTGGTAACGGTCAGTGCGCGCGGGGGCGAATTGACAGAGATCAATACTGCCTTCCCAAAAATAAATAGGCTTATTCAAAGAATCTGTTCGAGGGTTCTCGTAAGGAGGAACAATGCAAAAAGTTGAGCTCTGGGGGGCGGTGAAGGTTGGCAACCAAGTCTACCGAGATAATGAAATTTTACAACTCATTGGCAAGCCGATCGCGCACTGGAAATTTGCTGACGATCTCCCGAATGATGAGTGCAACATCTGTGTAGGCTTCGGAGAAGAGAAACGAGATTTTCTTGGTTCAGACAAGTATGCCCTACCCAATGCGTTGGACTATGCCAGGCAGTGCCTTGGAGTAGTGATCTGACGGTTGCCGTCCGTATGGTCAAGAAATTAAAACTGCCGAAAGACAAGCAGTTCGTCGAGCTGCGCTGCAAGCTTGCCGAAGCTTCCTGAAAACGTCAGATAGCACTGCAATCGCCGGATGTCGCTCAGTTCACCTGAGGAATCGAGCCGCACCACAGTCCCAATCGGGGAGCCTTCATGGTGTTTCACCTGCCCCTGCAGTTCGCGAACATGATCCTGCAGTTGCCGGCGCGCCCGGTTGAACGCATCGTTGATGGCGAACGTCAGGTCGGAATGCCGCTCGTCGGCCTGCGCGGTGCGGTCGACATTGACTTCCCGGCCGTCCGGAAGCGCCAGACGGATTGACCTCGTAGAGACCACCTTTGCGGTGATGACCGCCGGGACCTTTCAACACCACTCGGCAAGCCGTCACGCGACCAGAACGCTGCTCGAGCTCAGCGACGTGCTTGGTAATGGCAGCCTGGATGTCCAGCCTCGCATCCATGCCTTGAAAATCAATTTCGACAGGCGTTTGCATATTCTCACTCCGATGTATGTATCGGCAATGCAAACAGCGCGTTACATTGCCATTTCCGGTTCGGGGTTACGTTCCTTGTTGACCTCGGGAATTTCCGTCATCGTGGCTTCCGTTAGCAACAGGATGCTGGCGACTGACACGGCATTTTCGAGGGCAATGCGAACGACCTTCGTCGGATCGATGATCCCGGCTTCAATCAGATCGACGTATTCTTTGCGCCCGGCATCGAAACCTTCATTGCCGGTCCCGCTCAACATGCGAGCGACCACAACCCCGCCATCCGCCGCGGAATTTTCCGCGATCTGACGCGTAGGCGCTTCTAGCGCCCGTTTTAGAATCTGAATGCCCGTCTTCTCGTCGCCTTCGCATTTGGCCTCTTCCTCCGTTAAGGCCTTGATGCAACGAAGTAATGCCAACCCGCCTCCGGGCACGATCCCTTCAGCAACCGCCGCCTTGGTGGCGCTGATGGCGTCATCGAGGGCTTCTTTCTTCGACTTCATCTCTGATTCGGCCGGCGCGCCCACACGGATCACGGCAACGCCGCCGGCCAGCTTCGCCAGCCGCTCCTGCAGTTTTTCACGATCGTAATCGCTGGTGGTCTTCTCGATCTCATGACGAATCTGCTCGATGCGCCCGTCAATCTGTTTGCGATCGCCGGCCCCACCGATGATCGTGGTATTGTCCTTGTCGACAACGATACGCTTGGCGCGACCGAGCTGCTCGATGGTCACATGCTCAAGCTTAACGCCGAGATCCTCGGATACGACCTGTCCGCCCGTCAGCACCGCAATGTCCTCAAGCATTGCCTTGCGACGATCGCCGAACCCGGGGGCCTTGACGGCGCAGCACTTGAGCGTGCCGCGAATCTGATTGACGATCAGCGTGGCGAGGGCGTCGCCCTCGACATCCTCGGCCACAAGTAACAGAGGGCGTGCCGATTTCGAGACCTGCTCCAGCACTGGAATCAGATCCTTGAGGATGCTGATCTTGCGATCCGAGATGAGGACCAGCGCATCCTCCATTACGGCCTCCATCTTCTCCGGGTTTGTGATGAAGTACGGAGAGATAAAGCCACGGTCGAACTGCATGCCTTCCACGACATCGAGCGCGGTCTCAGTGGTCTTGGATTCCTCGACCGTGATCACGCCCTCACCACCGACCTTGTCCATGGCGTCAGCCACGAGTTCGCCAATGACGGGATCGTTATGCGCGGAAATGGCGCCGACCTGAGCCTTTTCCTTGTGCGTCTTGACAGGGCGCGACATGGCCCGCAGAACCTCGATTGCGCGCTTCGCGGCACGATCGAGGCCGCGCTTGATATCAATCGCGCTCGCGCCGGCAACGACGTTGCGTACGCCATCGGCAAATATCGCGTGAGCTAGAATTGCTGCCGTGCTCGTTCCATCGCCCACCATGTCCCCAGTCTTTTCTGCAGCTTGTCGAAGCATCTGGGCGCCGAGATTCTCCGCTGGGTCCTTGAGGTCGAACTCCTTCGCGATGGTGACGCCGTCGTTGCACACGATCGGCACGCCCCATTTTTTCTCGATCAGCACCGACTTTGATCGAGGCCCCAATGTTACTCGCACCGCATCGGCAAGCTGAGTTGCGCCGCGTAGTATTTTTTCGCGAGCGGCGGAGCGGAACAGGATTTGTTTGTGTGCCATTCAAGCCACCTCGTTGAAATCTCCCAATCGGGATTCAAGGAACTGACGGGCCGGTGGATTCTCTTCCTTGCCGGTAATGAGCATGTTGGCGTGATGAATTCTCAACCTATCTAAAAAGTTATCAATTAATCTCCGCTTGCATTTGACGCATATCAACGTGGGGATCACGGCGAAGGCCGCTGCATCGAGGGGGTCTGCGTTGCGTCTGCAGCCATTGGGTCATGGTTTGCGCCAGTCAGTGAGGAAAAGCACCGCTCAGGCCCATCGCGAATAGCTGCGGCAAATCAGT
>JBARNC010000173.1:0-7005 GCA_049802775.1 Pseudolabrys sp. | reverse complement strand
CATTATGGCCAGCGGCCCCGTGTGCCGCACTAACAGGCCGAACACATGGCTGCACCGACCAATGCTGCAAGCGTGAAGAAAGCTCTTGCCAACTCGGAGCCGTCCACACATGGCACAAAGCGGACATGGGCTAGTGCACTGCACAAGTCCGCTATTGGGGGTAAAGCGGACATCAGTCGGACGCTCAACGGACTGTTTCTGAGCTACATCGGGGCCTTTCCCAGCGCAGGTTTGAGCCGCTACGATACCCTGTCCTGAGCCTCGGGGGAGGCAATGAGACGGCGCGACAAACCAGGCGGCAAAACATTAAAAGCGCAGCGCCAGACGCTGAAGCGCCGCGGTGCGCCGAAGGCCGCTAGTCGGGCTACTGACGAGGTAACAGACGTCGCGCGGCTCACTCGCGAGCGCGACGAGGCATTGGAGCAACTTACGGCGACCTCGGAGGTTCTCAAAATTGTCAGCGCGTCGCCTGACGATTTGGAGCGGGTATTTCAATCCATATTGGAGAATGCGACTCGCATCTGCGGAGCAAAATTTGGTACGCTCTATTTGTCCAAAGAAGATGGATTCTACGCCGCCGCATTCCACAACGCGCCACCCGCTTTCGTAGAGGCCCGCAAAAATCGACCACTCCGCCCAGATCCCGACAGCACTCTCGGTCGCGTTGCGAGAACCAAACAGGCGGCTCAAGTCCTCGATAGTCGGAAGCGGGAGGCATACCGCAAGGGCGACCCGTTCGTGGTTGCCGGTGCAGACCTCGGCGGCTACCGAACGATCATCTCCGTGCCGATGCTCAACAAAAATAAGTTAATTGGGGTGATCAGCATCTACCGCCAAGAGGTGCGACCGTTCACTGAGAAGCAGATCGATCTGGTCAAGAATTTCGCCGCGCAGGCCGTCATCGCCATTGAGAACACGCGGTTGCTCAATGAGCTGAGACAATCGCTGGAGCAGCAGACAGCGACTTCGGAGGTGCTGCGTGTTATAAGCAACTCGGCGACGGACCTTCGGCCTGTTTTTGAGACGATCGCCCACAACTCCGTAAATCTGTGCGGAGCCACGTACGGGGTCGTATCCCTCTTTGACGGAGAGATGATCAATTTTGTGGCCCACCACAATCTCGACCAGGCAGCGATCGATGCCATACATCAAATGTTTCCGATACGGCCAAACACCGGGTCACTTGTAGGGTGCACCATTCTTGAGCGCGACGTTCTCCATGTCGCGGACGTTGCAGCGGAGCCGAATTATACCTACGCCGCAACTCACCAAGCCCTCGGTATTCGGACGTTTCTCGGTGTGCCAATGCTGCGGGACGGAAACCCGATCGGTGCTATCGCTTTGTACCGTCGTGAAGTCGGACTTTTCTCTGATCGGCAAATTGAGCTGGTCAAAGCATTTGCCGACCAAGCGGTGATAGCGATCGAGAATGCGCGACTTCTCGGTGATCTCAACAAGCTCAACCAACAACTTGAACAGCGCGTCACCGACCAAGTGAGCGAAATCGAGCGCATGGGCAGACTGCGACGGTTCCTACCTCCACAGGTAGCCGATCTGATTGTGGCGTCCGGAGGGGAGAAGCAGCTTGAAAGCCATCGCCGAGAAATTACAGCGCTGTTCTGCGATCTGCGCGGCTTTACCGGCTTTTCTGAAAGCTCTGATCCGGAAGACGTGATGGCTCTATTGGGTGAATACCATGCGGCGATTGGTGAGATCATAAACACGTATGGCGGCACACTTGAACGCTATGCTGGCGACGGGGTGATGGTGGTGTTCAATGACCCAATTCCGGTAGATAACCCCGCCCTCCAGGCCGCACTGACGGCAATTGATATGAGAACGGCCATAGGAGATTTGATCGAGAAATGGCGCAAACTTGGTCACGACATTGGCTTCGGCATCGGGATCGCGCACGGATTTGCCACGCTTGGCACCATCGGCTTTGAAGGACGCTTCGATTATGCCGCCATCGGGACGGTATCCAACGTCGCATCGCGGCTTTGCGACGAGGCAAAGCCCGGGCAAATCCTGATTAGCCCCCGTGTCTTGATGGCAGTTGAGAAGGACATAACGGTTGAACCAGTCGGCGATTTTGCACTCAAGGGCATTCGCCGCCCAATGACGGCTTACAACGTGCTAGCTGCTAAGGCAGCACATTAAGCCCTCTGATGTCCGCTATTGGCACAAAGCGGACAATCCAGTTGCGCCCGAGTTTTTCCGCTTTTGGACCAAAGCGGACAAAGCCGGATTTTAGACCGGGATGGTTTTTCCGCTAATGACCCAAAGCGGACATCGCGGTGGCAAAGTGCTAGCCTTTAAGGCTTGCATGAAACGTGGCCCTTAATGGGGGACACATGCAACGGCGGCAATTCATAGCATTACTCGGCGGCGCGGCCACCTGGCCGCTAGCGGCGCGTGCGCAGCAAGTCGGAAAAACACCGCGCGTGGGCGTACTCGTGTCGCTGTCGGCGCCGCATCCGTTTACTGAAGCGCTCCGGTCGGGAATGCGCGACCTGGGCTATATCGAAGGCCACAATATTGCATTCGAGTGGCGCTACGCAGACGCACAATATAGCCGCGCCGTCGAGCTCGCGGCGGAACTCGTCCGGCTTCAGGTTGATGTGATCGCCGCCTATCACACACCGGCGGTCAAGGCGGTCATGAATGCCACGAGGACAATTCCGATCGTGATGTCGCCAGCCGGCGCACCGCTCGAATCGGGGCTCGTGGAAAGCCTAGCCCGTCCGGGCGGGAACGTGACGGGATTGTCCAACATGGAAGCGGAGCTTGGCGGCAAGCGTCTCGACCTCTTGCACGAGATCATCCCGGGGCTAGCCCGAGTCGCCGTTCTCGCCGCCAAGACCGATCCTTTCACCCGTCCTTTCGTGCAGGACCTTCAGACAGGAGCGGCGCGGCTGGGGCTCCAGCTCCATCCGGTGATGGTTGAGGGTCCGGGCGGGTTCGAAGATGCGTTTGCGGCCGTAAGTGCGGCTGGCGATCAAGCGGTGATAATCCAGCCGAACTTTCTCCCGGCGATCGTGGCGCTCGCGGCAAAGCACCGCCTCGCTACTCTCTCGAGCTACCGTGACACTACCCGGGCCGGAGGTTTGGTCTCCTACTCGGCAGACCATGCCGGGCACTTCAAGCGCGCCGCGATCTTCGTCGACAAAATTCTCAAAGGAGCTAAGCCTGCCGACCTTCCCGTCGAACAGCCGACCAAATTCGAACTAGTGGTCAACCTCAAGACCGCGAAATCGCTCGGCCTCACTGTCCCATCCGCGCTCCTCACGCGCGCCGACGAGGTGATCGAATGAGCCTCCGTGCTCGATGCGATTCATCGGCGTGCTTAGCGCGGAACGCGCGCGCGAGTGGTCTCAACCGATCGACGTAACACTTTATCTTAGAGGGAAAAGATGGAGTGTATAGCGATGGTTCAAAGATTTCGTCGTGGTTTCTCTGCGGCAGAACGTGTCGCTGCCGTTGGGCTGTGCTCGCGCCACCGACAGATGAAGCGCATGCGAAAAAGTGAGAGCCATCCAGCGGCCTAAGCAAAGTTAATGCGGCGCCTGCGGATCAAGGCGGCGTGCCCTGCAAAGTGCTAGGCTTTAGGCATTGCAGAAGGCGTGTTCTCAGGGCACATGTAACAGCGCAGACCTCACAGTACCGCGAAAAGTGTCTAGGCTCCGTCGCAAAACAATGCCCAATACAGTTTCGACCCAAGCTACTTCTGATCTTGGCCCTAAGCTCGTCCGCGCGGAGCAGGCACTGACGGCGATCCCGCCCGGCAGTCGCATTTACCTGGGCACCGGCTGCGCCGCGCCGCGCCACCTGCTCGCCACGCTCGAGGCAATGAGCCCGGGTCCGCCCGACCTCGAGTTCGTCAGCTTCGTAACGACGTCGGCCGTGCCCAAGGAGGCGGGCGTTCCCCGTACGCGCCACCGACACCGGACGTTCTTCGTCGGCAGCGACGTGCGCGGCCTGGGCGGCAGCGGGCAGCTCGACTACGTGCCCATTTCGCTGGAGGATGTACCGGAGCTCCTGGCGAGCGGAAAGCTGCCGATCGACGTGGCGCTGCTTCAGGTCTCCCCTCCCGATCGACGCGGCTTCGTCAGTCTCGGCGTGTCGGTGGATCTCGCGCCCGCTGTCCTGCGTGTTGCACGCCGCGTCATCGCCGAGGTTAACCCGGCGATGCCCCGCACCCACGGCGAGAGCTTCGTCCACCTCGACCGGTTTGACGCCTTCGTGAGCGTCGACACGCCCGTGACGGAGTATCACCATCCTCTCGCCGACGAGATCGCGGAGCGGGTCGCACGCTACATCGCCGCCATCATCGACGACGGCTCCACGCTGCAGATCGGGCTCGGCAGCGTCCCCAACGAGGCGCTGCGGCACCTGAAGGACCGCCGCGATCTCGGCGTCCACAGCGACGTCATCTCCGACGGCGTCGTCGACCTTGTCGAGGCAGGCGTGGTGACGAATCGCCGCAAGACGCGCCATCGCGACCGGATCGTCGCCAGCTACTGCCTAGGAACGCGGCGGCTCTACGACTTCGTGGACGACAATCCGCTGTTCGCGTTCCTGCCCATCGACCAAGTCTGCGACCCGCAGGAGGTGGCCGCCAACGCCCGCATGGTCTCGATCACGCAGGCTTTCGCGGTGGATATGACGGGCCAAGTTTGCGTGGACCAGTTCGAAGGCGAGTTCTACGGCGGTGTCTCGACGCAGGCCGGCTTCATCCGGGGCGCGGCGCGATCACCCGGCGGCAAGCCGATCATCTGCTTGGCATCCACCACCGACGACGGCACCTCGCGGATCAAGCCCTTTCTGGAAACCGGCGATGGGGTGGGAATTGCGCGGTCGGACGTGCACTACGTTGTTACCGAATACGGCATCGCGTACCTGTTCGGAAAGTCGATCCGAGAACGGGCGCTGGCGCTCATCGAGGTGGCGCATCCGAACTGCCGCGAGGAGCTGCTGGCGGCTGCCAAGCGCCTGGGCTACGTCCGGTCTGAGCAGTACTTGGCCTCGCAGGCCGCATATCCCGTGCACGAGGAGCGCACGGTCCGGCTCAAGAACGGCGCCACGGTCCTGATCCGGCCGGCCCGCGCCTCAGACGCGGCCGCGCTGCAGGCGCAGTTTCACCATCTCACGCCAGACCAGGTCTACACGCGGTTCTTCCGGTGGCCGCGTTCGCTCTCCTATGCGGAGCTGCAGACGCTGTGCAACGTCAACCACGAGTCCGAGGTCGCCTTCCTGGCCGTGACTGCGCCGCGCGAAAGCGAGGTGGTCGTGGGCAGTGCCTGCTACTTCCTGAACTCGACGACGAACCTCGCCGAAATCGCCTTCATGGTAGCCCCGGAGTGGCAGGGGCAAGGCGTTGGAACGGCCCTACAGGCCCGCCTGCAGGAGTACGCCATCGGGCGCGGCGTCCGCGGCTTCGTCGCAGAGATGCTGCCCCGCAACGAGAGAATGTTGCACCTGGCCACACACGCGCCGGGCACAATCAGCACGACGCGTTACGAGGACTCTGTGCACGTGACCATCCTGTTCCAGAACAAAGCGCTGCACGGGGACGCGGGGGCGTCCGAGAATGTCACGCCTTCGCGCTGAAGTTCCAGAACAAGGCGCCGGACGGCAACGCGGTGGTAAGCACACGAGCCGCACAACGTTGAAGCGGCCGCGCCGACGAGGTAATCGAATAGCTGACCAAGTTCGTTGCTATGTCTGCTATTGGGGGTAAAGCGGACATGCCTCTTGCATCACAAAATGTCTGCTTTTGACTCGGAGCAGACATGTGTGTCAGGTATCATCGGATACCTGATGACATTAGAGGCCGTATCAATTGACGCCGTAGCCACAACCGCCGTCAAATGAGTCTGCCACTCGGTCACCTGCTACAATATTTTAGGATTTTGCGACTTTAACAACATCGGATTATTTTTTATTATTGGCGAAGTCCCGCCTAGCCGTGCTTGCGGTAGGTGGCGCATTATGGGGCGATCATGACGTTCTTGACGACTCTGCCCCTGTGGCTTTCCGCCGTCATCCTTATCGTTCCGACAACTCTGCTCGCGATGGCGGGCCCGGTTATCGTGCGTCGTTACGTCAAGCTCAGTCAGCTGCGCACCAACAATGAAGTTGCCGGCTTTAAGTTTGCGACGATTGGCGTGCTCTACGCGGTATTGCTCGCCTTTGCCGTCATCGTGGTGTGGGAAAAATTCAACCAAGCCGAGAGCGAAGTGGCCAAGGAGGCCGGTGCGGCCGCAACCGTGTTTCGCCTAACACGGGGGATCAACCCCGAGCACGGAGCTGCCATTCGCAAGGCGACGACCGACTATCTTACGTCCGCTATCGCAAATGACTGGCCGGGCATGGCGAGCGGCAAGCAAAGCCCCGCTACTACTGAGGCGCTGAACGAAATCTACGACGCGGTTTTCAAATTCCACTCATTCGGCACCGATCAAGGGCTCGTCTTGTACGAGCTCCTGCGGCAGGTCGATCGCATCAGTGAGGCTCGACGCCAACGCCTTGTAATGGCCGCTGGCGTCGTACCCGCACTTGTTTACATGGTTCTTTTCGGCGGCGCCTTTCTGACCGTCGGCTTCACTTTCTTTTTCGGCACCGAAAAGTTGCGCGCTCAGATGCTGATGACAGGCGCTTTGTCAGTCATGATCTTTGCCGGGTTGCTGACCGTCGTGGCCTACGCTCATCCGTTTGCTGGCACGGTGAAAGTCGGACCGGAGGCTCTTGCTGACGTGGTCAAGGATTTCGCCGGAGTTCCGCCATAGCGATAGCCAATGTCCGCTTCTGGCACAAAGCGGACATCCCTAGTTGCACTGCACATGTCCGCTTTCGGGGGTAAAGCGGACATCAGACCCGATCAGGCTGGGACCATCGTGGAATGAACTGCCCGATGCGTTTCAAGTCCGGCAGCTTCGTACAATTCACTTCTTCACAAAGGCGCATTTGCTCTGGTCGAGCGGCTGCACCGCATCGTTTGCCGCG
>JBARNC010000172.1:0-2415 GCA_049802775.1 Pseudolabrys sp. | reverse complement strand
GTAGAAAGCTTGGGCGCCGATATGGTGGCAGTTCAAGAATGAAGGCCGAGGGTTCACCGCGAAGAATCGTTCGTGAGAGAATCCATGACACGAAGAGCGTCGTGATCACGCCAAAAACCACCACCCCAACGACGGCGGCCGTGCCGACGAGGGAGGCTGAAAATGTGCCCGGTCTTGCCACCGCGATGATGCCGACCGACGCGATGCTGATGTTCAGAACTCTCACCATGAACACCGGTAATAAACCGTAGATCATGGCCGACGACATGGCCGTGAGCATGCTGACGTATCCAAGAGCAGCGACATTTGGCGAGAGCCGCTGCGGGGACTGCGGAGAAGGCGCAGTGACTGTGGGTTTGGTCACGATCATCTCAATTGAAGGCGGCGCTGCAACTGGTTGTTAGATCTTTGCGGACGAACTGTGGGAAGTGAACCGCCCCTATATTCGGCGCTGTATCTGAGCGCGGGACCTAACTATTCGGCCGCTTTAGAAGGTGCGCCGGTCGCGGCGCTGGCGCTCTCGACATCGCTGATCACCTGCAACGTGCGCAGGATGCTTGAAGGATTGACACTGATGGAGTCGATGCCGAGCTGGGCGAGATAACGCGCGATTTCAGGATAGTTCGCCGGGGCCTCGCCACAGATGCCGACATGACGTCCATTGCGCTTGGCGCCGATCACCGCCAGCCTAAACATTTCCAGCATGCCAGGATCGCGTTCGTCGAAATCGAAGGCAACGATCTCGGAATCCCGATCGACACCCAGCGTAAGCTGGGTCAGGTCGTTGGAACCGATCGAGAACCCGTCGAACAGCTTCGCAAAAGCGTCGATCTGAATGACATTGTTCGGGATTTCGCACATCACATAGATTTCGAGACCGTTCTCTCCGCGCTTGAGACCGTGGCTAGCCATAGCATCGAGGACACGTTGCGCCTCCTCTACACGCCGGCAAAACGGCACCATGATGCGGACATTCGTCAGACCCATGTCCTCGCGCACGCGACGCAGTGCGGCGCATTCAAGTGCGAAACCCGCGGCATAGGCCGGGTGCGCATAGCGGGCAGCGCCGCGGAAGCCAAGCATCGGATTTTCTTCTTTGGGCTCAAAGCCTTCACCGCCTAGCAGCCGCGCATATTCATTGGTTTTGAAGTCGGAAAGCCGGACGATCACGGGCTTGGGGTAGAAGGCCGCCCCGATCATGCCAACCCCTTCGGACAACTTTTCGATGAAGTAATCCGCCGGGGTTTTATAGTTTCGAACGAGCTGCTCGATATCCCGCCGCGCCTGCGCCGAGATGATCTTCTCGGGACTGACCAGCGCCATCGGATGGACTTTGATGTGTTCGCTGATGATGAACTCCATCCGCGCCAGGCCGACGCCATCGTTCGGCAGCATTGCAGTGCGGAACGCCAGCTCCGGGTTGCCAAGATTCAGCATGATTTCGGTGCGCGGGCGTTTGACCTCGCTCAGCTCCACATGCGCGATCTTGATCGGCAGCGCCCCTTCGTATACGCGGCCGATCTCTCCTTCAGCGCAGGAGACCGTCACCATGCCGCCGGTCTTTAAGGCCTTCTTTGCATCCGACGCACCGACCACGGCCGGAATGCCGAGCTCGCGCGCGACGATCGCCGCATGGCAGGTTCTCCCGCCGCGCTCGGTCACGATCCCGGCGGAAATCTTCATCACCGGCTCCCAATCGGGCGTGGTCGACTCCGCAACAAGAACCTCGCCGGGGTTGAAATCGGTAAGTTGATGCGCGTCGGCAATAACCCGCACAGAGCCTGCGGCGATCTTCTCGCCGACTGCGCGGCCCGTCGCCAGCACGGTGCCTGACGCACCGAGGGCATAGATTTCAAAGCCCGTCGGCGTCCTTTGCGACACTACGGTCTCCGGCCGCGCCTGGATGATATACAGCTGCCCATCATCGCCATCCTTGGCCCATTCGATATCCATGGGCATCGGATGGCCGGCGCTCTTTGAATAATGGTCCTCAATTCTGATGGCGTCACCAGCAAGCTTGAGCACCTCGGCGTCCGCGATACAGAACCGCTCGCGCTCGGCCTCGGGGACCGGCACATTCTTGGTGCCGCCACCGCGGTCGGCATAAATCATGCGGAGCTGCTTGCGTCCAAGCGACCGGCTGAGGATCGCCCGATAGCCCGCGCCAAAAGTCGGCTTATGTACGTAGAACTCATCGGGATCGACCGTGCCCTGAACGATGTTCTCGCCGAGACCATAGACGCCAGTTACGAACACAACATCTCGGAAGCCGGATTCGGTATCCAAGGTGAATATGACGCCACTGGCGGCCCGATCCGAGCGCAGCATTTTCATCACGCCCACCGAGAGCGCGACCTTGAAATGATCGAAGCCGTTGTCGACGCGATAGGAGATCGCGCGATCGGTGAAAATCGA
>JBARNC010000171.1:0-5851 GCA_049802775.1 Pseudolabrys sp. | reverse complement strand
GCTGTACTGTTGATAGAAGTAATTCGGAAGTGGTCCATGAAATGTACAATCCTGCTTTCAATATGTGTCAGTGTTCTCGGTTCGCAAATAACTGCAGCTGCCGGGGGAGAGATACCAAAATTCGACATCACTGCGGCCTGTCGCGGGTCTGGTCAGGTGGAAACAAAGGCAAGGTGCACGCAGGACGAACAGGCGGCTCGTGATCAGCTTGCAAAACTATGGCCGCAATTCAAGCAATCAGATGCTTCGCGCTGCGTTCAAATAACAACAACCGGGGGCGCGGCCGGCTATGTTGAATTGCTCACATGCCTGCAAGCAGCACGGATCGAGGAAAAGACACCGACAGATCCCTTCGGACCTCTTCCGTCGATCGCAAAATAGAGGCAGACGTGCAGATTTTCACCCTTGTCGGGCTAGAACCGCGCGGTCACACCGATGATCGGGCCGTGCATGGTCATGTCGTATTCGTAGTGGGTGACACCAGATCCTTTCGAGTAGTCCACGAATAACGCCTTGTAACCAAGCATGCCGCTCCAGGTGACGTTGTTACGGACGCAGAAATCGTAATTGAGGGCGGCAAGCGCCTGCCACGAGAACTTGCTGCCCACGCCGAAACCTCCGACGTCGCCACTCGCAACAAAATTCACCCCGGGCGCAAATTGGTGGCGAAGCCGCAGGCCGACCAGCGGATCGACCCAGCCGACATTGCCGGACGCTGACAGCGTTCCGTCCGCGTTACGCGTAAGATCGAAGAAATTGACCGTTGCTGCCGCGGCAAAGCTGGCATCGGCTTTCTGCCACCACCCGCGGCCACCGGCAAAAACATCGACGGCAGTGCCGGAACCTGGCGCACCGGTCGATCCCCATCGCGCAACTTCATAGGCCGCCGCCAGTTCGGCAATGAACATCTCGATCTTCAAACCCGCAGAGGCACCGACAGTAGCGCTGAGTTCGTCGACGCCGCGCGAGCGCGTCATGCTTCCGTTCAGTCCGACTTTTACGTAGAATAAGTCGGAGAAAATCGAGAAGCGACCATTGCGCGCTTCGAAGTACCCGTCCAATAGGACGAGATCTTTTGGGATTTCTGAACGGCGTATAAGATCTCCCAGCTGACTGTAACCAACATCGACATCGGTCGTGCGGCCTTTGACCGTCGTCGACCCGTTCAGCAGCGGTACCCAACCATACAGCGTGGCGCTGTAAGTCCACGGACTAAGAACCGGAGCCGGTGAGATAGGCGCTTTTGTTGGCATGGGCGCCATGTCGGCGGCCATCGCTGTGCCAGAAACGCCAACAAGCATCACGAGCCCAGCTATGGATTCGACCGATCCGCGTGGAAACGGAAAATGCATGTTGCCCCCAGTCGATTGCCTGCGCCTTTTATAATCTTTTTATGCTCTTTCGTCGCCCGGCCAGTACAGAGAACAAATGAATGTGTCTTTTGTGACACAGTTGACCGATGTCACACTGTTGAAGTTCTTTGAGGCATGCCCTGACGAAACGCATCGCGAACAACGACAGGTTGGAATACGTGCGATGAAATTCGTCGGAAAGTTTCGGAGACTGACATGAAAAAGAGTTGGATTGCGCTGTCGCTGTCTATGCTGCTTGGTACGACGGCGCCTTCTTCTGTGCTCGCTCAGCAAATCACCGGCACGCCCGGCTCACCCAGCGCCACCACGACGATTGATGGAAAACAACTTCCGCCGCCTGACCCGAAGTTCGGTGGCATAATTAAGGATGGCGCGCTGCAGTCGAAGCCATGGTGGGCGCCACGCGTCGTGCCGCCGAAAGACGCACCGAACGTGCTGCTGATCATCACCGACGACGCCGGCTTCGGCGTGCCCAGCACCTTCGGCGGCGTCATCCCGACGCCGACCATGGATCGCATCGCGAACGCGGGCCTGCGCTACAACCGCGTATTCTCCACCGCGCTGTGCTCGCCGACGCGCGCGGCACTGATCACCGGGCGCAACCACCATTCGGCCGGCTTCGGCGTGATTTCGGAGCAGTCGACCGGCTTTCCCGGCTACGACAGCATCATTACCAAGGACAAGGCCACGATCGGACGGATCCTGCTCGACAACGGCTACTCCACGTCCTGGTTCGGCAAGGACCACAACACGCCGGCCTTCGCAGCCAGCCAGGTCGGACCCTTCGATCAGTGGCCGACCGGGATGGGCTTCGAGTATTTCTACGGCTTTGTCGGCGGCGACGCCAACCAATGGGAGCCGAACCTGTTCCGCAACACGACACAGATCTACCCGTTTCTGGGCAAGGAGCCGGGAACTTGGAACTTGGTCACGGCGATGGCCGACGACGCCATCGACTGGATGACGCGGATGCATCAGACCGACCCGTCCAAGCCAATCTTCATCAAGTACGCGCCCGGCGCTACGCACGCGCCGCACCACCCGACCAAGGAGTGGGTGGACAAGATCAGCCAGATGAAGCTGTTCGACGAGGGCTGGAACAAGCTGCGCGAGCGGATCTTCGAGAACCAGAAGCGGCTGGGCGTGATCCCGAAGGACACGAAGCTGTCACCGTGGCCGAAGGACGTGCTGAAGGAATGGGATCAACTGACGGCGGACGAGAAGAAGCTTTACATCCGCCAAGTCGAAATCTTCGCCGCGTACGCGGCTTACAACGACCACGAGATCGGGCGCGTGATCCAGGCCTTCGAGGACCTCGGCAAGCTCGACAACACGCTGGTCATTTACATCAACGGCGACAACGGCACCAGCGCCGAGGGCGGGCCGCTCGGCACGCCCAACGAAGTGGCGTTCTTCAACGGCGTCAGCGTGCCGGTCGACGTCCAGCTGGAGAAGTTCTACGACGTGTGGGGCACCGAACAGACCTACAACCACATGTCGGCCGGCTGGTCGTGGGCGTTCGACACGCCGTTCGACTGGTTCAAGCAGAACGCGTCCAAGCTTGGCGGCACCAATCAGAACATGGTGGTGTCGTGGCCGGCGCGCATCAAGGACAAAGGCGGCCTGCGCGAACAGTTCATGCACGTGATCGACGTCGTGCCCACGATCCTCGAGGTCGCCGGCATCCATGCGCCTGAGGTCGTCGATGGCATTAAGCAGAAGCCAATCGAGGGCACCAGCTTTGCCTACACCTTCGACGCGAAGAACGCCAAGGCGCCATCACGGCACAATACGCAGTACTTCGAGATGATGGGCCAGTGGGCACTCTATCAAGACGGCTGGCTCCTAAGCACCAAGGTCGATCGTGCGCCCTGGGAGGCCTTCGGCGCGGCCAACCCGGACCCACTGAACAACCAGGTCCTCGAACTCTACAACCTGAGCAAGGACTTCAGCCAGAGCGAGGACATCGCGGCCAAGAACCCGCAGAAGGTCAAGGAGATGAAGCAGGGGTTCATCGCGGAGGCCAAGAAGTACCAGGTCTTCCCGCTGGATGCATCGGTGGCTGCGCGAATCATAGCGCCGCGGCCGAATATTACCGCCGGCCGCACGGAGTTCGTCTACACGCGGCCGATGACCGGGCTGCCGCAGGGCGATTCGCCGCTGCTGCTGAACACCTCCTACACGATCACTGCCGACATCGAAGTACCGCAGGGAGGCGCTGAGGGCATGATCCTGACCTCGGGCGGGCGCTTCGCTGGCTACGGCTTCTATTTGCTGAAGGGCAAGCCGGTATTCCTGTGGAACATGCTCGACCTTGAACGTCTCAAGTGGGAGGGCGACGAGGCGCTGCCGCCGGGCCGCCACACGGTCGAGTTCGACTTCAAGTACGAGGGGATCGGCGTCGGCACGCTCGAATACAACAACTTCAGCGGCCTTGCCCAGCCCGGCACCGGCACGCTGAAGGTGGACGGCAAGGAGGTCGCGACAAAACGGATGGAGAAGACGCTGCCGATGATCCTGCAGTGGGACGAGAGCTTCGACATCGGCTCCGACACGCTCACCGGCGTCAACGACGCGGATTATGAACCGCCATTCCCGTTGACCGCCAAGTTTAATAAACTGACGATCAAAGTCGACCGTCCGCAGTTGTCGCCCGAGGACATCAAGAAGCTGCAGGCGGCGATGAGGGAGAAAGCGAAAGCCGATTGATCACAGCCCGAGCGCGACGTGCGCAATCAGGAGACGGAACATGCCAAAGCTAGCCATTCTGGCTGCCATTGCAGCGGCAACTCTCTGCGGACTGCCGCACTTTGCAGCTGCCGACGACGTGCCGACATTTGATGTTCGTAAGAACTGCAAGGCCGACGTGCAGGCCTATTCAACCGCAGGCACGGTGGCGAGCTGCTTGACGGACGAACAAAACGCCCGAGCAACGCTCGTCAGTCAGTGGACACAGTTCGCGCCGGAAAGCAAAACGAGGTGCACGCGATTGGTCAGTGACATCGCCGGTAGTCAAAGCTACGTCGAGCTGCTCACCTGCCTTCAAATGGCCAAGGACGTGAAGGGCCTGCCGAAAGAGTGAAACGCCTGGACATAATTTTACAGGCGGCAGTCCTGTGCAGCCTTATTCATGCTGCACTGTTTGATGCCGCATTGTAATCGTTTGCGAAGTGCGCGGGGGAACGCTTTCGATGAATTTCGGTCAGGGAGAACGGTTACGCGATTTACAGGAACGATACAGCGACCCGCTGTTGACGTTGTTGACAGCTCTGCTGCTGCTTATGATGTTCGTCGTTGCTCCGCTGCAAGCGGCTGGAATCATCCGTCGGCACATGACCTTTATTTTATCTCCGGCGTGTGGCTGACACTCTCGGTTGTTCTCGGCTGGAACGTGGCTCGGGCCGTCTTTGCTCCTGGGCGCATTACCTACCACCGCATTGTGGGGGCCGTGCTGCTTTATCTATTGATCGCCCTGACATTTGTGGCGCTGTTTATATTTGTTGGCGTTCTGATCCCGAAGGCGTTTTCGGGGATTGTGTTTAAAGACAATGCAGCGCTTGCGAGTAACATCATCTATTTCAGCTTCGTCACACTGACGACTGTCGGCTATGGCGATATTGTGCCAATTCACCCCATTGCCCGCAGTCTATGCAATCTCGAAGCAATTTTTGGTCAGTTATACCCTGCTACGGCGAGACTCGTTACCCTTGAGATCGCGGGGCGACACCAGTGAGTGCAATCGTGTATAAACCCGTCATGCAGAATGTACTTAGGCTGTTCATTTTTTTAGCGGCGGCAATGACTTTTGTTGCTAGCCCCGTCTACGCGCAGAACCTTCCGTGGTGTGTCACTATGGACAATAACGGCACCACCCAATGCAACTTCTACACCCAGCAGCAATGTCTTCAGACGCTGAGCGGTATCGGCGGCGTATGCAGTCTCAATCCGGCCGGAAGCGCGCCGCAACCAGCGCCCACCCCACCGTCTTCAGAAAACGCGCAAGGACTGTTGCCCCTCCAATTGGAGAACCCGGGACCGCCACCTGGGCTTGGTGCAGTTCCTCCGCCGCCCGACAACTAAATTCCGGGAGAGTTGGTCATGCCGATACGTCGCACCATCGTCGCATCCGCCCTGCTCGTCTGTGGGCTTTTCCCCGCTCTCGCCCAGCAACAAACCATCGTCGTGCCAGACAATCTGTTCACTCAGGCAGGCTTCGTCGTGAAATATGCGACGACGCCGGAAAAAAGAGCAATTCTCCGATCGCTGCCGCCAGACAAGCTCGTGACGCGAACGAAGGACGGCCAACTATATTATGTCTATGCCGATGCCGAACGTTGCAATTGCGCCTATGTTGGAACGCCGCAAGCGTATGCGGCCTATCGCAACTGGGCCAATATTGGTCCGGGCGGCGATGGCGGATCTTTAAATGCCATGCAAACGATCGATTCCACCCCCGGAACGGGCTACATCCCCGCAGA
>JBARNC010000170.1:0-2807 GCA_049802775.1 Pseudolabrys sp. | reverse complement strand
GTTACCCTTGGCGTTTACACTGGGCAACCTTGAAAAAAAAATGGGCGGCCGGGAGAAAATGTAACCGCCCAAAATTATTTTTCGTACGCTTGTGCGTGCGGCCAAAGAATCTATTTGGCCGCCGCATCACCGCAGTAATTGCGTGCTTCATCCGATCGACCTTTTCATCGTTGAGATATGAAAGCGTAATCATGGCAACGATAATGAAATACAGAAGAGCCAATTTTCCATCCATGATCCTAATCTCTTGAATTTCACTCCTTCGTGGGCCCATGCAGGTACTTCGCAAAAAGCAGGCCAAGATTGAAAATTAGGCAAATGGCGTAGCCGCCATTTTTCTGTTCATACGACTGTGAGCGGACGTTTCCGAGCGACTAATCCACAGGTCATCAAGGCGGATGTTTTACGCGCTCTAGCGATACCAGCAACGGCCATGCCGGCAGACGCGCCTGTGTGGGTAGAGCCACTCAGGACCGACGCAGTACCTATACCAATGATATCCGGTCTCGCCCCACCGGTAGCAACCGGCATCGGCCTTAGTGGGCAACAGGACTCCGGCCGACAGGATCGCCGTGGCGGCAACGAGCATAGCAAGCTTACGCATGTTTCCTCCTGTTGGAATCATCGAGCGTGTCGATATTTCGCTCAACATATGAACCGAAATTCCCCCAGATGAACTCTGGAACGGCGTGGATGATAGCAAGTGGCGGAGTGTCCAGGAAGTTATGTAGCGGTGCGGGCGACTTCCGAGTGGCACAAGTTTCGACCGCGCCCGCCTTTGTCCGCTATTGGGCGTAAAGCAGGCATTTACTGGATCATGCCGGCATCCTTTACCTCCCGTCTTGCCGTGGCGCAAAGGGTAGGATTTGCATAAGATCGAGCGTCGTCGTGACCCACCCAAGGGGGCGACATGCAGCGACGCGGTGGAAGCGAACAGCCGGTGAAGGGTCAGAGCGCGAATAGGCCCGAGGCTCGCAACGCGCCGACCGCACAGGTATCCACTGCCGATCTACAGGAACAACTCGACCGCCGAACGCGCGAGCGCGATGAGGCGCTGGAGCAGCTGGCGGCGACTTCCGAGGTGCTGCAAGTCATCAGCTCGTCACCCGGCAAGCTTGAACCGGTGTTCCAGGCCATGCTGGAAAACGCGCTGCGCATTTGCGAGGCCAAGTTCGGCACGCTGTACCTTTGCGACGGCGGTGCATTGCGCCCGGTTGCCGACACTCACCGTGCGCCTGTGTGTACCGAAAACCTCATCCGCATTGAATAGCTGACGGAATCACCTAACGTCAGTGGACTGTGTTCGGACTGTTCTGCTTCGTCCTGGCCGTCTTGGCCTCATCATTCAAGTCAAAGAGCCGGCTTGAGGCAGAGAATGCGGCGCTCCGACATCAGCTAATCGTTTTGCGGCGTAAAGTGCGGGGCCGAGCCCGGCTGACGAACAACGACCGCTGGTTTCTTATTCAGCTGTATCGATGGTTCCCGTCGATTTTGCAGGTCGTCACGATCGTTCAGCCTGAGACCCTCGTGCGGTGGCATCGGGCCGGCTTTCGCTGCTATTGGCGTTGGAAATCGCGCCCATGGGGAGGGCGGCCGCAGATCGAGACGGACCTCCGGGCGCTGATCCGGCGGATGAACATCGAGAACCCGCTTTGGGGAGCGCCGCGTATCCATGGCGAACTGCTCAAACTCGGGTTTGAAGTCGCACAGTCGAGCGTCGCCAAGTACATGGTCAAGCGGCGCGGACCGCCAAGTCAGGGATGGCGCACCTTTCTGAAGAACCACGCGCCTGACATTGCCGCTATGGATCTGTTCGTTGTCCCGACCATTGACTTCAACCTGCTCTATGCCTTTGTCGTCGCCCGTCTGGGCCGCAGAAACCTGGTCTGGATCAACGTCACAACAAACCCGACGGCTGAATGGATCACGCGCCAGCTAACCGAGGCATTCCCCTGGAATGAGGCGCCGCGTTACCTCGTCCGGGATCGGGATCAAATCTATGGCGCCGTCGTCATGCGCCGAATTTGCGCCATGGGCATCCGGGATAAGCCTATAGCGCCGGCCTCGCCTTGGCAGAATGGCTTCGCTGAGCGGCTAATCGGATCGATCCGACGCGAGTGTGTGGACCACTTTGTCGTCTTGGGCGAGGCGCATCTGCGCCGCATCCTGCAAACCTATGCTCGATATTACAATAACATCAGAACACACCAGTCATTGGACAAAGATGCTCCGGTCTCTCGCCCTATTCAGCGGACCGGAAGCATCAGATCGCACTCCGTCCTTGGCGGGCTTCATCATTGTTACGTGCGGGTTTAGGTTTTCGGTACACACAACCTGTGGGCGCTGATCCGGCAAATGAGCATCGAGAACCCACTGTGGGGAGCGCCGCGCATTCATGGCGAGTTGCTGAAGCTCAAATTTGAGGTCGCTCAGTCGAGCGTCGCGAAGTACATGGTCAAGCGCTCTGGACCGCCAAGCCATCGGTTCGCGCCGCCGCGCCTCGGCGCTGCGGTGTGATTTTCAGGTGTGTGAGAACCGCCGACATTCGCGCGGGTTAGGGCGGTGTGACTAGCGCGCGGGGGGCCACCAACGAAGTTCAACTTTCAATTCAATCTGCGCCGATGAGCGCCGGGAGGCTTTGTTTGTTCGCTGGAAATTTTTCATTGCACGCCAAAAGCGTGAGGCGCCGATACTATGGTAGTCTGTTTCGGGTCGCCGATCCAAGGTGGCATGGAGGTGGACGATGCCCGCGATTGCATTTTCCAACAACGATATCGCCCTGGTAGCGTGGACGTTCGACCGCCATC
>JBARNC010000169.1:0-4378 GCA_049802775.1 Pseudolabrys sp. | reverse complement strand
GCTGAAATCGCCGACCACGAGCCGCGCATCGATGTCCTGATTAACAACGCAGGCGCATTATTCGCAAAGCGCCAACTAACGGAAGACGGGCTTGAACGTACCGTCGCGCTCCATCACATGGCCTATTTCGTCATGACAGCGGGATTGCGCGAGCGGCTCTTAGCCTCGGCCCCTGCGCGCATCATCAATACGGCTTCCGCCGCGCACCAAGGCGCCACATTGGATTTCGACGATCTCCAATCAGCAAAGAACTTCGGAGGACGGAAAGCTTATGGTCAGTCGAAGCTATGCAATATCCTATTCACGCGTGAACTCGCTCGCCGCCTGCAAGGTACGGGCGTTACTGCGAATTGCCTGCATCCCGGCTTCGTCGCTACACGTTTTGGCGACCAAAGCGGTGGCTTGATCTCGCGCCTCATTTGGCTCGCCAAGTTTTTTGCGATATCTCCGGCTCAGGGCGCGGAAACGATTATCTATCTCGCGTCCTCGCCAGACGTTGCCAAGGCGACGGGGCAATACTTTTATAAGTCCGTGCCGATTAGGCCATCATCGTGGGCCCAACACGACCGATCTGCTTTATTGCTCTGGCAGCGCAGCGCGGCATTGGCCGGCATGAATGAATAGCCGTTCCTGGACATGGCCGACGCAAGCATATGCGTTGTGCCCACCGGCTTCCCAGACATCATTGGTGGCCAAGTCACGCCAGGTCCACCGCGAAGCGTTTGAGATCGGCGAGTGAACAGGAGGCTAGCGCGGTGCGCGAGACAACGCGGGGCTCTCTCAATTCCTTGCCATTGATGAACCTCAATGATGCCGCCCACTTGGCGCCAAGCATCTCTCCCGCTGCCGCAGCGAGAAATCCATGAATCGGCCCCGGCCAGCCCATACCGTCCGGTCAAATTCGCTATGATGGTTTGCGCTCAACCATCCTTTAAGCGCAGGCCCGGGCGTTCATAATCACGAGTTATTAAGAGCACACTGATAAACGGACAGGTAAGCCCGCGGCATCCCAGCCCTACTTGTCGCGCCATTTTCGACTTCCGCGGAGCCAAGTCGAAAAAGTTAGATAACCACTTCCGAGTAGCGTGAGCGTACCATGTCGATAATTATCCTGCGGCGCGTCAATGCCGGACCCGCCTATGCGGCTCTACTGACAGTACTTGCCGGCTGCATGATCTTCCCTGTAGAGACTGCAAATGCTCAATTCCTCTTTGGGCCTCAAGACAGATTGCGATGGAGCGACACTCTGAGATGGAGCGATGACACTCTGAGATGGAGCGATCACACTCCGCCCAGATACAAGCACCAATACAGAACAAAAACTAAATCAGCGAAAGAAGCCCAGCCCCAAGATCCTCCAAAGGGCCCGCTCCAGATCATCATCTCAATCGAAGACCAGCGAATCTCGCTTTACGACAACGGGAAGCTGATCGCACGCTCTTCAGTATCGACGGGAGTTCCCAGTCATCCGACGCCGCTCGGCATATTCACTGTGATTAGTAAGCAACGATGGCATCGTTCAAATATCTACAGTGATGCCCCCATGCCTTACATGCAGCGCATCACCTGGTCAGGAATAGCCCTGCACGCGGGTGTCTTGCCGGGGTATCCGGCATCACATGGTTGCATCCGCTTGACAGATAGCTTTGCCACTCGACTCTGGCATTTCACAAAGCGCGGCACGCGCGTCATCATTGCGCGGGATGATGTTCGACCGTTCGAGATTAGGAATCCGCACCTTTTTGTATCAAGGTCGACCGTGTCGGGTTCCCCGGAATCTCAGGTTGCCGCCGCAGCAGCTGGCAGCATTACAGCTGCGGCGACGTACACACCGTTAATATCGGATGTCGGGGCGCAAGAAGCCACCAGCCTTTCAGTCCCAAAGTCGCACGCCGGCGGGGCCGCGCTGCAAAAGGCAAGCCCAATCTCCGTCTTCGTGAGCCGCAAATTGGGCAAACTCTTAGTGCGACAGGACTTCACGCCTTTATTCGACGTACCGGTCAAGATCCAAAATCCGGAGGAGCCGCTGGGAACACATTTGTTTACCGCAATGGCATCGCAAAACGAGGGGCCGGCGATTCGCTGGACCGTCGTTTCGATGCCTGAGGGATTCTCCCGCAGTCCGGGGGCTCGGCAAAAGTCACACAAAGAGCGGATGGAACCAACGATTGCCACCGCTCCAGCGGTACCGCCCACCGATAAATCTAACGCTGCCCTCAACCGCATCGAAATACCGCAGGATGCGTTTGAGCGGATCTCGGACTTAATAACGCCGGGCTCTTCGCTCATTGTATCCGACCGTGGCATGAGCGATGAGACGGGAAGCGACACGGATTTCATCGTGGAGATGCGCTGAGCCGAGCTCAAATCGGAGAGGAATCGATGTGTCGCACGACTATGGAAGCGACGACGTTCCGTGTTCCGCAATGCTGTAGAGTAGAGTAAAGAGTAAGAAGTACGAAGTAATGCAGGCAAGGAACTCCCGTAAGGCAAGACCTCTGGAAGATCATCATACCAGATCCGCCAACAGTATGGGCCGAGGCTGTTCCGTCAATGCTGTGGAGCAAGGACGCCCACGGATTTACAAAGTTGTAGAAATTTATGAAGATTATAGAGCATCGGCGCGCCTGATTACCGCGCATGAACGCTCGACTCAGCAGAGAATTTAGAAAGTCTGCTGGGGAGCTGGGGATCGTCACGGGGACGGGGGGAAGGGCATGAAGGTAGTGACAATTGTCGCCTTCACTCTGCTCGTCGTGTTTCCTTCAGAGGCTGGTCAGCGTCGACAGCAAAACACTTCACCGGCAGTTATCTGCGACAATGATGGCCATTGCACAGCTTTTAATGCGGCCTCCCCGCCAGTTACAAGCAATCGGACGAGTCGAAGGAAAATGGACACAGCGACCGCGGTGGCCACGGCTAGCCTGACCGCGGGCTCGGTAACCATAGCTCCCGCAGTCAGCACTAAGGAAGTAGCAAACACGTCTCCTACAGCTAGCGCTACGGAAGCAGCAGCTCCGGCTCTTGCAGTTAGCAATGCGGAAGCAGCAACCGCGGCTCCTGCAGTGAGCACTGCGGATTCAGAGTTAGCCTCGGAAGTGACCTTGCAACCCGTGCATCGTTTCGATTTCGATGCTGCAGTCTTGTTTTCTGACATTCTGGTAGTGCCGCTCGTTCCTGGGACAGCAACCACAGAAACTATCGAGACGACTATGGCGGCTACCGCAGCAGGCTTCACGGAAGTGACCACAGAGGTCACGAAGGCTACGACTTCCGTGGCCACGCCGATACCTGTTGCGCGCCCGCTCGGTGCCAGCGGCGACAAACCCGTCGGTATCGTGGTGTCTGCCAAAACAGGTGCGCGCGCTCGGGTTGGCGTCGCTTATGCCGCACGTTTCCAGGCGTATATCGATGACCTGGAAAAGAACTACGGCGCGCGGGTGTTGTTCATGGGCGGCATTCGGCGTGGTCAGTGTTCGATCGCTAGCGAACATCCATGTGGAAAAGCGCTAGACGTGTGCCAGCTTCGACGTGGCGTGGTTGATCCGCGCTGCAATCTGCCGGGTCGTGTCACCGTAGGTAGGATCGCGGCCGGACACGGACTGTTCGAAGGCGGACGCTGGTGCGATTCGGACTATGGTCACGCGCAAGTCGATGTTACAGCCCCCGCCTGTGGCGATCCCCCCATTTACATTGTGCGCGAATTGAAACCGCGTGATAGAGGCGCAGTCGCGCGTACTGTTAGCGCGTCGGCCTGGTGATGTCTTGTCCGTTTCTGGCTCAAAGCGGACATTCTCGTCGCGGCCCGGAGTGTCCGCTTTCGGAGTAAAGCGGACACCGCTCCCGCATTGCAAAATGTCCGCTTATGACCCAAAGCGTGCAATTCACATTTCGCGACCATCCGGGTGATCAAGTTGAAAGCCGATTTGAATCCCGAAGACTTTTCCGTGATTGTTGTCAGCTATTTGCTGAACGACTAAAAACGCCACTACGAGCAAGGTTATTCCGGCAGCGATAAAAAACGCTGTCCCTGTCGTAAATCTGATCCGGTTGGCAATCGGCTGAGAATCGGACGATCCTGCGTTGGATGTGCGATCTCTGCAGGCTGATCTTCGGTTTGGTCGTTGACCTGTTTCGGTCACGAGCAGCGCTGGAAGCCGAACGCCTAGTGCTCAAACAGCAGATCATCGTGTTGCGACGGGGCAAGCGAAATCGGATGTCATTTTTGGCTGTCGACAGGTTTATTTTGGGTTGGGTCTGCCGCCTGTTTCCGAAGGCCCGCGACGCGCTCGCCATCGTTAGACCCGATACCGTGGTTCGGTCGCACCGTGCAGGCTTCCGGTTGTTTTGGTGTTGGAAGTCCAAGCGTGGTCTAGGC
>JBARNC010000168.1:0-2112 GCA_049802775.1 Pseudolabrys sp. | reverse complement strand
GCCCGTCGCGGTGGTTGCTACGTCGCGCCGCGCTCGCCATCCGCTGGGTTGGTAGACCTCGTTGGACGCAGCGCCTTCTTGGAACGAGTGCGGTTGACACAAGCAAATCCCGCTACAGATATCAAATGGGGCACAGAAGTTACTGCAAGGCCGCCTTCAAATGTTGATTGGCGAGCCGTCCTACGCGAACTGCGAAGGAAGTATGAATGGGTCGCAGGCACAGCGCCTAAAGGCGACAACCTAAAGCGCTGCTCGCACTCGCCAACGACATGATCGAATGACACTGGCGATATCCGCTATTGGCACAAAGCGTGCATGCCGAGTTGCACCGCACATGTCCGCTCTTGGGGGTAAAGCGGACATGACTTATTGCGGCGCACATGTCTGCTTTTGACCCAAAGCGGACATCGGCCGGTGCGGGCTGTCGTTCGCTGAACGGGATTTATTGAATGTCGGCGATGCAGCGGATCAGGCTTACCCCGCCTTGATGTTGAGCGCCTGGAGCACTTTGCTCCACTTCTCGGTTTCGTCGGTGATGAAGTTGCCGAAATCAGCCGGTGAAAGCGCAAACACTGTGCCGCCGAAGTCGGCGAGCCGCGCCTTCAACTTCGGGTCGGCAAGGCCCACATTGATCTCCTTGTTGAGCTTGTCGATGACCTCGACAGGCGTGCCCTTTGGCGCGCCCACGCCGTACCACGCGCTCACCTCGTAGCCTGTGACAAACTCGCCCACGCTCGGAATGTCCGGCACCGCCTCCGCGCGCATTGCGCTGGTGACCGCGAGCCCACGTAGCTTGCCGGTTCTGATGTACTCAATCGACGAGGGAAGAGAGGCAACCGAGACCTCCACTTGTCCACCGAGCAAGGCCGTCAGTGCGGGGCCGTTACCGCCAAAAGGCACATGGACCAGGTTGACGCCAGCCATCATCTTAAACAGTTCTCCAGCGAGATGACTTATGGTCCCGATTCCCGGTGAGGACATGTTGACTTTACCTGGATTGGCCTTCGCGTAATCGATGAACTCAGGAATCGTCTTGGCTGGGAACAATGGATTTGCCAGCATGGCCTGGGGCTGCCGCGTGATGCTCGAAATCGGTGCGATATCGCGGATGAAATTGAAATTGAGCTTCTGGTAGAACGTGGCGTTGATTGCGTTCGTTGAGCCGACCAGGAGGAGCGTATAGCCGTCTGACGGTGCTCGCACGACGGCTTCGGTGGCGATATTGGTACCAGCACCCGGTCGATTTTCGATGAGGAATGGCTGGCCAAGACGCTCCGACAGCCATTGTCCTATCAGCCGTGCGACGATGTCGTAGCCGCCGCCGGCTGCGAAGCCCACGATCAGGCGCACCGGCCGCGTTGGATAGGTTTCCGCTAATGCGATGCGCGACATGGCCGGGAGCGCGGCAGCGCCCGCTGCTAGATGCAGAAATTGTCTACGGGGAAGTTTCATGGCGTTCCCTCCCTGGTCTTCGTAATATCGCGGGCCCAATCGAGCGCAGGCACGCGATACGAATAGACGCGAAATTGAACGTCTGAGTGAGATGCCTGCCGACCGCATCGACGCTGCCACTAAAAAATAGGACCTCGGCACGTCCCGCTGGCAGCTCTGCGGTAAGGCTACATCACCTTTTTAACCTCGCGAAGCAGGGAATGTCCGCTATTGGCACAAAGCAGACATGTGCGCATCGCCGGGAACGAGAGCGTGGCCCACTTATGTTCAGGGGAATCCAGCAACAAAATGCCCTGGTCGCTATGGCAAGCAACCAGGGCTGAGGAGGTTGCGGTAACATCCGCAGTTCTACCCCCTCCCCAAAATGACAACGTATCTTCGGTAAATTTTAATTTTGTTCAGGAAGTCATCAAAGGATCGTTTTTCAAGATAGGGGTGTGACGTTTTTTCAATATCCGTTTTGCCGGGACGGCTCTGACAATCTCGGGTGATCACACTGCGGAAAACCAGAACACTCCGCTCATGGATCAACTTTCTGTGGCTTGTCAGGAATTGCCTTTAAGGTTGATTGGTATTGCTCATCAATTACCTTTTTCTTCGCCTCTTTTGTTGGATCTACCGGGCGTTTCAATGGCCAAGCATTGCGGAATAACAGGGACC
>JBARNC010000167.1:0-4084 GCA_049802775.1 Pseudolabrys sp. | reverse complement strand
GCGGCGGGCTCATGCGCAAAAGCCGGCATAACCTCTCGCGCGAAACGGCGAAGCTGATCAACTCCGCCTGCAATCGCAAGCAGCACGTAGGTTACGCCAGCATCACGCAATGCTTCGATCATGCGCGTAATTTCGTCAGGGGTCCCGTAAAGAGCGTTCTCCTCAGTGGCGCCCGCCCTGTCGGCATAAGCGAGTACGTGCGATCCGGTTTTCGCTGACGGGTCGCGCGATACATTGATGGTGCGTCTGGTGTATTCAGCTTGACGCACCAGTGCCGCTTCCTTGTCGGCCTTGTCCTTTGCCACATAGAGCTGGCGCGCAACCGTCACCTGCATCGGATCGAAGCCCAGGCCGCTCGCTTCTCGCTCGGCCTTGTAGATTGCAATGCGCTGACCCAGCGTCACCGGCGAAGCATATTGGTCGAGAATGAGATTGAACCCGCGCGAAGCGGCACGCCTGATCGAATGTGGATTGCCCGCCGCCACCCAGAGCGGCGGATGCGGAGCCTGTGCCGGAGGCGGCTCGACCACGATGTCTTCGAAATGCCAGAAGCGGCCCCGATGCGAAAACCGCTCACGCGTCGTCCAGGCGCGTATCATCACTTCAAGCGCTTCCTCAAAGCGCGCTTCGGCCTCCTCCGGCGCGACTTGAAAACCTTTGAATTCGCTGTAGCGGTAGCCTTTGCCAACGCCGAAATCGAGCCGACCGGCAGAAAGAAGGTCGAGCGTGGCCGCCTCCTCTGCGAGCAGAACCGGATTGTGCCATGGCGGCACGATGACAGCGGTGCCCAACCGCAATGTCGTCGTGCGCATTGCCAGGGCAGCAAGCAGCATCAGCGTGGAGGAAATCTGGTTCCAACCGCTGAAATGATGCTCCACCGAAAAGCTCGAATGAAACCCGAGCGCCTCTGCTTCGACATTGAAATCATGGAAGTCGAAAAAGCCGCGGCCGGTCTCAGGACCGAAGCCTGGAACATCGGCTTTGGGCGAACAGAACAAACCGAACCGCATGTCTAGAACCTCGGAATATCCGGGAACGGCAACTTGCCGGCATGCACGTGCAATTTCCCCAGTTCGGCGCAGCGGTGAAGTTGCGGGAATACCTTGCCGGGATTGAGCAGCCCCTTGGCATCGAAAGCACATTTGACGCGTTGCTGCTGGTTGAGATCGATTTCCGAGAACATCACGGGCATCAGGTCGCGCTTCTCCACGCCGACGCCATGCTCACCGGTCAGAACGCCACCGACCTCGACGCAGAGCCTGAGGATATCGGCGCCGAACTCCTCCGTTTTTTCCAGCTCGCCGGGCACATTGGCATCATAGAGGATGAGCGGGTGCAGATTCCCGTCGCCGGCATGGAAAACATTGGCGACGCGCAAACCGTATTTTGCCGACAATTCTTTGATTCGCTTGAGCACCCGCGGCAGCTGGGCACGCGGGATGGTGCCGTCCGTACAGTAGTAGTCGGGCGAGATGCGCCCCACCGCCGGGAACGCCGCCTTGCGACCCGCCCAGAACAACAGTCGCTCCTCCTCCGAGCGCGAGGCCCTGCACGACACCGCGCGACAGTCGCGCGCAATCTTCTCGACACGTTCAATCAGATGATCGACCTCGGCTCTTGGCCCATCGAGCTCGACGATCATCAAGGCCTCGACATCAAGCGGATAGCCGGCATGGACGAATTCCTCCACTGCCGCGATGGCGGGGCCGTCCATAATTTCCATCCCGCCGGGAATGATTCCCTCACCGATAATGCGGGAGACGCATTCGCCTGAGTCCTCAGACGACGCGAAGCCGATGAGCATCGCGCTCGCAGTTTCCGGCTTCTTCAGAATGCGCACGGTCACCTCTGTGACCACGCCGAGAAGACCTTCCGAGCCGTTGATAAGACCGAGCACATCGTAGCCCGACGCGTCGAGATGCTTGCCACCGAGGCGCAGCACTTCGCCAGTTATCAGGACGATCTCGCAGCCCAGGACATTGTTGGTGGTCATTCCGTATTTCAGGCAATGCACACCGCCGGAATTTTCCGCCACATTGCCGCCGATAGTGCAGGCGATCTGCGAGGAGGGATCAGGTGCATAGTAAAAACCCGCATCGGCCACAGCATTACTCACCGCGAGATTGGTGACGCCGGGTTCCACCACCGCGACACGATTGTCGAAATCGATTTCACGGATTCGATTGAACTTGGCCATGCCAAGCAGCACGCCATCGGCGAGCGGCAACGCACCACCCGACAAGGACGTGCCCGCGCCGCGCGGAACGACCTTGATGCCCTGATCGTGGCAATAGCGCAGCACTTCGGCGACCTGCTCCGTGGTCTCCGGCAGCACCACCACCATTGGCAGCTGCCGATAAGCGGTGAGCCCGTCGGTCTCGTAGGGGCGCAACTCACGCTCGGCTGCGATGACACCCTCACCGGGGACGATGGTCCGTAGTGCGGCAACGACGCGCTCGCGGCGACCCAATACCGCCTGGTCTGGCTCCGGCATTCGCATCGACATGCTTAAACTCCCCGGCCTCTTGTATCGTTACATTCGCGCATGATCTTATCCCAAATTCGGTTCCCATCCCTGATCGAGTCGAGGGCAAGCTTTTCGGTATCATGCGCTGCGACGATACCAGCCATTTGACGCCTTACACATAGGGCTGGCAAAACCCCCCGGAAACCGGGTTATGCCCAAGGCGTTAGTCCGGGGGTGACTCTAGGACTTCACGACAGGAGCGGAGTAATGAAATCAGTAGTTGCGTTAGCTGTAGTCATGGCCGCGTCGATTCAGGTCGCGCAGGCACAGGACGTGGCAGCCGGCGAGCAATCGTTCAAGAAATGCTTTCCTTGCCATTCCATTGGTGAAGGCGCCAAGAACAAGGTCGGACCTGTCCTCAACGGCCTCGACGGACGTCATTCCGGTACAGTTCCTGACTACAGTTATTCCGACGCCAACAAGAATTCCGGCATCACCTGGAACGAAGCGACCTTCATGGAATACATCAAGGACCCACGCGCCAAGATTCCGAACACCAAGATGATCTTCCCCGGCATCAAGAATGAAAAGGAAGCCGGCGACCTGTGGGCCTATCTCAAACAGTTCGGTCCCGACGGCAAAAAGAAGTAAGACAAGGTCGAAATACGAGTAATCTGGACACGGCAGACATTTGACCTTGGTCAAGGCCGCAATGGACGGTGGTCGGCATATAATTCAAGGCAATCGCTCGGCAGGAGATTTACATCATGATCCAGGATATTGTTGTCAACCTTGGGCTCGGCGCAAACGATCCGGCCGGCGACTACGCCGTTTCAATGGGGGAGGTCTTCGGAGCTCATGTCCTCGGGGTGGCCGTTTCTTATGAGCCGGTGATCCCCGGTACGGTAATGGGTGGCATTCCGCCGGAAATCATCGAAAGTCAGCGCACTGAATCGAACAAAAAGGCGCGCGCGGCCATTGCACGGTTCGAGCAGGCAGCCAAGCGCGCGGGCATTTCAATGGAGACGCGCACCATAAGCACCAGCATTTCCGGTGCTGCCGATCAGATTGGCCACATCGGCCGGCGTTTCGATCTGATCGTCGTTGGCCAGCCGGGGCGCAAGGACTCACTCCCCGACGAGGTGATCGACGAAGGTGTGCTGTTTGAATCCGGCCGCCCCGTGATTTTCGTGCCATTCATACAGAAAGGTGGCGTGAAGCTCGATCGCATTATGGTGTGTTGGGACGGCAGTCGCGCTGCCGCCCGCGCGATCGCCGATGCGATACCGCTTCTTAAAAAGGCAAAGCAGGTGGAGGTCGTTATCATCTCCGACAAGCCGAACAAGAAGGACGAAGTGCCCGGCGCAGACCTTGGCCAGCACCTCGCCCGTCACGGGCTTAAGGTGGACGTCAAACGGATAACTTCTCCCGACATAGATGTGCCGTCGACCATTCTCTCCTATGCAGCGGATTCCTCTGCCGACATGATCGTGATGGGCGGCTATGGCCACTCGCGCCTGCGCGAATTCGTGCTTGGTGGCGCCACGCGCGGGCTGCTCGAGTCGATGACGGTGCCGGTGCTGATGTCGCATTGAGTCGTCCCGGGCGAGCGTAAGC
>JBARNC010000166.1:0-3672 GCA_049802775.1 Pseudolabrys sp. | reverse complement strand
GATCAGCGCGTCGTAGCAATGGCCGCGCATGGTGAGCTCGACGGAGTCGGCGATGACTTCGCGCGAGGGCAGCGAGGATTTCATTCCCTGGTGCCCCATGGCGATGCCATCGGTGACGGTGATGGTGCAGAATTCGCGCGGCGTGCCGTCGGCGGCGACGACGCCCTCCTTCACCGCCTGCGCCTGGCGCATCAGCGAGATGTTGCAGGGCGCGGCCTCGTTCCAGCAGGTGGCGACGCCGACGAAGGGCTGGTGGATCTGCTCTGTGGTCAGACCCATCGCGTAATAGAACGCGCGATGCGGCGCCCGATCCGGCCCTTCGGTGGCGTGCCGGCTCGGCAGTTTCGACTTCAAACTGGTCTTGGCGTCCATGGTCCTTGTCGCCCGGCCCCGGTTATCGCTGCCGGGTGGGCCCGCCGGCGTCTTTCGAGGCGATACCCGCCTCGGGCGGACCTCGATGTCGTTGAATGGTATGGCCGAATCGCGGCGATTGCCGGTGCGACCCGGCACTATGCTTAAATGTTCCAAAAGTGTTGCAGCCTGGACACAGTAGCCGGGTGTCATCGCTTGTATCCATTGCGGCGTTGGATATCGGGAAACGCGGGCGTCTCTCGGCGCGCCATTGCGAACGTTCTCATTATGGCGCCGGGTCGCGCTTTCGGGGGATGGGTGGCCGGAACCGGCCGAGCCTCGGGCGAGCCTGACCGGCCGCCGTCAGCCAGCTCCTGGCAGGCGCCTTAGTGGCCCCCGCATCTGACCCCCATCCGCATCACGCCTCATGAGAGCGCCCCTCGGGGGATAGAACGCTAGGACTATATTCAGTTCTCGGATTAAACTCAAAAAGCACTGTGGATAGAGAGCTGGCTCCAGGGTGCTAAACATCTCCTCCGCATGCCTTGGACCCCTCGCCTCCGCCGTTCATTCTTCGACCGCTCGGTGCACGACGTCGCACCCGAGCTCATCGGCGCAACGTTACTCGTCGATGGCATCGGCGGCATGATCGTCGAGGTCGAGGCCTATCACCACACCGATCCGGCAGCGCATTCCTACGTTGGCCGTACCGAGCGCAATGCCGTGATGTTCGGCCCGGCAGGGTATGCGTACGTCTACCGTTCATACGGCATCCACTGGTGCCTCAACATCGTGTGCGAGGAGGAAGGGAGCGCCAGCGCGGTGCTGATCCGCGCGCTTGAGCCAACGCAGGGTTTGGCGGCAATGCGACGGCGGCGCGGCTTGCGTGAGGAGTGTGCGCTATGTTCGGGCCCGGGGAAATTGTGCGAGGCACTCGGCGTCACTCATAGGCACAACGGCTTGCCGCTCGACCGCACACCGTTCGAATTGCGTGCGCGCAGCGAGATGCCGGACGTCGTGACTGGCGTGCGCATCGGTATCACGAAGGCGACGGGCAAGCCGTGGCGCTACGGGCTGAAGGAATCGACGTTTCTGAGCAAGCCGTTTCGTTAGTCCGCCATCCTGAGGTGCTACGCGCTCGCTTCTCAGGGTGACGAAGTTCAATACGAAATCACGAATTCACACCCCGCCGCAGTCGGGAATTGCCGCGTGATGCGGGCGGATGCCAATTCAAATTCGAGCGTGACGGCGGCATCATGGCAGCACAGAAAAGCGTACTTTTCGTCGGCAGCAAAACCAAAGCCCATCGGCGCCTTGGGTGTGACAAAGCCACCGATCTGCTCGAGCGTGTCGGTTTTATAGACCGCGGCAAAATTATCAATGTGGGATGAGACGCAAACATAGGCGCCGTCCGGCGAAACGCGCACACGCCTGAGCTGGTTCACCTCGCCCGGTGCGCCTTCTATTGCGATGGCGCGGCAATATTTATTTGAGCGCGCATCGATCTCATGAAATACCCCCTTCCAGTGCGCGCAAACGAGGAGCGTTTCGCCGTCGGGCGTGACTGCAATGCCCTCGGCACCGTGCGGAATGTCGATGGTGCCGAGCACCTTGCGCGAGGCGGTATCGAGCACTGCTACTGATTCCCTGGTCTTGAACGAAGCGAACAGTTTTTTGGTTGAATGGCTGATTGCGATCCAATGCGGCGCGCCACCAATATTGATGCAGTCGACCTTGTTCGAAACAACATCGATTGCCAGCACCGCGTTGCCGAGTTCTGCGGTGGACCACAGCGTGCCTGTGGCATCCATCATGACGCTGTGTGGCGCAATATTGGCGCCAACATCGATGGTGCGTTCCAGCGATTTCGAAGTGAGATCGATCACCGCAATGCGACGATCGGGGTCCTTGTTCTTTCCGAAGATGCCACCGCCATAGACCGAGCCATATATTTTCGTGCCGTCGGGAGAACGGACAAGTTCATGCGTTGACGCCGGCATCTCGAGGTCGGCAAGATACGCGAGCGTAGGCGCGTCGAACCACTGAATCTTGTTGGCGCTTTTTGCCGTAAGGATCAGCGTATCACCGCCGCGCCGATTGTTGGGATCGATGGTCATAAGTCCCTAGCCTGTCCGCTCATCCTGAGGTGCGAGCGCATAGCGCGAGCCTCGAAGCATGACAGCCCGGGCTGCTACCCTTCGAGGCCGGCCTGCGGCGGGCACGCCAGGGGGCGGCCTTCTTAGCCATTCTTCAACCGCGCCAACGCCTCGGCGATCTTGGTCTTGCGGCCAAGGGCCTCCTCGCGCTTTTCTTTTTCCTCTTCGACAACCTCTTCCGGCGCGCGCGCGACGAAATTAGCGTTGCCGAGCTTCGCATCGACGCGAGCAATATCGGCTTCGGCCTTCCGCATTTCTTTTCCCAACCGCGCGCGCTCGGCACCAAGATCAACCACGCCTTTCAGCGGCAGAGCCGCCACCTCCCCGCGCACCACAAGCTGCGCCGAGCCTTGCGGCGCCGCGGTCGCCGATGAAATCTCGGAGACGCGCGCAAGCCGTTTGATGAATTCGGCCCATCGTTCGGCGCGAGCCTTGGTCTCGGCGGAAGCATTGGCGAGCACGAGCGGGATCGCAGCGGTGATGTTCATCTCGGCGCGCATCGACCGGATGGCGGTGACGAGATCGATCACCCAGCCGATCTCAGCTTCCGCTTCGTCGTCGGCAAGGCCTTGCAGTTGTGGCCATTCGCTCAGCGCCAGCGGCTTGACGTATTTGCCGGTCACCGCCCATAGCTCCTCGGTGATGAATGGCATAAAGGGATGCAACATTTTTACAATTTCATCGCGCGCCCAGGCGATCATCGCTTGCGTTTCGGACTTGGGAGCACCGTCCACGCCGGTCAGCAGCGGCTTCGCGAGCTCCAGATACCAGTCGCAATAGATGTTCCAGACGAAGCGATAGGCCGAAGCTGCCGCATCATTAAACCGGTAGACTTCGATTGCCGCCGTAATCTCGGCAGCCGCGTGGGCCGTTTCGTGCGCGATCCACCGGTTGAGCGTCTCCTTGGCGGACTTCGGATCAAAGCCCGCAACTGACGCACAGCCGTTCATCTCGGCGAAGCGCGCGGCGTTCCACAGCTTGGTCGCAAAATTGCGATAGCCTTCGACACGTTGGGTCGACAGTTTGATGTCGCGGCCATGCGCCGCCATGGCGGCAAGTGTGAAGCGCAGGGCATCGGCGCCGTAGTCGTCGATGATCGCGAGCGGGTCGATGACATTACCCTTCGACTTCGACATCTTGGCACCGGAGGCATCGCGCACCAGCG
>JBARNC010000165.1:0-5061 GCA_049802775.1 Pseudolabrys sp. | reverse complement strand
CCTAGTCCACCACTGCGATGATAGGCCCATAGCCGCCATGGCCGGGCGCGTCAATGCGGCCGAGTCCCGGCGCATAGAGCCCAGACGCCACGCCTCCGTCGAGAAAGAGCGCATTCCTGCAGCCGAGGCCGTCGCGAAAAAAACGGGCAAACTCGTAAAAGCTCACCCTCTCTTTGGTGATGGCGAAATGCACTTCGGTCGGGCTCGCCACGCCGACTCCGTTCCGCATTTTACGATCGGTTGAACTCACGATGAAGGCCGGGTGAATCGCTCCGTCGATGATAAGCATGGGGCCGGACTGCGTAGCGAAATTCGCTTCCGGCCTCTCGGCGAGAAAACGTCCCGTCTCGAGGATGCCAGCTACGCCATTGCCGATGTAGAAAACGCCGTTCGGCTTTTTGAAAAAGTTCGGTATCGCGCTCGGGGCACCGGTGAGCGTAGCGGTATTGGCTCGCGTCAGTTCCCGGCCATTCTCGACATAAAGGCCGACCGGCTGGAAATCGTCCTGGTACATGCCGCCATTCATGGCAAATTGCAGCGACTTGCCCTTGCTCTTAAGGTCACGGGCCAGTGCCGCAAATGTCTGATAAGGCTTGCCATCGGCGCCGCGCCAAAAAAGGCGCAGGTCCTCCTTAGCTGGATCGAAGCTGCAAGCGATGTAGACCGCGCCCTGGAACGACGTGTTCCGGCAAGTCTCCGCCTGAGCCGTTCCAGGCACCGCAAGACAAAGCAGAGCCATGGCGCAAAGCTGGATCAGCGGAGAAGGCATGGCTAAGCGGGTATCACACTGACATGCATAATGCCCGGACTATTAGGGACAGCAAATGACAAGGCAAACACCCTCAGGGTTAGGCTGCGAAAAGGAACTTCGTGGCACTTGTATTTGCTTTTGGCGATCAAGACTTCGTGACAGCTGCGCAGGATTCACCCTCGCTCCGGTGTTTCTTATTTTAGACAACACATAGGAGGGTCGCATGCGTAGGCTTCTACTCGCCTTAGCAATATCGTTAGTGCCCTCGCTGGCTTTCGCTGCGCACGGTGGGGGTGGCGGTCATGGCGGCGGCGGCCACATGGGTGGCGGCGGAGGTAGTCATGTAGGTGGCGGCCAGATGGGTGTAGCTGGCGGCCATATAAGTGGTGGCTGGTCCGGCGCCCACATGGGTGGCCCCGCCTTTAGCAGCCGTGCTGCTGTCGGCGCCGCCCGTGTTGGCGGCTGGAACGGTGGTCGTTGGAACGGCGCAAACTGGAATCACGGCGCGTTCCGCCACGGCAGGTTCGTGCACCGCCATGGCCGGGTCTTCTTCGTCGGTGGCGGTCCGTGGTGGGTTGGCGGTTACGACAGTTGCTGGCAGTGGGTCGCGACACCGTGGGGACTGCGCCAGGCGTGGGTCTGCGGTGACTACGGCTACTACTAAGCGCGGTGACCTATAGCCTACTCACTGAACAATATTAAAAGGGGCCGCGGCACGGTGCACCGTTGTGCGCGACCCCTAACCATACGATTGGCAGCATCTACCATGGAGATTGAAGGATGGTCCGCATGATTTTCGCCGCTGTCGCTACGGTTGCTGCTGCTTTGGAATTCGGTCTACAGCCGGCGGCGGCATACGAGGCTCCCTGGTGCGCGGTGGTCTCGATGGGCACAGGTAGTGTTTATTGGGACTGCCAGTATCGCTCGTTCGAAGAGTGCTACCGCAAAGGCAATGTGTTGGCAGGCAATCGTGGCTTCTGCAATCCGAGCCCGTACTATGTCGCCAACGCTGCCGGATACACGCGCTCAGCGAAACGCCGCGCTTCCCCGCAGTAGCAGCAGCACCGGACATGTCGTTAATGTCCGGCGGACATGGGCAGTCATGACAGCGATGTCCGTTTTACCTCTAGCTGACACACATGGCGTGGTTCGTCTTTCAATGCGTCAGCCACCACTCCTCGGCAAGCTCCCAAAGTGCCGCTGCGTTGGGACAGTACGACTCCCAGACTAGGCTATTTGGATCACGCCTCAGGTCCACCGCGCAGTCTTCTTGAAAGCTGCAATTGAAACAGCGACGCTTCAACTCTTCGAAAGTTTTGCCATTTTCGATGGCGTAGAGGTCGAGACCGAGCATCGCTGTCCGACAATCCAGAAGATCGAGCTGCCGGTCATATGCTGCATTGTGGATTTGCATCAAATCCTCCTCCGGTCTTCGCTTTCTGATGCCATGGGAAGAATGGGATTTGCGCATTGACATGGGTCAAACTTGCAGCGGTCACTGGGGCAGCATGGAGCAACTATAGCTGGTGTCGTACTCATAACAGTGTCGGCTACACCCCCTGATTTCGAATAGAAGGCCGCCTTAGTGGGCGGCCTTCTATGTTTTGGGGATCCGCTTTGGGTCATTAACGGACAAACCGTTCCTGGCCAAAGTCCAATACATTGTTTGCGATAAGGTTCGGACCATGAAGCCCGTCACCATCGCCTCAGTCCGCGCCCACGGCGTTAAAACGCTGCTAGTCTACTGCCACGGCAACGAGTAATGATTTTCTTGAGCAATGAAAGGGTTGACCTTGTCTTTCGATTTGCCGCAGCACTTATTGCGGCTATCGCGACAGCGGCGGTCAACCCGGTGAGTGCGCAAACCGGCGCGCCCACGGTAGCCTGCGTCACGCCCCCTCAATTCGCTCGATTTAACTACCCACTCAACCGCGTCGCGGAGCGAATTTCGGCCAATCAACCTCTTACGATCGTCGCTATCGGCTCGTCATCGACCTTTGGCGCGGGTGCAAGTTCGCCCGCGATGTCCTATCCGAGCCGACTAGAGTTCGAGCTCCATACGCTGCTCCCGCGCACGTCGATCGCTGTTATTAACCGCGGCGTCAATGGCGAGACCGCGCGAGACATGCTGGCGCGGTTCGATCGCGACGTGTTCGCAGCGCATCCTGACCTGGTGTTGTGGCAGGTCGGTAGCAATTCAGTACTACTCGGCACGCCGATTGCTCTGACCGGTTCGCTGATAAGTGAAGGCCTGCGACGGCTCAAGGCGGCCGGCTCCGACGTAGTGCTGATCAATCCTCAATACGCGCCCAAGGTCATCGCCAAGCATGACGAGCATGACGTCGATCTAATGGTCGCTCTGATTTTCGCCGCCGCCCGTGAAATGCATATTGATTTGTTCCAGCGCTTTGCGCTGATGCGCTACTGGCGCTTGACGCAAGGCCTCCCGTTCAGCGCATTCCTGTCGAAGGACGAACTCCATATGAACGACTGGAGTTATGCCTGTTTCGCCAAGCTTCTCGCTGGTGCAATCACGGAAGCCGCGACGCGCGCGACTGTGCGTTTAGACTAAGGCATGTCCGCTCTGGTTCATAAGCGGACATTTCGCAGTGCAATCGTCATGTCCGCTTTACCCGCCCAAAGGGGAGCATTGATCGTGCTGTTCATGCCTGTCCGAGTTCAGTTCCAAAGAAGGGCGACCATCCGCGTAGAGATTACAGCAATGTCATCTACATGAATGGTGGCGAACACCTGCACTCAATCCTCATTCATATCAGGCGGCATAGTATCCCGCGCAACAGTGCATCTGTGGAGGAAATGTCATGAACAAGACAAAACTGACTTTTGCGGCTGCTGTACTTTGCGCCGGTCTTCTTGCTTTGGCTCCAATGTCTAGCGCGTTCGCCGCTCCGATGGCGGCAATCGGCAAAGCCGCTACCGAGAACGATTTTCGTTCGACGGTTCACTACAGGTATTATCACCATCATCGTCACTGCTGGTGGCGTTACGGCCATCGCCATTGCCGCTGGTGGTGAAGACACGCGGCCAAACCAGGAGGGCCGTGAAAAGCTCGTGTCGCTACGGTTAACCGCTTTTTTCGCGGCCCAAATGTCCGCCTCCGAAAGCGGAGATTGAGCCGTGTCTGAACAATGTCCGCTAAGAGCCAAAAGCAGACTACTTTGATAATCAGGTAAAGAGGCAGGAACTTTTGCTCTAGTGATGCACTTGAGCATTCACGACATGCGTACCAAGAGTCGATTCTCGCGTTGGCTTAAGGCGGCGGCCGTTCTGGCAGTAGCCGAATGGGCAGGCGTAGCTGTCGTTCAAGCACAATCCTCTGGCGATTTTTTCCGGTTCAACGGGTCGCATTTCCGATATGACAAATATCGCGGAAGCCTGTTCGACCCACTGAGCTGGGAGTGGCAGCGTCGAAAAGTGCATCGACGCAGCGACAGCTCGCGAGCGTCGCCACGAGTTAAGGCAAAATCGAAGCCTGAGCAGAGCGAGCCGGCGGCTTCGAAAACGGCTATCGGGACTGCGATCGCGACCGTCGAAAATGTTCCGTTGCCGCGACCGCGGCCGCCATTCTGGCCGGAGCCTCACTCTTTTGCCGAGGCGGCAGGCCCCGGTTTCGATACCACGAATGTCACCAGCGCATTGAGCGATTGTGATCAGCGGCTGGCGGCAATCGCCACTATCGAGTTGCTGCCGAGGATCATCGGGCCCGGTGACTGCGGCGGCCGCGATATGATCGGGCTCGATGCCGTACTGCTTCCCAACCGCAAGCGTGTCGAGGTCAGGCCTACAGCGATCTTGCGCTGCGCGATGGCGGAATCCTTTGCTGCCTGGGTCCGAGACGAGGCTTCCGATCACACCGCCGCGCTTGCGGACGCGCTGCGCACCGTTGATACCCTCGGTTCGTACGAGTGCCGCGGCCGTAACAGCGTTGCCGACGCCAAATTAAGCGAACACGGCAAGGGCAATGCCATCGATGTCCGTGCCTTGGTTCTGGCGGACGGTCGCCACGTCACCCTCACGGATGAGACCGTTTCAAAAACGCTTCGCGATGATTTGCGAGATTCCGCCTGTCATCGCTTTACGACGGTGCTGGGGCCCGGCGCTGACGGCCATCACAATAACCATATCCATCTCGATATTCTCGAGCGAAATAGAGGTGCCCGTATTTGCCAATGGGATGTGCGCGAGCCGCCTCCCCCGCCGGCTAAAGTCGCGAGCGGGCGTGTTCGGCTGGCCGCCACATCGGTGCTCGTTCAGCCCAGGTTGTCAGACAATCAGACGGTCACCGCAGG
>JBARNC010000164.1:0-47711 GCA_049802775.1 Pseudolabrys sp. | reverse complement strand
GTGGACTTAATGCCGACGCATCCCCACTCTGGGTGCAACAAGGAATCACCCATGGCTGGTCTCGACTTCGTGCACTTGCACGTGCACTCGTCGTTTTCCCTGCTGGAAGGCGCACTCACAATCGCGCGGCTGGCCGAACTCGCGAAAGCTGACCATCAGCCGGCGCTCGCATTGACAGACACCGACAACATGTTCGGTGCACTGGAGTTTTCCGAAAAGCTCTCAGGGTACGGCATTCAACCGATTGTCGGCTGCGCGCTCGCCGTTGACTTCGGCGATACAGATCATGGGCCGCGCAACGGGAACGTTCAGCCAGAACGTACGCGCGTTGTGCTTCTGGCGGCCCGGCCCGAGGGCTATCGCAGGCTGATGCGCCTCAATTCGCGCGCCTTCCTGGATACGCCGGCGAACGAGCCGCCGCGGCTCAAGGTCGAATGGTTGGATGGGGAGACTGCTGGCATAATTGCGCTCACCGGCGGACCGGGCGGCCCGCTCGATATGGCTATTGCCGTGGGCCAAAGCCATCTCGCCGCCACCCGTCTTGAGGCACTGCTCAAGCTTTTCGGCGATCGGCTTTACGTCGAATTGCAGCGCCACGGCGCGCCGGCCGAGCGCCGCTGTGAACCGGGTTTGATCGATCTCGCCTACAGCAAAGGTGTGCCGCTGGTCGCCACCAACGAACCTTATTTCGCGACCGCGCAGGATTACGAGGCGCACGATGCGCTGATCTGCATTGCCGAGGGCCGGCTCTTGGCGGAAAGCGACCGCCGTCAATTGACGCCCGAGCACCGCTTCAAGAGCCGCGCCGAGATGGTCGAACTATTCCGCGATCTGCCGGAGGCGCTGACTTATACCGTCGAGATTGCGCAGCGCTGTGCCTTCCGCCCGCGCACGCACCAGCCCATTCTTCCGCGTTTTTCGACCGGCGAGAACGGCAAGACGCTCGACGAAGCGAGCGAACTGCGCAAGCGCGCGGAAGAAGGACTCGAGCGACGCCTCGAAACTTCCGGCGTTGCTTCAGGCCATACTGTCGACGAATACCGGGAGAGGCTCGATTTCGAACTCGGCGTGATCGCCGGTATGAAATATCCCGGCTATTTCCTGATCGTTTCCGACTTCATCCAATGGGCGAAGAAACAAGGCATACCCGTTGGTCCCGGCCGTGGATCTGGCGCCGGCTCCCTCGTTTCCTACGCGCTCACGATCACCGATCTCGATCCGATCCGTTTCGGGCTGCTGTTTGAGCGCTTCCTTAATCCCGAGCGTGTCTCGATGCCAGATTTCGATATCGACTTCTGCCAGGACCGGCGCGACGAGGTGATCCGTTACGTGCAGGAGCGTTATGGCCGTGACCAGGTGGCACAGATCATCACCTTCGGCACGCTGCAGGCGCGCGGCGTGCTGCGCGACGTCGGCCGTGTTTTGCAGATGGCGTACGGGCAGGTCGACAAGCTTTGCAAGCTGGTGCCGCAGAATCCGGCGGCACCGGTCTCACTTAAACAGGCGATCGAGGGCGAGCCGCGCTTGCAGGCTGAACGGGATGGCGACGCTGTAGTCAAGCGCGCCTTCGACATCGCGCAGAAGCTCGAAGGCCTGAACCGCCACGCCTCAACCCACGCCGCCGGCATCGTGATCGGTGACCGGCCACTGTCCGAGTTGGTGCCGCTTTATCGCGATCCGAAGTCCGACATGCCAGTTACTCAGTTTAACATGAAATGGGTAGAGCAGGCGGGCCTAGTAAAGTTCGACTTCCTCGGCCTGAAAACGCTAACAGTTTTGCAGACCGCTGTAGCGCTGGTGAAGCGGCGCGGTATCGACATCGATCTCGCCGCGATCCCGCTCGACGACAAGAATACTTACGACCTCCTGGCGCGCGCCGAAGCGGTTGGCATCTTCCAACTGGAAAGTGCGGGCATGCGGCGGGCGCTGCTCGACATGCGGCCAGACCGTTTCGAAGACATCATCGCGTTGGTCGCGCTCTATCGTCCCGGCCCGATGGCGAATATTCCGACCTATTGCGCTCGCAAGCACGGCATGGAGCGGCCGGACTACATTCATCCCAGGCTTGAGCCGATCCTGCGTGAGACATTTGGCGTCATCATCTACCAGGAACAGGTGATGCAGGCCGCGCAGATCCTGGCGGGTTTCACGCTCGGTGAAGCCGATCTGCTCCGCCGCGCCATGGGCAAGAAAATCAGGAAAGAGATGCAGGCGCAGCGCGCTCGCTTTGTCGGTGGCGCAGTTGAACGGGGTGTGGAGCGCCATCAGGCCGACGCCATCTTCGACCTACTCGAGCGTTTTGCGGAATATGGCTTCAACAAGAGCCATGCAGCGGCCTACGCGCTGGTCGCCTATCAGACCGCTTATATGAAGGCGAATTTCCCCGTCGAGTTCCTGGCAGCGACCATGACGCTCGACATGGGCAATACCGACAAGCTCGCCGAATTCCGTGCAGAGGCCGAGCGACTTGGCATTAAGGTTGATCCGCCGTCCGTCAACCGCTCGGCGGTCGATTTCGAAGTCGACGGTAATACGATCATCTATGCGCTCGCTGCGCTCAAAGGCGTCGGCAAGCAGGCGGTGGAAGCGATCATCGCCGCGCGCGCGCGCCGGGTCTTTGCTGACCTTGCTGACTTTGCCGCTCGCGTCAATCCGCGCGCCATCAACAAGCGCGTGCTCGAAAGTCTCGCGGCCGCCGGAGCTTTCGACACGTTTGAAAAAAACCGCGCGCGTATATTCGCTGTGGTCGATGCCATGCTCGCCCGCGCGCAACGCGCACACGATACCGCGGCGATTGGGCAGAGTGAATTGTTCGACGGCGGTGCAACACGCGAGCAGATTGCGCTGCCGCAGATTGAACCATGGCTGGCGGCCGAGCGATTGCGTCGCGAATATGAGGCCGTGGGTTTCTTCCTGTCAGGCCATCCGCTCGACGACTACGCCGCAGTGCTGAAGAAGTTGCGGGTGCAGCCTTGGGCGGAATTCGCGCGCGCGGTGAAAGCCGGAGCGACGGCGGGCCGTGTCGCTGCCACCGTTGTCTCGCGCACCGAGCGCCGCACGCGCACGGGTAGCAAGATGGGCGTCATCGGCCTGTCCGATCCCAGCGGTCATTTTGAGGCGGTGATCTTCTCGGAAGGATTGGCCGAACATCGCGATCTCCTCGAGCCCGGCAATGCGGTCCTGTTGTTTTTGTCTGCAGAAGTGCAGGGGGATGAGGTACGTGCGCGCATCCAGTCGGCCGAGCCGCTCGATCATGCGGCCGCCAATCTGCAAAAGGGCTTGCGCGTGTTCCTGCGCGATGGCGCGTCGCTCGAGGCGGTGGCCAAGCGACTGGAGCCCGCGCCTCGCGCGGCACATGCAATTGGCGATGGAGAAGTCAGCGTGGTGCTGTTGCTCGAGCGCGGCACTGAAGTCGAGGTGAGGTTGCCCGGCCGTTTCAGGGTTTCGCCGCAGATCGCGGGCGCCATCAAGGCCGTGCCGGGCGTGGTGCAGGTCGAGGCGCTTTAGAGCTGCGAGGCAAGGCCCGGCTAACCTTTTGACCGACCTTGCATTCTAGAAACTGCACCTATATAAGCCCGGCATCACTCACGCGGACGCATGGCTTTAGGCCCCGACAATGGGTCAAAAAGGCCGTCCGGTGGCCCAAACGGGCTCACAATCGTCCGCGGCGGATCAACCGGAGAAGATTATGGCGCTTCCTGACTTTTCAATGCGCCAGCTTTTGGAAGCTGGCGTTCATTTCGGCCATCAGGCCCACCGTTGGAACCCGAAGATGGGCTCGTACATCTTCGGTACACGCAACAACATCCACATTGTCGATCTCGCGCAGACTGTACCGATGCTGCATCGCGCGTTGCAGGCGGTCAGCGACACCGTGGCCAAAGGCGGCCGCATCCTGTTCGTCGGCACCAAGCGCCAGGCGCAGGACTCGATTGCCGACGCTGCCAAGCGGAGTGCGCAGTATTACGTGAATTCCCGCTGGCTCGGCGGCACGCTGACGAACTGGAAAACTATCTCGGCATCGATTGCGCGCCTGCGCAAGCTCGACGAGATGCTCAATTCGGGTGAGGCCGCCGGCTATACCAAGAAAGAGCGTCTCACCATGCAACGCGAACGCGACAAGCTCGATCGCTCGCTCGGTGGGATCAAGGACATGGGTGGTGTGCCGGACCTTCTGTTCGTGATCGACACCAATAAGGAAGACATCGCGATCAAGGAAGCGCAGCGCCTCAACATTCCGGTCGCTGCCGTTGTCGACACCAATTGCGATCCGGCCGGCATCACTTACGTCGTGCCAGGCAATGACGATGCCAGTCGCGCGGTCTCGCTGTATTGCGATCTCATTGCCAAGGCGGCAATCGATGGTATTTCGCGCGCGCAAGGCGAAATGGGCGTTGACATTGGCGCCGCCGAAAAGCCAATCGTTACGGAGCAGTTACCGACGGCTCCGGCGGCGACGGATCTCGGGTTCGAGCCTTTGCCAGGCCCGCGCGGTGTCGCAGACGATCTCAAAAAGCTGCCCGGCGTGTCGCCGGCAATTGAAAAGCAGCTCAACGACCTCGGGATCTTCCACTACACGCAAATTGCCGAGCTGAATGAAAAGGCCGCGCATAATATCGGCGAAGAAGTCGGCTTGCCTGGCCGTGTCGACGGCTGGATAGCCAAGGCGAAGGAATTGACGGCGGAATAATCTCGCCGCCGGCTTCCGTTGAAAGCACGGCCGACCGCGACATGCGCGGCCGGAGCGGATGAAGGATAGAATTCGATGGCAAATATCAGCGCCCAGATGGTTAAGGAGCTGCGCGAGTCGACCGGTGCAGGCATGATGGACTGCAAGGCGGCCCTCACCGAAACCAAAGGCGACATGACGGCGGCGCAGGATTGGCTACGCAAGAAGGGTCTATCCAAGGCCGCCAAGAAGGCTGGCCGTGTGGCAGCCGAAGGACTGATCGGCGTTCAGGTGCAAGGAACAAAAGGTGTCGTGGTCGAGGTCAACTCGGAGACCGATTTCGTCGCGCGCAACGATCTGTTTCAGGGTTTGGTGAAGATGATCGCTGACGTCGCGCTGTCGGTCGGCACCGATGTCGAGAAGATCAATGCCGCGAAAGCCGGCAGTATCACGGTGTCCGAGTCGATCTCCGAAACAATCGCCAAGATTGGCGAGAACATGACGCTGCGCCGCGCCGCCATGATTTCGGTCGGCAAGGGCGCCATCGGCTCTTATGTGCACAACTCGGTTGCCGATGGGCTTGGCAAGATCGGCGTAGTCGTCGCGCTCGAATCGTCCGGCAAAGCCGACGAGCTCGCTGCCATCGGCCGGCAGGTGGCGATGCATGTCGCCTCGGCCAATCCGTTGGCGCTCGACGCAGCCGCGCTTGACCCGGCGGTTGCGGAACGTGAGAAGAATGTTCTGGCCGACAAGTTCAAGCAGCAGGGCAAACCGACTAACGTGATCGAGAAGATCGTCGAGTCGGGATTGAAAACGTTTTATAAAGAAGTCTGCTTGCTGGAACAACCGTTCATTTTCGACGACAAGAAAAGCGTTATGCAGGCGCTTAAGGAAGCCGAAGGTAAAGCGGGCGGGCCGATCAAAGTCACTGGCTTCGTTCGTTATGCGCTCGGCGAGGGCATCGAGAAGCAGGAAACCGATTTCGCCGCCGAGGTCGCGGCCGCCGCCGGTCAGACTTGATCGAACGTCGGCCCCTCCGCTCTCGGTGATCCCAAAAAGGATCGCAACGTATGGGTGACCCGGTCTATCGTCGCGTCATCGTCAAATTGTCCGGCGAAGCGCTGTCGGCTGCCAACGGCTTTGGCATCGATCAGGCGACGGTCGAGCGCCTGGCCGCGGACCTGGCTGCAGCCGGCAAGCTCGGCGTGGAGCTGGGCGTCGTCGTCGGCGGCGGCAACATCTTCCGTGGCGTTGAAATCTCCGAGCGCGGTGTGCCTCGGCCTGTTGGCGACACCATGGGCATGTTGGCGACCGTCATGAATTGTCTTGTGCTTGAGACCGCAATCGAACGTGCGGGCCGCGAGGCGCGCACACTGTCAGCGCTTGCCATGCCTTCGGTTTGCGAAACCTACAATCGAAAGCGCGCAATCAAGAATCTCAGTAAAGGGCGCGTTGTGCTACTTGCGGCCGGCACCGGCAATCCGTTCTTTACGACTGACACTACTGCGGTGCTACGCGCGGCCGAGCTCGATGCCCAGGCGGTGCTGAAGGCTACTAATGTCGACGGTGTCTATACCGCTGATCCCAAAAAAGACCCCAAGGCGAAACGTTACGACAAACTCAGCCATCAGGAAGCGATCGAAAAGGACCTGAGGGTCATGGACGGCGCTGCCTTCGCGCTTGCCCGGGAAAACCGGATGCCTATCATCGTGTTCTCTGCCGCTGAGAAGAGCGCCATCGAAGCTGTGTTACGCGGTAAGGGGCGGGCAACTGTCGTCGGCTAGTCAGGCGCGGCATTTTGCGCCGGCTCTTTGAGGATTGCCATGGCAAACGCAACACATGACCTTAACGAGATCAAGCGCCGCATGCAGGGCGCGAGCGGTGTGCTGAAAACTGAATTATCGGGACTCCGTACTGGCCGCGCGTCTGCCCATCTGCTCGATCCGGTCATGGTCGATGCCTATGGCGCGCAGATGCCGCTCAATCAGGTCGCGACGGTAAGCGTGCCGGAGCCGCGAATGATTTCAGTCAATGTCTGGGATCGGTCGCTGGTTCATCCGGTGGAAAAGGCGATCGTGAATTCCAATCTTGGACTCTCGCCGGCAACAGAAGGCCAAACTATTCGCTTGCGCATTCCCGAGCTCAATGAGGAGCGGCGCAAGGAGTTGGTCAAAATCGCGCACAAATATGCCGAGACGGCGCGCGTGGCGGTACGCCATGTCCGCCGCGACGCCATGGACGTCATCAAAAAGCTGGAGAAGGAGCACAAGATCAGCAAGGACGATCACGATCGCTTCTCCGGCGATATTCAGAAGGCGACGGACGCCGGCATTGCTGAGATTGACCATTTGCTGGCTGCTAAAGAAAAGGAGATCCTCACGGTCTGAGGTCGCATTCAATGCCCGAGGCCGAATTCAAACAAAGCGCTCCGTCGGCATTCGACGTGCCGCGTCATGTTGCCATCATCATGGACGGCAATGGCCGCTGGGCGGCAGCGCGTGGGCTGCCGCGCGCGGAAGGGCATCGGCGCGGAGTTGAGGCGCTGCGGCGAACCATTCGCGCAGCCGGCGAAATCGGCATCAAGATTGTCACGATTTTCTCCTTCAGCGCTGAAAACTGGTCGCGGCCAGCAAATGAAGTTGGCGAACTGATGGGGTTGCTTCGCCGTTTTGTCCGCAATGATCTTGCCGAATTGCACAAAAGCAATGTGCGTGTGCGCGTGATTGGTGAGCGTACAGGGCTTGAGGCCGATATCGATCGACTATTGGTCGAGGCTGAAGAGCTCACCAAGAATAACGACGGCCTGACATTGGTAGTCGCGTTTAATTATGGTGCGCGGCAGGAAATCGTGCGCGCGGTGCGCAGTATTGCCGCGGCGGTAAAGCAGGGCGATCTGAACGTGGCCGACATCAATATGGATATGTTCGCCGGCTTTCTGGATGCGCCCGACATTCCCGATCCCGATTTGATCATTCGCACCAGCGGCGAGCAGCGGCTATCCAATTTTCTGCTTTGGCAAGCAGCCTACAGTGAACTGGTTTTCATGCCGACCTATTGGCCCGATTTCGACCGGGCCACGCTTGAATCTGCGATCCGCGAATACCAGCAACGCGAGCGGCGGTTCGGCGGCCTCGTTGCCCAGACCGGATCCTGAATCCTGTGGTCGGTGTGGACCCTATTTCCGGTTCGGACGACGCCAATAGGGCGCTGTCCGCGAACAATCTCGCGCTGCGCATCGTTTCCGCCGCAATATTGACGCCACTCGCGCTTCTAACGGCGTATCTCGGGGGCTGGCCATTTGCGCTGTTCTGGGGCGTGGCCGCAATCGCAGTGTTGTGGGAATGGGTCGTGCTCGTTGCTGGCCCTTCTTATCGGATGATCTTTTCGGGCTGCGCCGTCGCCGTCGCTATCGCCGGCTTTGTCGGGTGGCTCGGACGCCCGATCGCAGCTCTGCTGATGGTCGGCCTGGGTGCGCTCGCTGGTGCGATTTTTGCTCCGTCCGAACGAAGATTATGGGTGACCGTCGGCATTGGGTACGCAGGAGCAATGCTCTTGGCGCCGACGTTTTTACGCGCTGACGATGTCTATGGTTTCGTCGCGATCGTGCTAGTGTTCGCAGTTGTTTGGACGACCGATATCCTCGGCTATTTCGCGGGCCGCACCTTCGGTGGGCCGAAATTGCTGCCGGCCGTGAGCCCGAAAAAAACGTGGTCTGGAGCCATTGCCGGGACAGTGGGCGCTATGATCACAGCGCTGGTTGTCGCAGGCCTGTTTGGGTTGTCCACCAAACTTGCAATTGTCGTCATTGCGTTGGTGTTGTCGGTGCTGGCGCAAGTTGGAGATCTGTTCGAATCCTGGGTGAAGAGGCAATTTGGCGCCAAAAACTCCAGTCATCTCATTCCCGGCCATGGCGGAGTGATGGACAGGCTTGACGGTTTCTGGGCGGCAGTCGTCGCTGGTTGCCTGATCGGATTATTGCGCGGGGGCTTCGATGAGCCTGCGCGCGGACTGCTGGTATGGTGAGTATATGACCGCTATCGATATCGTCCGCTCGAGCTCAAGGTCTGCTGCCAAGCCGCGCACGATCACTATCCTCGGAGCCACCGGCTCGATCGGTGCCAGCACACTTGACCTGATCAGGCGTGCGCCGGGACGCTATCGCGTCGAGTCAATCAGCGCGCGGCATAACGCGCGAGCACTGGGAAAAATCGCTCACGAGATTGGCGCGCGACATGCTGTAGTTGCGGATCCGGCCGCCTATCGTGAACTCAAGGATGCGCTGTCCGGGTCCGACACAGAAGCGGCCGCGGGAGAAAACGCCTTGGTCGAGGCCGCGCAGCGTCCGGCTGACTGGGTGATGGCCGCGATCAGCGGCTCAGCTGGGTTGAAGCCGACACTTGCGGCGATCGAACGAGGCGCGACTGTCGCACTCGCAAATAAAGAATGTCTTGTTTGCGCAGGTAGCCTGTTCATGCGCCGCGCGGCGAGCGCCGGCGCCACCGTTCTTCCCGTCGACTCTGAGCACAATGCTGTGTTCCAGGCGCTGGGCGCGGGCAATCGCGCAGATGTCAGGCGGGTAATCCTGACAGCATCCGGTGGTCCATTTCGAACCTGGTCAAAAGAAGCGATCAGGGCGGCAACCCCGGAGCAGGCGTTGCGTCATCCAAATTGGTCGATGGGCCCAAAGGTCACTGTCGATTCTGCAACGCTCATGAACAAAGGTCTCGAAATTATTGAGGCTCATCACCTATTCTCACTCAAGTCGAGCGAAATAGACGTACTCGTGCATCCCCAATCGGTAGTGCACGGGCTGGTGGAATTTCGCGACGGCTCGGTGGTGGCGCAACTTGGGTCGCCCGACATGCGAATTCCGATCGCCCATTGTCTTGCCTGGCCGCGGCGCATCGACGGTCCGGCAGCACGGCTTGACTTGGCCGCCCTGCAACAGCTGACCTTTGAGACGCCGGATCTGGAGCGTTTTCCGGCATTGGCCCTGGCGCGACGCGCGATGGAGACAGGTGGGGCTGCGCCGACCGTACTCAACGCGGCCGACGAGGTTGCAGTCGGAGAATTTATCGCCGGCAGGATCTCCTTTTCGGCGATCGTCGCGCTCGTTGAGGCGACGCTCGATGTTGCCGCGGGACGTGGTTTATTGGTGGAACCGACCGGAATCGATGCGGCATTGGCCGTTGACCATATTGCAAGAAGTTTGGCCGGGGACCTCTTGCCCGAAATTGCCGTAAAGGCATCTTAGGTTGTTTTCGGGTGGCACGAAGGCCCCATAGGGAAGGACAAGGCAGTAATGGGTATGGAGATTATGGGAGGCTTAAGCGCGTTCGGCGGCGGCCTTATTGGCTATGTCGTGCCGTTTCTGTTTGTTCTAACGATTGTCGTTTTCTTTCATGAACTTGGTCACTTCTTGATGGCGCGTTGGTGCGGCATCAAGGTGATGGTGTTTTCGATTGGTTTCGGTCCCGAGATAGCTGGATTCAACGACCGCTACGGCACGCGCTGGAAGATTTCTGCAGTTCCGCTTGGTGGCTACGTTAAATTCTTTGGCGACGAAAATGCTGCGAGCGTCCCTGACCAGGCCGCAGCCGCGGGTATGACCGAAGCTGAAAAGAAGGACAGCTTCATATTCCAACCGGTCAGATCGCGCGCCGCTGTCGTGGTGGCCGGACCGATCGCTAATTTCGTGCTGGCGATCGCTATTTTCGCCATCATTTTCATGACCGTCGGCAAACAGACCACGAGTGCGCGCGTCGACAGCGTGCAAGCCGGAAGTGCTGCGCAAGCGGCCGGCTTCCAGCCCGGTGATCTGGTGCTGGCGATCAATGGCGAGAAGATCGAAAGCTTCTCGGACATGCAGCGTATCGTCAGCATCAGTGCCGGCGAGCCGCTGACCATTGAGGTCGAGCGCGGCAACGCGCTGGTCGCGCTCAAGGCCATACCGCAGCTTAAGGAACTTAAGGACAACTTCGGCAATAATCACAGGATCGGCGTGCTTGGCATCAGCCGTTCCATGGCGCCAGGCGACATCAAGACGGAAAAGGCCGGCCTGCTGCGAGCCGTGGTGATGGGCGCGCAGGAGACCTGGTTCGTGGTGGACCGGACGCTGTCCTATATCACTGGCGTATTTGCCGGCCGGGAGGCTGCCGATCAGCTCGGCGGGCCGATTCGCATAGCGCAGGTCTCGGGTCAGGTGGCGACAGCCGGTTTTGCGGCGCTCTTGCACCTCACCGCCGTCCTGTCGGTCTCAATTGGACTATTGAACCTGTTTCCGATTCCCTTGCTCGATGGTGGTCACCTTTTGTTCTACGCTATTGAGACGATTCGGGGCCGCCCATTATCCGAGCGCGCCCAGGAACTGGGGTTCCGGATTGGGTTGACGATCGTCCTGGTATTGATGATTTTTGCCACCTTTAATGACATCCTTCATCTCGCCACATCCTGACCGTTGCTGACGGGCAACTTTTTGAGGGAAAAGGGAAAGTTTGGGCGGGAGTTCGTTTGCAGCTCGCAAAAAACGCTGTAAAAAGCTCGCCTATGCCAGCCCGGACCGTCTATCGAATCCGCAGTGGGGGCGGCCGCATGGATCAAAAGGGCGCGTAGCGCATGGGACTTTGTTTGAGGGCGGTTCGGGGATTGGCTATTAGCTGCCTGATCCTCGGCGGCATCCTTATCGGCACTGGATGCGTAACGGTTGCCTCCTCAGGCGTCGCGGTTGCGCAGACGGTCAGTTCTATTGTTGTCGAAGGCAGCCGTCGGGTCGAAGCCGACACCATCCGCTCCTATTTCAAACCCGGCCCCGGCGGCCGGCTAGGCCCCGAGCAGGAAGACGAAGCCCTCAAGGCGCTGGTTGCCACGGGGCTCTTTTCCGACGTCCGCATCAGCCATGCCGGCAACCGCCTGGTGGTGACAGTTGTTGAGAATCCGGTGATCAACCGGGTCGCCTTCGAAGGTAACAAAAAAGCCAAGGACGAGCAGCTCTCGGCAGAAGTGCAGTCGAAGCCACGTGGGACGCTTTCGAGGCCGACCGTCCAGGCCGACGTGCAGCGCATCATCGAGATCTATCATCGTAGCGGCCGCTTCGACGTCTCTGTCGATCCCAAGATTATTGAGTTGCCGAACAACCGCGTCGACCTCGTGTTTGAGATCAAAGAAGGCGAAAAGACTGGCGTCAAAGAGCTCCGGTTTGTTGGCACGCATGCTTATTCATCGAGCCGTCTGAAGGAAGTGATCAAGACTTCTGAGAGCAACTGGCTCAGCTTCCTGCAGACAACCGACATCTATGATCCCGATCGCGTGGAGGCTGATCGTGATCTGTTACGCCGCTTTTATCTGAAGCACGGCTATGCCGATGTGCGCATTGTATCGGCGGTGGGCGAATACGATCCTGCCAAAAAGGGATTTATTGTTACGTTCACAATCGACGAGGGCGCTCAATACCGTGTTGGCACCGTCGAGATTCTTTCGAACGTACGCGCGATTGATCCGGCAACGCTACGCAGTCAGCTCAAACTGAGCGAGGGCAACGTCTACAACGCCGACCTGGTTGAAAAAAGCGTTGAGGCGATGACAATCCAGGCTTCTAAATACGGTTATGCATTTGCAACTGTTCGGCCGCGTGGGGACCGCAACTTTGAGACCAAGACCATCAATCTTGCGTTCGTCGTCGAGGAAGGCGCGCGCGCCTATATCGAACGTATCAACATCATCGGCAATACCCGTACGCGCGACTATGTAATCCGCCGCGAATTCGATCTCGGCGAAGGTGATGCCTACAACCGGGCTTTAATCGACCGCGCTGAGCGGCGACTGAAAAACCTGGGCTATTTTAAAACCGTCAAGATCACCAATGAACCCGGCTCGGCCCCCGATCGTGTTGTAATTAACGTCAACGTTGAGGAGCAGCCAACCGGTGAGTTCTCGGTTTCCGGCGGCTATTCGACCGCTGACGGATTCATCGGGGACGTCAGTATCGCCGACCGTAACCTTATGGGCCGCGGCAACTACGGAAAAGCGTCGGTTACATACGGACAATATGTTCGCGGTTTTGATTTATCATTCGTAGAGCCCTACTTCCTCGGCTATCGGATGGCCGCCGGTATCGACTTGTTTGCGCGACAGAACCTTGCGAATAGCTATGTCTCATATAACACGCAGACGATTGGCACCAATTTGCGCCTCGGTTTCGCATTGACTGAAGAAATCGCGTTCCAGCCGCGTTATTCGTTCTATCAACAGAAGGTCACGCTGCCGGTCCAGTTAGACGACTGTCAATTTTCAAGCAACGCGTTGATCCTTGGCGGTTCAGGCGTGACTCCGACAAATGAAGCGAATGGGTCAGATCTATTTGTTAACGTTCCCTACGGCTGCTACCAAAATGGCGAAGCGTCGTTGGCGATCCGCAAAGAATTGGCCCAGGGTGCCGTGAACACCTCCCTGCTCGGCTATGCGCTTTCGTATAACACGCTTGATAATAACAAACTGCCAACGAGCGGCCTTTTTGCCGAGGTCAAGCAAGACTTCGCTGGCGTGGGCGGCGACGTTAATTTCATCCGCACGGCAGTTGAGGCGCGCAAGTACTACGAGGTCTTCTCGGATATTGTGAGCGTGTTCAAGGTACAGGGCGGTGTTGTTGCCCCCTGGGGCGGCGAGCAACTGCGCATGCTGGACGAGTTCCAGATGGGTCCAAATCTCGTGCGTGGCTTTAAACCCGCGGGCATCGGACCTCGTGACTTGACCATAGGGACGACGAATGATGCTCTCGGTGGCAGCTTTTTCTGGGGCGCGAGCGTCGAGGCGCAGACGCCACTCTACTTCCTGCCGAAGGATATTGGCATAAAGGTCGCCGCATTCGCCGATGCCGGCAACCTGTGGCACTATCAGGGGCCGACCAGCTGGATTGTGACCGGCGAGACGCTTCAGGTCGGACTCGACAGTGCGTCGTTTGTTCGCTCATCGGTCGGTGTCGGCCTGCTCTGGGATTCGCCGCTCGGGCCGCTGCGTTTCGACCTGGCTTATCCGTTGACAAAATACTGTGCGATGCCGACGGGTAGCACCGTGGAGATATGTGACCGCACGCAGATTTTCCGTTTCAGCGGCGGCACTAGGTTCTGATCTTGACGGCCGCTGGCGGTACGACAGGTCGGGCTCCAGCAAAATGAGTGAGCCGCTTTTCTTACGACACACGCCGGGTCTCACTCTTGATGAGATCGCGGCCTTGACAGGTGCGACGTTGACGTCGAAGCCGCTAACTGCGCGCCGCATTGTGAATATTGCGCCGCTCGATCGCGCCGCACCTTGTGACCTTACGTTCTTCGATAGCAGGAATTTTGTGTCGGCGGCGGCCACGACACATGCTGCGGCTTGCCTCACCACAGCGGCGCTCGCGAAGGAGCTCCCGGCGCGCGTCGCCGTACTGACTATCCGCGAACCGTACCGCGCTTTCGTAATTACAGCGCGCAAATTGTTTCCTCATGCCCTGCGGCCATCTTCACTGTCGGAGCCCGGGGATTTCGCCGGTGCCCATATCGATGCGAGCGCGCGGGTGGAAGATGGCGTTGCCATCGAGCCCGGCGCAGTGATCGGTCCACGCGCAGAAATCGGCAGCGGCAGTGTGATCGGAGCGAACACCGTGATCGGCGCCGAGGTGAAGATAGGACGCGACTGCTCGATCGCCGCAGGCTCGACCATTAGTAACACCTTAATCGGCGACAAGGTCATCATTCATCCCGGCTGCAAGATTGGTCAGGACGGTTTTGGTTTCGTGGTGGACGAAAGTCGTCACCTTAAAGTCCCGCAGGTTGGCCGCGTTATCATTCAGGACAACGTCGAGATCGGGGCTGGCACGACGATCGATCGTGGTGCTATTCGCGACACCGTCATTGGCGAAGGCACAAAGATCGACAACCTGGTCCAGGTAGGCCACAATGTCAGTATTGGCCGCCATTGCATATTGGTGGCGCAAACAGGCATTTCCGGCAGTTCGACAGTGGAAGATTTCGTTGTTTTGGGTGCACGTGTCGGCCTGAACAACAATGTGACGATTGGCGAGGGAGCGCAGCTTGCCGCGACCAGCAATGTCCATGGCGATGTACCAGCGGGCGCACGCTGGGGCGGCACGCCAGCCAAACCGGTCAAGCAGTGGTTCCGCGAGATGATGATGCTCGAGCGCCTTGCGCGCCAGAAGGGTGGCGCCGACGCGGGGGCCGACGAATGAGACGATTGTCATGAACAAAATCGTGACAAGACTCGAAGCCGCCGACATCGCAATGGTGCTTAAATTGTTGCCGCACCGTTATCCATTTTTAATGGTGGATCGGGTGATCGACATCCGGGGCGACGAACACGGCATTGGAATTAAGAATGTGACGATCAACGAACCGCAATTCCAGGGCCACTTTCCGGGCAATCCGTTATTTCCAGGTGTGCTAATGATCGAAGGAATGGCGCAAACGGCGGGAGTGCTTTGCATCGCGGCGACCGGCACGCAACCCACGTCAGTGTTTTTTCTAACCATTGACAAAGCGAAATTCCGCAAGCCAGTGCGCCCTGGTGACACCATCGAATACCACATGAACCGGATCACGCGTCGGAAGTCCATGTGGTGGTACCGTGGCGAGGCCAAAGTGGCAGGCCAAATCGTTGCGGAAGCCGAAGTCGGCGCGATGCTTTCCGACGCATGAGCGCGCGCATGATTGATTCCTCGGCGCGGATCGAGGCCGGGGCGGTGATCGGAAAAGACGTTTCAATCGGTCCGTATTGCACTGTTGGTGCGCATGTTAGCGTCGGCGATGGTTGCCGATTGATCGCCCATGTCAATCTCACCGGCCACACCACAATCGGCTTGCGAACTGTCATTCATCCGTTTGCATCGCTTGGTTCGTTACCGCAGTCGTTCAGCTATCGTGGTGGGCCGACCAGGCTGGTGGTCGGCGCGGACTGCGATATCCGCGAAAATGTTACGATGAGCACCGGAACCGAGGATGACCGCGGTATTACTGAAGTAGGTGACCGCTGCTTTTTCATGGTGGGTTCACATGTTGCCCATGATTGTAAAGTTGGTAACGATGTAGTGTTCGCTAACAATACTGTGCTCGGCGGTCACGTTGCGATTGGTGATTATGTGATGTTCGGTGGTGGCGTGGCGGTCCGGCAATTCGTCCGCATTGGCGAGGGCGCAATGATCGTCGGGCTGAGTGGCGTTCGCGCCGACGTGATCCCTTATGGGATGGCGCATGGCTCCCTCGCCAAGCTGATTGGACTCAATGTAATCGGCATGCGCCGGCGGGGGCATTCGAAAGCTGAAATCCATCGCGTGCGTGCGGCTTACGACGCGCTGTTTTTTGGCGAGGGTGAATTTCGTGCCCGAATTGATCGGGTTGCCGCTAATCATGGCGGTGATCCGCTGGTGACCAAGATTATCGAATTCATTCGCGATGGAAAGCGTCCTTTTACTATGGCTATCAAGCGTAACGAGACCGACGAGGACGCATGAGCGCCGCGCTGGCCGTCGGAGAGGAAGGCCCGCTTGCCATACTTTGCGGGGGAGGCAGCCTGCCGCTGGCGGTGGCAGGAAAAGTGGTAGCGGGTGGACGATCGGTGGTCCTGTTTCCGCTACGCGGCGCGGCCGAGGGCACTGCGGTGGAACGGTTTCCGCATCACTGGGTGCATATTGGTCAGATCGGCAAATTTCTGCGGCTTGCGCGCGCAGCCGGCTGCCACGAAGTTGTTTTCATCGGGTCGCTGGTGCGGCCATCGCTGTGGCAAGTGCATCCCGACCTGAAAGGACTCAGGGTTCTGCCGCGTGTGCTGGCGGCCTATCGCGGCGGTGACGATCATTTGCTGTCCGGCATGGGCAAAGTGCTCGAGGATGAAGGTTTCCGTTTGCTCGGCGCTCATGAGGTTGCGCCGGATATTCTGATGCCTGAAGGCGCGCTCGGCCACGCGCGCGCGTCCGAGCACGATCACGCGGATATCGCGTTTGGCCTCGACTATCTGCGTACGGCTGGAAAGTTTGATATCGGACAAGCGGTGGTCGTGGCGGGTCGCCATGTGTTGGCGGTGGAGGCGGCAGAAGGAACCGATGCCATGCTCGCGCGTGTGGCCGACATGCGGGCAAAAGGCCGCGTTCAAGCAGCGCGCGGCACTGGCATACTGGTGAAGGCGCCGAAGCCGGCGCAAGATCTCCGCTTCGATCTGCCGTCGATTGGGCCTATGACGGTCGAGGGTGCCGCACGTGCGGGGCTTGCCGGTATAGCAGTCGTTGCCGGAAAAACTATCGTCGCCGAGGCGGAGGAGGTGCTGCAGGCGGCAGACCGTACCGGGATTTTCGTGGTCGGCGTTTTTGCCGGAACTGAACAATGAGTCCGCACGTCTTTTTGGTAGCCGGCGAGGAGTCCGGCGATCGGTTGGGCGCTGCGTTGATTGCAGCAATCAGACAGCGTACGCAAGGGCGCGCCCAATTTTCCTGTGTTGGCGGCGCGCTCATGGCAGCAGAAGGCGTACCGAGTCTGTTTCCGCTTGGGGATCTCGCGATTATCGGCTTTGCCGCAATTCCGGCGAACCTGCCAAAGATCTTTCGCCGTATTCGCGAAACAGCGGATGCGATTGTATCTGCGAAACCCGATGCGTTGGTTATTATAGATAGCCCGGAGTTCACTCACCGCGTGGCACGGCGGGTGCGCGCGCAGGCGCCAGCTATTCCCATTATTGATTACGTCTGCCCTTCAGTGTGGGCATGGCGGCCGGGTCGCGCGCGCGCCATGCGTGCGTACGTGGATTACGTATTGGCGCTGTTGCCGTTCGAGCCGAAGACAATGGCTGAACTTCATGGTCCGCCTTGTCGTTACGTTGGTCATCCGTTGACCGAGCACCTCGGCGAACTACGCCCGAACGATGTTGAGAAGCGCTTACGGCTGGCCGACCCGCCGCTGCTTTTGGTCTTGCCGGGCAGCCGCACAAGTGAAATTCGCCGTATGGCGCCGGTATTTGGTTCGGCAATCGCCCGCGTTGCCGAGCAATTTGGCGCGACTGAGGTGGTTGTGCCGGCGGTGCCGAGGCTTGCAGATTCGGTTCGAGCCGCCGTCGCCTCGTGGCGCGTGCCGGTGCGCGTGATAGCCGATGCGAACGAAAAGCATGAAGCATTTCGTGCTGCGCGGGCGGCGCTGACTAAATCGGGGACGTCAACGCTGGAACTGGCGCTCGCCGGTGTTCCGATGGTTGCTGCTTACAGGGTGCCTCTAGTCGAGGAGCTTGCAGCACGTCTCCTACTCAACATCCCGTCGGTGATCCTTGCAAACCTCGTAGTAGGGGAAAACGTGGTCCCGGAATTTCTGCAACGAGATTGCACGGCCGATCGGCTTACAAAAGCAATGTTGCCGCTGCTAACCGATACGTCGGAACGGCGCCGTCAACTCGAAGCTTTCGCTCGCCTGGATACCATCATGGAAATTGGCAGAGAAAGTCCAAGCGAGCGAGCGGCGGCCGTGGCTCTCGATATCGTGGGCCAAAAGGGCGTACCCGTACGTGAAACTTCCGCTTTTGTGTAGCCTTCGTTATGACTTGCTGGGCGGTCCCGGATAAGGGTATGTGATTGTAGGAAACCGGATTCCAGCCCCTTGACCTTATCCCCACGCGCCTCGATCACTGCCGTGCACGGCTACCTGCCGCCGAATCTGCTCACCAATGCAGAACTTGCGCGTATGGTGGATACCAGTGACGCGTGGATTACCGAGCGCACGGGGATCAAGGAACGCCACATTCTGACAGGCGAGGGCCTCGGTACCTCGCATATGGCCGCGGAAGCTGTGCGTGGGCTGTTGCAGAAGACCGGGACGAAACCGGAAGAGGTCGATCTGCTGATCTGTGCGACCACCACGCCCGATATGCAGTTCCCATCCACTGCCAACCTGATTTGCGACATGGTTGGCGTGCGCAACATCGGCAGTTTCGATGTTCAGGCTGCCTGTTCAGGCTTTCTCTATTCGCTCACGATTGCGGCACAATTCATCGCCAACGGCACAGCCCGCAAAGTCGTGGTGGTTGGTGCCGACAAGATGTCCTCCATTATTGATTATACGGATAGGGCCACCTGCGTGCTATTCGGCGATGCAGCAGGCGCGGTGCTGCTGGAGCCAGACAATGCCGGCTACGGAATCATGGATTCGTTGATCCGTTCTGACGGCTCAGGAATGGTGCATTTGTACCAAAAGGCCGGCGGTAGCCGCATGCCGCCGACTGCAGAGACAGTGGCCAAGCGATTGCATTACGTCCATCAAGAAGGTGCTGCCGTCTACAAGTTTGCCATCGCCAAAATGGCGGAGGTGGCGGGTGAAATCATGTCGCGCAACAATTTGCGCGCCGATATGATCGACTGGCTGGTGCCACATCAAGCCAATAAGCGCATCATCGAGTCGACCGCGGAGCGCATGGGTGTGCCGATGGAAAAGGTAATGGTGACAATCCAAAAATATGGCAACACGACCAATGCCACTATTCCGCTTTGTCTGTGGGACTACGAGCCAAAATTAAAACGCGGCGACCGCATGGTGCTCGCGGCCTTTGGCGGTGGCTTCACCTGGGCCGGCATCTATGTGCAATGGGCTTATGACGGGGCGAGCGACCGAAGTTCAATGGTAGAGGTAACGGCAAGAACCGCTAACGCGAATTATTTTCGCCGTGAGATCGGCGCATAATCTCTGCGCGTCGCGCCCGTGTAAAGTTGGCGCGGGCGACCGATCTTTTGGTGCGGATCTTCGATCATTTCCTTCCACTGCGCGATCCAGCCGACCGTACGCGCTACTGCAAACAGCACGGTGAACATCGTTGTCGGGAAACCCATAGCCTTTAGGGTAATGCCAGAATAAAAATCGATATTCGGATAAAGCTTTTTCTCAATGAAGTACTCGTCATGGAGAGCAATCTTTTCGAGCTCCATAGCGACGTCGAACAGCGGGTCGTCCTTGATGCCAATCTCAGTCAGCACCTCGTGACAAGTCTTCTGCATTATCTTGGCGCGCGGATCGTAGTTCTTGTAAACGCGATGGCCAAATCCCATCAGACGGTATGAATCGTTTTTGTCCTTGGCGCGCTTGATAAATTCCGGAATGCGATCGACCGAGCGAATTTCGCGCAGCATGTTGAGCGCGGCCTCGTTGGCACCGCCGTGTGCGGGACCCCACAGACAGGCGCAGCCTGCAGCGATACAGGCAAATGGATTTGCGCCGGACGAGCCGGCAAGGCGCACGGTCGATGTTGACGCGTTCTGCTCATGGTCGGCATGGAGGATGAAGATGCGGTCCATAGCCCGCGCCAAGACGGCGTTTGGTTTGTATTCCTCAGTCGGCACCGCATAGCACATGCGTAAGAAGTTAGACGCGTAGTCGAGATCGTTCTTGGGATACACGAAGGGCTGACCGATCGAATATTTATAAGCCATAGCGGCGAGCGTCGGCACTTTCGCGATCATTCGAATCGAAGCGATCATGCGCTGATGCGGATCGGAGATATCGGTAGAGTCGTGATAGAATGCGGACAGTGCCCCGACACAACCGGTCATCACCGCCATCGGGTGCGCGTCGCGGCGAAAGCCCTGAAAGAACCGGCTCATCTGCTCGTGAACCATCGTATGCCGGGTCACGCGATAATCGAAGTCTGCCTTCTGCGCAGTGGTGGGCAGCTCGCCGTATAGCAAAAGATAGCAGGTCTCTAGGAAGTCACCGTGTTCGGCGAGCTGTTCAATCGGATAGCCGCGATAGAGCAGAATGCCCTCGTCGCCGTCGATATAGGTGATCTTGGACTCGCAGCTTGCTGTTGAGGTGAAACCAGGGTCGTAGGTGAACATCCCGCTCTGGCCATAGAGCTTCGAGATGTCGACGACGTCGGGGCCGATCGTGCCGGGATAGATCGGCATGTCCCAATTGTTGTTACCGACCGTCAATGTGCCGGTTTTATTCTTGCCGTTGGTCTTGGCGTCCATGGTCGAGCCCTCGAATTGGCCGCGAGCGGTGCGCGTAGAAAACGTTACGACCGCGCAGGCATGACGTCAGTCGGGCGTTTACGGCTTCCGGCCCCTTTTTGCGTATCCCATTCAAGTGTGCGCTGCAAGATAGCGCAATGTCTTCTACTACCGTGCATATAGGCACGGTGCTGATCGTTTACCGGTATGAAGAGTTTATGTTGCGGCCTGATCCCGGAGCCGTGCCAGGCTCTCGTCGCGGCCAAGCACCGCAAGAACATCGAAGATCGGCGGGGACGTCGTGCGCCCGGTGAGGGCGGCTCGAAGAGGCTGTGCCACGGCGCCAAGTTTAAGCCCAGCACGCTCGGCATAGGGGCGCACAACGGCTTCTGCCGAGGTCGCGTTCCAATCCTGAACCGCCTCCAATTCAGGCAGCAGGGCGGCAATAAGCGCTTTAGCCTCACCGGTGAGCAGAGCCTTGGCCTGATCATTGATATCGAGTGGCCGGCTTGTCCACAAAAAGCGCGAAGCGTCAAACAATTCGACTAAAGTCTTGGCGCGCTCTTTCAGGCCAGGCATGGCTGCCAGTAGCTTGGCGCGTAGCGCCGGCGTCATCTTGCTTGCGAGTTCCTGTCCTCCGGCGATGTGCGGCAATAGTTGCTCGATGGCAGCAATGAGGTCAGCGTCATCGCTTGAGCGAATGTAGTGGCCGTTGAGACTCTCAAGCTTTGTGAAGTCAAAGCGTGCCGACGAGCGGCCAATCTGCGGCAGATCGAAGGCGGCAATCATCTCTTCGGTCGTGAAGATCTCCTGATCACCGTGCGCCCAGCCGAGCCGCACCAGATAGTTTCTCATTGCTGCCGGCAAATACCCCATGGCGCGGTAAGCATCGACGCCGAGTGCGCCATGGCGTTTTGATAGTTTGGAGCCATCCGGCCCGTGGATGAGCGGGATATGTGCCATGACCGGCACCTTCCAGCTGAGCGCCTGATAGATTTGCGTTTGGCGGGCACCGTTGTTGAGATGATCGTCGCCGCGAATGATGTGGGTGACGCCCATGTCGTGGTCGTCAACAACCACCGCCAACATGTAGGTGGGCGTGCCATCCGAACGCAGCAGCACAAAGTCATCGAGGTTTTCGTTCTGCCAGGTAACGCGTCCCTGCACTTGGTCCTCGACTACGGTCTCTCCGGTGAGTGGCGCCTTGAGCCGGATGACTGGGTTGAGTCCTGCAGGGACATCTTTTTTCAGGTCGCGATCGCGGCAGCGGCCGTCGTAGAGCCGTGTTCGGCCTTCGGCCTTGGCTTTCTCGCGCATCGCAGTGAGCTCGTCTGGGGTGCAATAACACCGGTAGGCGTGACCCGAAGCGAGCAATTGCTCGGCTACCTGACGGTGGCGAGCCGCACGTGAAAACTGGAAGACGATCTCCCCGTCCCAGGTAAGGCCGAGCCAGGTTAGCCCGTCAATAATGGCGTTGATGGCGGCAGCGGTTGAGCGCTCGCGGTCGGTATCCTCAATACGCAGCAGCATTTTGCCGCCATGCCGCCGTGCAAACAGCCAATTGAACAAGGCGGTGCGGCCTCCACCAATGTGGAGAAAGCCGGTGGGCGAGGGCGCAAAACGGGTGACGACGGACTCAGTCATCGCGGGCCGTGTATCACAGTTCCACCAAATGTGTCAGCGCGGTTGACATTGAGCTGGCCGTTCCGTCATGGCATAGGCCGCCGGTCGCGGCAGCACACCACAATGGGGTTGTAGGCGACTTCGAGGAAGCATGGCGACAGACAACAAGGCAAGAGGTGATGCGGGCGGGACCGACACCGGGCGCGACTTCATTCGCGATATCATTAAAGGCGACCTCGATTCAGGCCGCGTCAAAGGCGTTGTCACACGCTTTCCGCCTGAACCCAACGGCTATCTGCATATCGGACACGCCAAATCGATCTGTCTGAATTTTGGGGTTGCTGAAGAATTCGGCGGCCGCTGCCATTTGCGTCTCGATGATACCAATCCGACAAAGGAAGAGCAGGAATATATTGACGCTATCGAGCGTGACGTGCGCTGGCTCGGCTTTGATTGGGGCAAGCACCTCTATCACGCGTCTGATTATTTTGAGCAGCTCTATTCCTGGGCAGAGGACTTGGTCCGGGCCGGGAAAGCCTATGTGGATGACCAGAGCCCGGAAGAGATGCGCGTCAACCGCGGTACGTTAACTGAGCCAGGTAAGAATAGTCGGTTCCGCGACCGCGGTGTCGACGAAAATCTTGAGCTTTTCCGCCGTATGCGCGCGGGCGAATTCCCGAATGGCGCACGCGTGCTGCGCGCCAAGATCGATATGGCGTCCGGCAACATCAACCTACGCGACCCGGTGCTCTACCGAATTCTGCACGCCAACCATCCGCGCACCGGAACCGCATGGAAGATCTACCCAAGCTACGACTTTGCGCATGGCCAGTCGGACGCGATCGAGTATATCACTCATTCGATTTGCACGCTGGAATTCGAGGACCACAGGCCGCTGTACGACTGGTTCATCACCAATTTGAAGGTCCCGTCGCAACCACACCAATATGAATTCGCTCGCCTCAACCTGACCTACACTGTCCTCTCCAAACGCGTGCTTACCGAACTGGTGCGCGGCGGGCATGTAAGCGGTTGGGACGATCCTCGTATGCCAACGTTAGCGGGATTGCGCCGGCGCGGCGTGCCGCCGGAAGCTATACGCGATTTTGTCAAACGGATCGGCGTTGCCAAAGCCAACAGCGCGGTCGATGTCGGCATGTTCGATTTTTCGGTGCGTGAGGTTCTCAACAGAAATGCCCGGCGCCGCATGGCGGTACTGCGTCCATTAAAGGTCGTAATTGAGAATTATCCGGAAGGTCAGGTCGAAGAACTAGAGGCCGACAATCACCCGGACGATACTGCCGCAGGGGTCCGCAAGATTAAATTTGCGCGCGAAATTTATATTGAGCAGGACGACTTCATGGAGAACCCGCCGAAGAAATTTTTTCGGCTTTCTCCGGGCGCCGAGGTGCGCTTACGCTATGCCTATTTCATTACTTGCCACAAGGCTGTAAAGAACGCGAAGGGTGAGTTGATCGAATTGCACTGCACCTACGATCCGGCGACTCGGGGCGGCAATGCGCCGGATGGGCGTAAGGTGAAGGCCACCATTCATTGGGTCTCCGCCGGGCATGCTATTCTAGCGGAAGTACGGCTCTATAACCCGCTATTCACCAAACCCGATCCCAGCGGCGGCGAAAACTTTACTGCCGATCTCAATCAGAATTCGCTCGAAACGTTGAGCCAAGCCCGTCTTGAGCCGGCACTCGCCGACGCCAAGGTCGAGCAACCGGTACAGTTCGAGCGGCAGGGCTATTTCTGTCTAGATCGCGATTCGAAACCTGACCGGTTGGTGTTCAGCCGCACAATTGGCCTCCGTGATACCTGGGCAAAGGAAAAGGCCACAGGCTGACAGCATGCGCGCAGCCACAACTTTTGGAGTGAGCTATTGCAGGCCCGCTTGTAACGGGTCACGTCGGGGAATGAATTTGCGTGCGAAATCAACCGTGCCGGCGAGCATTAATATCTCCGGAATAGGCCGACCAATTTGCCCTGGATGCGTACGCGATTAGGAGGAAGGATCCGCACTTCGTAAGCGGTATTGGCGGGCTCAAGCGCTATTGAGGCGCCCCGGCGGCGGAAACGTTTGAGAGTTGCTTCCTCGTCATCAATCAGGGCGACTACAATGTCGCCGGTATCAGCCGCTTCGGACTTGCGTATCAGTGCAATATCGCCGTCAAGGATGCCGGCTTCGATCATGCTGTCGCCACGAACTTCCAGCGCGAAATGGTCGCCAGCAGAAAGCAGGTCGGGGGGCATGTTGATGACATGGCTGCGCGTCTGGATTGCCTCGATCGGCGTACCGGCGGCAATGCGGCCCATGACTGGCACTGCAACCGGCCGGCCGCCATCGTCCTCAGAAGTTGTGCGCACGCGCCCAAGGTCACCCTCGATCACGCTCGGTGTGAAACCGCGCGAACGGGCAGAGCCCAGACCATGGCCGACCGAATCCGGCAGTTTGATCACCTCTATTGCGCGTGCCCGGTTGGGCAAACGCCGGATGAAGCCGCGCTCTTCCAAGGCTGTAATGAGCCTGTGAATGCCTGACTTCGAACGCAGATCCAAGGCATCCTTCATCTCGTCGAACGAGGGCGGCACTCCGGCCTCGGTCAGCCGCTCGTGGATGAAGCGCAGGAGTTCAAACTGCTTGCGGGTCAGCATCTGTCTCTCCCGTCGGGCCGACCCAATTAAAGAGGTCCAGGCCAGAAACAAATCATGAACGGACACTATCTGTTCGATATGTGTTCTGCAACCAGTTAATTTGGAGTGAAAAACTCGAAAGGCGGTTAAAGGCCTAGCTTAAGGATGACACAGTCTGAACCGGCGGACGCCGCAGGGGCATGCGGTTCCCGAATCAGCAGGCAATCAGCCTTGGCCAATGGAGCCATAAGAGAGCTATCCTGCGCCGGTAGCGGGGTAGCTATCGGGCCGTTCGCCCCGGGTGCCAAGGTAGCCCTCAGATAGTCTGCACGTTCATCATTGGCTGGAAGATCGCAACCAAGACGCGCTGGTTCGGGTGCCCGCTCTACGTCCTGTCGGCCCAACAGGCGTCTGATTAGAGGTACCAAGAACAGGAAGGCGCATACAAAGGACGATACCGGGTTGCCGGGCACGCCCAAGACCTGCATGCCGCCCAAGCGGCCATGCATCATGGGGCGGCCGGGGCGCAGGGCCACCCGCCAAAAAGACAAATCGAGGCCTTCGGCGGCCAGTGCCCGCTGTACCAGGTCGTGTTCGCCAACCGAAGCGCCGCCGGACGTCACCAGAATATCGCCCCCCCATTCGCGTGCGCGCCGCACGGCGGCCCTGATGTCCTCGATACGATCGCGCGCAATGCCCAGGTCATGCACTTGGGCGCCTTCACCGCGCGCCAGAGCCGTAAGTGCAAAGCCATTGGAATAAACAATCTCGTCGGGCCGAGGCGCGCTGCCGGGCGGGACGAGCTCGTCGCCGGTGCCGAGCACTGCCACTTTGGGGCGCCGATGTACGCTGAGACTTGGATGATTCATGGCGGCGGCAAGCATCAAATCCCGACCGGTCAGGCGTCGTTCCTTGCGCAACAGTACTTGGTTCTGAGCAAAGTCGATGCCTTGCGCGCGAACGTTGCGACCCTTGGTGGTGGCCTTTTGGATGGTGACGGTGTTGCCAACCTGGATGGTGAGTTCCTGAATCACGACGGTGTCGCTGCCCGCTGGCATCACACCGCCGGTGAAAATGCGCGCGGCCTGGCCCGATTCGACCTGACCTTCGAAGGGATGACCGGCCGCAACCTCACCTATAACTTTAAGTGCGACGGGTGCTTGTGCCACATCGCTCGCGCATACAGCATAGCCGTCCATGGCGGATACTGCGGCTGGCGGCTGGGTGCGCAGTGCAATCACGTCTTTGGTGAGTACGCAGCCGAGCGCCTCGTTGAGGGGCACAATCTCGGCTGCCAGCGGTCTCGCGTCGGCCAACACCCGCTGCAATGCTTCGGCGATCGGCATTAGCGCCATGAGCAACACTCGTTGCGCGTGACCCGACGCGAAAATCGATCTTCGATTTTTAGGGTCATAGGCGCTAAATCTCCGCGCGCCACTCGCCCGATTTGCCGCCGCCCTTATGCAGGAGGCGAATCCCTTCGATATGCACGCCGCGTTCGACTGCTTTGACCATGTCGTAAATCGTCAGGCACGCGATCGAGACTGCAGTGAGCGCTTCCATTTCAACGCCGGTCTTGGCGGTGACCTTCACGGTGGCCTGCACCAGGAAGCCTGGCAACGCATGCTCCGGGTTGATTTCGATTTCGACTTTCGTGAGAGGAAGCGGGTGGCAAAGCGGGATCAGGCCATGGGTTCGTTTAGCGGCCATGATGCCTGCAAGCCGCGCGGCGCCTAATACGTCGCCTTTCATCGCATTGCCTTCGAGCACCAGATCGAGCGTCTCCTTGCGCATAATCACGCGGCCTTCCGCGACGGCTATTCGTTCGGTCGCCCCTTTATCGGACACATCGACCATGCGCGCTTCACCGCGCTGGTCGATATGGGTAAGAGAATTTGTGATTGACGATGCCACAGGCTTTTTTGGTCTTACCTTGGTCTTTGCCTTGATTTTCGGTCTGGGGCGGCGAACGGCCTTCTTTTTTGGTCGCCGCGCAATTGGTTTCTTTCGACGCACCATGGTTTTACTCCGCAGCAGCGCGACGTGGTTCGCATGCAAGCAAGGCGCGGGTGGCGTCCGCGACATCCGAATGCCGCATGAGGCTTTCGCCAACTAGGAACGTTGAAATGCCGACGCGTTTGAGGCGTGTGAGGTCGGCGGGCGTATTGAGCCCGCTTTCGGCAACAATCACCCGGTCGCGCGGAATTTTCGGCGCAAGCCGCTCGCTCACAGCTAGCGAGGTTTCGAATGTGCGTAGGTCACGATTGTTGACGCCAATCAGACGCGATTTCAAGCTAAGGGCACGGCCAAGTTCCTCTTCATCATGAACTTCAACGAGAACATCCATTCCATAACCGGAAGCGGCATTTTCGATGGTCAGTGCTGCCGCGTCATCAACCGCCGCCATGATAATGAGGATGCAATCGGCGCCCAGTGCGCGAGATTCAGCAACCTGATAAGGTTCGTAGATGAAATCCTTTCGCAGGACGGGCAGGGCTGTGGCGCCGCGCGCTGCGCCGAGAAACTCCGGCCGGCCCTGGAATGAGGGCTCATCAGTCAGCACAGAGAGACAAGTAGCACCGCCAGCCTCATAGGCTTTGGCGAGGGATGATGGGTTGAAATCGGCGCGGATCAAGCCCTTCGATGGACTCGCCTTTTTTATCTCGGCAATCAGGGCGTACTGGTCACTGGCAATGCGCTTCTCGATCACGCGCAGGAAGCCGCGTGGCGCCGAGACCAATTTTGTTTCTTCCTCCAACTCGGCGAGCGGGCGCACACGCTTCGCGGCGGCGATCTCCTCGCGCTTGTAGGCTTCGATTTTCGCGAGAATGTCCGACAAGCTTAGGCCTCCACCGCGTTGGACACTGCGATCAGCCGGTCGAGCCGTCCTTCCGCTTCGCCTGTTTCGATCGATTTTGCCGCCACAGCCGCACCTTGCTTGAGATCCTTCGCTTTGCCCGCAACGATGAGCGCCGCGGCGGCATTGATTATGGAGACATCACGGAACGGACCCGGTTTGCCTTTGAGCACATCAAGCAATGCCTTTGCGTTCTGCTCAGCATCGCCACCGCGCAGCGCCTCCGGTTTCGAGCGGGACAAACCCGCATCCTCCGGCGTTACTTCGAACGTTCGGATTTTGCCGTTTTCCAGCGCCGCCACGCTCGTCGGGCCGGCAGTGGTAATCTCATCGAGTCCATCGGAGCCGTGCACAACCCAAATACTTTCGGAGCCGAGATTTTTCAGGACCTGGGCCATTGGCTCAACCCATTGCTTTGAAAAGGTGCCAATCATTTGTCGCCTGACCCTCGCGGGGTTCGACAATGGCCCGAGCAAATTAAAGATGGTACGCGTACCGAGCTCAACCCGGATGGGGCCGACGTTCTTCATTGCCGGATGATGTGCCGGCGCAAACATAAAGCCGATACCCGCATCGCGGATGCACTTACCTACCTGAGCTGCATCGAGTTCGATCCTGACGCCCAGCGCCTGCAACACGTCGGCTGCGCCTGATTTCGACGACAGTGCGCGATTGCCGTGCTTGGCGACCGACACACCGGTGCCAGCCACGATGAAAGCGGCGCAGGTTGAGATGTTGAATGATCCAGACGCATCGCCGCCGGTGCCGACCACATCGACCGCGTCAGGGGGCGCCTTCACGCCCAGCATTTTGGCGCGCATGGTGGTTACCGCGCCGGTAATCTCGTCGACAGTTTCCCCACGCACGCGCAATGCCATCAACAGCCCGCCCATCTGCGAAGGTGTAGCTTCGCCCGACATCATGCGGTCAAAAGCGCCGGCTGCTTCCTCGCGGGTAAGGGTCGCGCCGGTAGCGACCTTGGCGATGAGCGCTTTGAAATCGTCGGCCACGATAAGTGCCTCAGGTCGCTGCGTGCAAAACCGCCGCTTTGTGTGCGGCCGTACCCCGCCGTCCACGGTGCGCGTTCCAGCCTGCGGCAATATCGAGAAAGTTTTTCAGCATTAGATGGCCGTGTTCGGAAGCAATACTCTCGGGATGGAATTGCACGCCATGAACAGGCAGTTTTATATGCATCAGCCCCATCACCAGGCCGTCGCCGGTCTCTGCATTGACGGTGAGCTCGCGTGGCAGGGCTGCACGTTCAACGACAAGCGAGTGATAGCGGGTTGCCTTCAGTGACCCGTTAATGCCGCGGAAGATCCCGGTGCCTGTGTGTTTGATCTCCGAAACCTTGCCGTGGAGTGGCGTTGCGCGCACCACGTTGCCACCGAACACTTGACCAATCGCCTGATGACCAAGGCAAACGCCGAGGATCGGAATGGTTGGCGCAGCTTTCGCGATGAGATCAAGGCAAATGCCGGCTTCGTTAGGCGTGCAAGGGCCTGGCGACAGCACGATAGCAGTCGGCTCCGATGCCATAACATTGGCAACCGAAATCTTGTCGTTGCGATGCACGACCACATCCGCTCCAAGCCCTGCCAAATAATGGAAGAGGTTGAAGGTGAAGCTGTCGTAGTTGTCGATCAGGACGATCATGTTCGCTTCGCCAAGGGTTTACGGCGCCCCCTGAGGGGGGTCAAGCAGCCGGCTTTGGCGGTGGTTACTGGCCGCGTTTGGCGGCGCTGGCAAAGCGTCGGGCTTCCTCGGCGGCTCGAAACAACGCTTTCGCCTTGTTGATACATTCCTGTTGTTCGAAATCAGGATTGCTATCGGCGACGATGCCGGCGCCGGCCTGGACGTACATCTTGCTGTCCTTCAACAGCGCTGTGCGCAAAACGATGCAGGTGTCCATCTCGCCAGCGGCGGAGAAGTAACCGACGCAGCCGGCATAGATACCGCGTTTTTCCTTCTCCAATTCGTCGATGATTTGCATCGCCCGCACCTTGGGTGCACCCGACACGGTCCCCGCAGGGAAACCTGCCGTCAACGCATCGAGCGCATCGTGATTGCTGGCGAGCTTGCCCTCAACATTTGACACGATATGCATCACGTGGCTGTATCGTTCGACGAAAAATTGGTCGGTGACTTTGACGGTACCTATGGCCGCGACGCGACCGACATCGTTGCGGCCAAGATCAAGCAGCATCAGGTGCTCGGCGCGCTCCTTTGGGTCGGCGAGCAGCTCCTGTTCGAGCGCCTTGTCCTCGTGTGGTGTCACACCACGATGGCGTGTGCCGGCAATTGGGCGGATAGTGACAACATCGCCGGAAACCTTCACCAAAATTTCTGGACTCGATCCTGCAACCGCGAACGAGTCGAAATCGAGGAAGTAGAGATAAGGCGACGGATTGGTCCGCCGCAATGCCCGATAGAGAGAAAACGGCGGCAATGTAAACGGCGCTTCGAAGCGTTGCGCCAGCACAATCTGGAATGCATCGCCGGCGGCGATATATTCCTTCGCCTTGCGAACCATGGACTTGAACTCTTCGGGCGTGGTGTTTGATCTCGCCGGTGCGTCGATTGGGCCCGTGTCGTGTTCTGAGAGTGACTTGTCCAGCGGACGATCGAGGCTTTCGACAACGCGCGCGAGCCTTTCAATGGCGCGGGCGAGCGCAGTCCTCGCGTCGATGGCTTTCTCGGGTCGCACCGGCGTAACAACGGTGATGGAATCCTTCACAGCGTCGAAAACCACGATGATCGTCGGGCGAACCAATATGGCATCTGGTATGCCGATCGGGTCCGGATTTGGTGGCGCCAATTCCTCCATTAGGCGCACCATGTCATAGCCGAGATAGCCGAATACGCCGGCAGACATTGGCGGCAGGCTGTCGGGAAGTGCGATTCGGCTTTCCGCAATTAACTTTCGCAGCGCTTGCAGCGGCGATTCGGGGCAGGGCGTAAACATATCTGACTTGGTGCACGCCGTACGATTGACTTCGGCTTTGCCGGCGTGTGCGCGCCAGATCAGATCCGGCTCGAGTCCAATGATGGAATACCGTCCGCGTACCGCACCGCCCTCGACGGACTCGAGCAAAAAGCTCAGAGCCCTGCCGCCATCGAGTTTCAAGAACGCCGACACCGGCGTCTCGAGGTCGGCTACCAGCGTGGTCCACACAACCTGCGCTTCGTCCCGCCCATAGCGTTCGACAAAGGCGGTCTCCGACGGCTCGATTTGCATGGGAATAATTTATTGTTGCGTGCCGCCACCGACGACCTGATTCAACGCCGACGGATTGATGGTGACACCAAAATCGTTTTCGAGGCGAGCGATATATTCGCCGACAATGTCGTCGGTATAGGAATTTTGCAGCGTGTCGGTGATTGCCTTGCCCTGTTGCGAGCTCGCATCAAGCACGGGATCGATGACATTGGTCACGCGAAACACAATACGCTCGGTTTCCTTCTCACCTTCCGCACTGGCCGGCACGCCTTTTGGCGTACGGAACACGGCTTCAACCGCTTTAGCCGGTAAAAATCCACCTGGCTTGCCGCGCTGCAAATTGGCCGCCGTTTCAACCTTAAGGCCGGCTTCGCCGGCGAGCTGTGCGAACGGGGTGCCAGCCTTGAGCTTGCCTACGAGATCGTCGGCTTTCGTCTGTAGGCGCGTGGCTATTTCATCATCGCGCCAGCGCGCGGATACCTCGTCCTTGACCTCGTCGAGTGGACGCTCGCGCGATGGCGTCACACCACCGACGTCGAAATAGAGAAAACCGCCGTTCGGTAATTGAAGTGCATCCGTGTCAACGCCGACATCGCTTGCGAAGGCGGCAGCGATAACATTGGGCGTTTGCGGCAGTCCTGCCACAGGCTTTCCATCCGGCCCGCGGCCGGATCGGTCCACAGCTTCGATAGTGATTGCCTGAAGCCCGAGCTTCCTAGCAATCTCGGCCAGTGTGGAGCCGGCGGCGCGCTCGTCCTCTATCTTGTCACGCAGATTTCCGATTTCGCTCTTTGCTTGGCTCTCGGCAAGCTCATGTTTGATCTGCGCAGCCACTTGCTCGTAAGGCTTTTCCTCGCCTGGCTCGATCTTGCCGACTTGCAACAATACTGTGCCAAACCGGCCTTTTATAGGCGTACTTGTTTCTCCCGGCTTGAGCGCAAAGGCGGCGTCGGCAACAGCGGGATCAATGACATCGGATTTCGCCACCATTCCGAGATCGGTGTCTGACGCCTTCATGCTTCGATCCTTGACGATGTCGTCGAAGGTCGCGCCCTTGCTAATACGCGCGCGCGCGGCGGCAGCATCATCTACATTCGGAAAAGAGATCTGACGCAGCTCGCGCTTCTCAGGTTTGCCATAGCTCGCCTTGCGTTGTTCATAGTAGGCCTTGGCATTGGCATCGCTGATCGCATCGGACTTAGCCAGTTCGGCGGGTGCGAGCGCGAGTAAAGTGATCTTCCGGTATTCTGGTGCACGGAACAGAGTTTTGCGTTCCTCAAAATATTTGGCTAGCACTTCGGGGGTCGGCGTCGGAATCTCGAGAGCCTGTGGCGTCCCCAGCGTGATATATTCGATCTGACGCTTTTCATTGCGGTACTGATTGAGTACCGTCATCGCCGTCGTCGGCACTTTCATGTCACTAGTGATGCTTTGCGCGATTTGCCGCCGCAACATCGTGCGTCGTTGCTCGTCAACGAAACGGCTTTCAGTAAAGCCGGCTTGGCGGATGATTTGTTCGAAGCGCGCGCGATCGAATTGGCCGTTGGGGCCTCGGAAGGATGGATCATCGGTAATGCGCTTGGCGATGTCAGCGGTTATGAGGCCGAGCCGCAATTTCTTGGCCTGCTCATCGAGAGTGGTTTCAGCTATCAACTGGCCGAGCAGTTGTCGGTCGAGGCCACGCGCGCGGGCCTCATCGGGTGTAATAGGCCGCCCGACCTGCCGTCCCAGTTGTTGGAGGCGCTCGTTGTAGAATTGCCGAAACTGCTCGAGCGAAATCTCGGCGCCGCCGATGGTTGCCACCGCATTCTGGCCAAAGCCTCGAAAAATGTCGCCGATGCCCCAGACTGCGAAGCTGATAGCGATGAAACCCATGATGGCGGCCATGAGGGCCTTGCCGAGCCAGGTCGAGGAGGCTTTGTGGATACCGCGAAGCATGCGCGCGTTTTTTCGTGACTTACGATGATTGGTTGAGTGGATTACCGCGCTTGTCTAGCGCAAGCGCGGCGGGCGCACCATAGTCGCCGAGCCAACTCCTTGCAACTCAAGAAGGATTGGCTTGCGTCGGGATACTCTGGCATTGCCCAAGCGGACCTGATAACCGCACGCGGAAAAGGATTTTTCGATGGCGGCTGCCAAGATAATTCCGCTCGTCGCGGGCAATTGGAAAATGAACGGGCTAGCCGTCTCACGGGGCGAGCTCACCAGGATCATAGCCGGGGCCGGAGCGGTCGCAGGCAAGGCCAATCTGATGATTTGTCCGCCGGCAACCTTGATTGCGAGCTTTGCCGCGGTGGCGCGGGGTTCGGAGGTGACCATCGGCAGTCAAGACTGCCACACCGATGCCGCCGGCGCGCATACAGGTGATATCTCGGCAGAGATGCTGGCAGACGCCGGTGCCTGCGCCGTTATCGTTGGCCATTCGGAACGGCGCACCGATCATCACGAGACCGACGCGCAGGTGCGTGCGAAGGCGCAGGCAGCATGGCGGGCCGGGCTGGACGCAATCGTCTGTGTCGGCGAGCAGCGGGCCGACCGCGAAGCCGGCAAGACACTCGATGTGGTTGGTAGGCAGCTTAGCGGTTCGCTTCCGGACAGATCCACTACTGGAAAGCTGGTGATCGCCTATGAACCGGTGTGGGCAATCGGAACCGGCCTCATACCGTCACCGGCGGACGCCGCCGAAGTCCATGCGTTCCTTCGCAAGCGGCTGACCGAGCGCTTTGGCGCGGAGGGTGGGCACATCCGCATCCTCTACGGCGGTTCGGTCAAGCCGGACAATGCCAAGGCTCTTTTGACCGTTCGCGACGTCAACGGGGCCTTGGTCGGTGGGGCGAGCCTTAAAGCCGAAGATTTCCTTGGTATTGCCGCGGTTTACCGATAGCCGCGGCAAGGGTGGAAAAGCGGCAAGCGATCGTGTAGAGACCGCGGCGAATTCCTATATAGACCATAGAGCGCCGCCTGGGCGGGGAGTCCGGAACGCCAGGGTTTGAACGGATATTGGACTGATGCAGCACGCCATCATTGTCATCCACTTGATGCTGGTTCTCGCACTCATTGGAGTTGTGCTGTTACAGCGCTCCGAGGGTGGTGGACTCGGCATCGGTGCGACTGGCGGCTTCATGACCAGCCGCGGCACTGCCAATGTTCTTACGCGGGCAACTGCGGTGCTCGCTGGGCTGTTCTTCGTAACCAGCCTGATGCTGTCGATTCTGGCTGGGATCAACCGCAAGCCGACGTCGATCCTGCAAGGTGGTGATGCACCGACCGCACCTAGCGCGCCGACCCCGCTCGGCGGCGGAGGCGGCCTGCTTAATCAGCTGCAAGGCGGAGCCCCGCCGACGGCGCCCGCGTCTCCAGTAGCCCCGTCGGGGCCGCAAGTCCCGCAGTCGAAATAAAATCGCGAGCGAAGGGCCGGGAAAATCCGGCCCTTCAGCGTTAAGGAGTGCATTATGGACTCGAAGCGAACATGAAAATTACGTCGCAAGCATTTGGAAGATCGACAAAATTTGTGGGCTACACACAGCCGCATGTCGGCTCTCTGCTTTTCGCGCTCGTCGAATCGATTCGCGGGGGCTAAAGGTTAGGTCCCATGGCGCGGTACATCTTCATCACCGGCGGCGTGGTTTCCTCACTCGGTAAGGGTCTAGCATCTGCGGCGCTCGGCGCTCTCTTGCAGGCGCGCGGTTATAAGGTCCGTCTGCGCAAGCTCGATCCCTATCTCAACGTCGATCCCGGAACGATGTCGCCCTACCAACACGGTGAGGTATTCGTTACCGATGACGGCGCTGAGACCGATCTGGATCTCGGGCACTACGAACGCTTCACCGGCCGCCCCGCGACGCGCCACGACAACATCACCACCGGCCGCATTTATCAGGACATCCTCGCGCGCGAGCGGCGCGGCGACTATCTCGGCGCAACCATTCAGGTGATCCCGCACGTCACCAACGCCATCAAGGATTTCATCCGTGAGGGCAACGAAGGTTTCGATTTCGTGTTGTGCGAGATTGGCGGCACCGTCGGCGACATCGAAGGACTACCGTTCTTTGAAGCGATCCGGCAATTGGGCAACGACCTTCCGCGCCGGCATGCGCTATATATTCATCTCACGCTGATGCCTTTCATACCGAGCGCGGGCGAACTCAAGACCAAGCCCACTCAGCACTCGGTTAAGGAATTGCGATCAATCGGCATTCAGCCGGACATCCTGCTTTGTCGCACCGATCGGCCGATCCCGGAAAGTGAGCGCCGCAAACTCGCGCTGTTTTGTAACGTGCGCGAAAGCGCCGTGATCGAAGCGCGCGACGTCGACAACATCTATGCAGTGCCAGAGGCTTATTCTGCCGAAGGTCTTGATGCAGAGGTGCTGGCGGCATTCGGGGTCGAGCCGCGCCAGGCGCCCGATCTCGACCGCTGGCGCTTGATCAACGAGCGCGTTCGCAATCCGGAAGGTGACGTCACCATCGCCATTGTCGGCAAATACACCGGCATGAAAGACGCTTACAAATCACTGATCGAGGCGCTCTCGCATGGCGGCATAGCGAATAAGGTAAAGGTCAATCTCGACTGGATCGAGTCGGAGGTGTTCGAAAACGAAGACCCGACGCCGTTTCTTGAGCACGTCAACGGCATTCTGGTCCCGGGTGGGTTCGGCCAACGCGGTGCCGAGGGGAAGATCAAGGCAGCGCAATTCGCACGCGAGCGTCAGGTACCGTATTTCGGCATCTGTTTTGGTATGCAGATGGCAGTCCTTGAAGCCGCGCGAAATCTGTGTGGCATCGAAAATGCTAATTCCACGGAGTTCGGGGCAACGCCCGAACCGGTGGTTGGTCTCATGACCGAATGGTTGAAGGGCAACGAATTGCAAAAGCGCAACGCGAGTGGTGATCTCGGGGGCACCATGCGACTTGGCGCCTATGATGCGGTGCTCACGCGCGGGAGCCGGGTGTCGCAGATTTATGGCACAACCGAAATCTCCGAACGGCATCGCCACCGGTACGAAGTCAACACAGCTTACAAGGGCCGGCTCGAGCAACGCGGCATGCGCTTCTCCGGTATGTCGCCGGATGGCATCCTGCCTGAAATCATTGAATATGAAGACCACCCCTGGTTCATCGGAGTTCAATTCCATCCTGAGCTGAAATCTCGGCCATTCGAGCCGCACCCGTTGTTTTCGTCGTTCATCGGCGCCGCGGTCGAGCGAAGCCGACTGGTGTAGTGCGACGGCAATGGCCCGCGGCCTAGATCACATCGTACATGCGGTGCGCGATCTGGATGCTGCTGTTGGACTCTATCGTGGTTTGGGCTTCCAGGTTGGCGCCCGCAACCGTCACCCACCCAGTTGGGGCACGCAGAACCACATAATCCAGCTGCCGGGTACCTTCATCGAACTGTTAGCGGTTGCGGATACCAGCGGAATTGTGCCGCATGGACCACGGCACTTTTCGTTCGGCGCCTTCAATCGCGACTTCCTGGCGCGCCAGCAGGGACTGTCGATGCTTGTGCTGGAGGGGCACGGCGCGCCCGACGCCGATGAATTTCGCGCGCATGGAATCGGCGATTTCGAGCTTTACGAATTCGAGCGCGAGGGCAAGCGTCCCGATGGCGCCGCGGTAAGGGTTGCGTTCGCGCTAGCTTTCGCGTCCGATCCAGGCGCGCCTGATATCGGCTTCTTCACTAGCCGGCAGCACTACCCGGAGAATTTCTGGAATCCGGCTTTTCAGGTCCATTCCAATTCGGCGACGAGCGTCGCAGGCGTCGTTCTCGTCGCGCCGGATCCAGGAAGCCATGCGCGCTTCCTGGCCGCCTTCGCGGGCGCAGAAAGCCAAGTGTCCACAAACGCGCTGATGGTCAAGACGCCTCGCGGGAATATCGAGGTTGTGACACCGGTCACCTTCGTCGAGCGCTTTGGAGTGTCAGCGCCAGACGTCTCGCGTGGCGCAAGGCTGGCCGCGTTGTGCTTTTCGGTGGCAGACGCAAGTTTGTTGGCCGGCATCCCTGGTGAGGCCGGCATTGCGGGGCTTTATGCTGAGAACAGCACAGTAATTAGTCGGGAAGATGCCATGGGCGCCATATTGGTTTTCGAACCGTCCCGTTGACCGGGGAACCGTCCCGTTTCATGGTCGCGCGCGCGAGGATTGACTCCCTTGAATAAAGATCTACTTCCCAATTCCACCGTCTCCGTTGGCGCCGTGCGTTTGGGCAATGAATTGCCATTGGCGCTGATTGCCGGGCCTTGCGCGCTTGAGAGCAAGGCTCATGCGTTGGAAATGGCGACAGCGTTGAAAGAAATTGCCGCACGCGTCGGCGTTGGCTTTGTCTACAAGACGTCGTTCGACAAGGCCAATAGGACGTCGGCCAAATCCGCACGCGGCCTTGGTCTCGAACAGGCGCTGCCGATATTCACCGAACTTCGCGACAAGTTGAAAGTTCCAGTGCTCACTGACGTGCATGAAATCGAACAATGCACGAGGGTGGGGCAGGTCGTGGACGTGCTGCAAATTCCCGCATTTCTTTGTCGCCAAACCGATCTGCTCGTCGCCGCAGCCAAGACTGGCAAAACAATTAACGTGAAGAAGGGCCAGTTCCTGGCGCCTTGGGACATGCAAAACATTGTCGAGAAAATCACCAGCGCCGGCAATCGAAATGTCCTTGTGACTGAGCGCGGCGTTTCATTCGGGTACAACACGCTCGTCTCCGACATGCGCGCACTACCGATCCTAAAACGCACGACGCACGCACCTGTCATATTCGATGCCACCCATTCGGTGCAGCAGCCGGGTGGGCACGGCGACAAATCGGGTGGAGAGCGGGAGTTTGTGCCGGTACTTGCGCGTGCGGCGGTGGCAGTCGGAGTTGCCGGCGTGTTCATCGAAACCCATCAGAATCCCGACAATGCTCCTTCCGACGGGCCCAATATGTTGCCGTTAAAGGAGATGGAGCCGCTTCTGCGCGCGCTGGTCGAGTTTGACCGGCTGGCTAAGCGCTGAGCTACGCTCCGTTTATTCTCTATGAGCCGCGTCCTCAATCTTATGGCGTTCGTCATCTTCGCGACGACGCTGTTCATGCGCTCGGTCGACCCCATCATTCCACAGATCGCCACCGGCTTAAACGTCACCCCGACTACCGCGGCATTGCTCTCGACCGGCTTCACTTTGCCTTATGCGCTGATCCAACCAGTGCTGGGCGGGCTCGCCGATATGTTCAGCAAGACTCGGCTCATCGCTCTCTGCATGCTTGTCGTCGGTATCACCACGGTCGCGTGCGGCTTCGCGACGAATTTTGAGACGTTGATGGCGTTGCGCGTGGTCGCCGGGATATCCGCTGGCGGCGTTTTCCCAATTGCATTGGCTGTGGTTGGCGATCGAGTCTCGGTGCAGCAAAGGCAGGTGACTATCGGACGGTTGCTGTTTGCTGCAATGAGCGGAAACCTGCTCGGAGCGTCGGGCGCCGGCGTTATCGGCGACTTGGTTGGCTGGCGCGGTGTGTTCTTTGTCACCGGTGCGATCGATCTTATCGCTCTCGCTGTTGCTATTCCAGGCTTTCGCAGCATGGATGAGGAACCTGGCCGCTTTGACTTATCGACTTTGGGTCCAAACTACCGCGCGATCTTCAGCAATCCATTGGCGAAATATTGTTTTGGCGCAGTCTTCATTGAAGCTGTGTTCTTATTTGGTGTGTTTCCGTATATAGCGGGATTGTTGCGCACCGAGGGAGTGGCGCATGCTTCAATTGCGGGTGTGGTAATCGCCGGATTTGGCATCGGCGGAGTCATTTACACATTTATGATCGCGTGGTTGCTCGCGCACATCGGCGAGCGGCGACTAATGGCGGCAGGCGGCATGACGATGGGTTTTTGTCTCATCGTAATCGCGCTACGTATGCCCTGGCCGGTCGAGTTTACGAATTTCATCCTTATGGGTTTCGGCTTCTACCTGCTGCATGGGTGCGTCCAAGTATATGTGACTGAATTGGCTCCATCCGCGCGCGGTTCGGCTACGGCGGCGCATTCCTTGTTCTTCTTTCTTGGTCAGGCAGTGGGCCCCGTTGTTTATGGGGTCGGCCTAAACAGTGTCGGTGTGACCTCTGTTTTGTTGGTAGGTGCGATAGCCTTAGCCGCGACCGGGTGGATTTGCGCATTACACTTGCGGCGCCACGTCTCGACGACTTAGCCGCGCCCGCGGTAGGGTGCGACGCCTTGATCGGGCACCCAAACATCCTTCGGCAATTTGCCGGTCTGCCAAAAAACGTCAATTGGCATACCGCCGCGCGGGTACCAATAGCCGCCGATACGCAACCATTTCGGTTTGAGTAACGTCGCAAGTTTTTTTCCGATGGCAACGGTACAATCCTCGTGAAAAACGCCGTGGTTACGAAAGCTGTTGAGATAGAGTTTGAGTGATTTTGACTCGACCAAATAGCGGGCGGGCAAATAGTCAATTACCAGATGCGCGAAATCAGGCTGGCCGGTGATGGGGCAGAGCGTGGTGAACTCCGGTGCGGTGAAACGCGCAATGTAGTTTGTGCCGACGTGCGGGTTAGACACGCGATCGAGTACCGCCCTATCAGGTGAGGCGGGAATCGGGCTCGGGCGGCCGAGCTGCAAATTTTTCCTGGCCATCGGTATTTTTCACATGGCTCGTGCCCCCACTGGATGCCCCGTTCATGCAGGGCATGACAAGGGGGTTGTCGATCCTGTAGAAGCCCCGGACGACCTACGCCGGACAAACCTATGACCGCCATTACAGATATTATCGGCCGCGAAATCCTGGATAGCCGTGGCAATCCGACCGTGGAGGTCGACGTTATTCTGGAGGACGGCTCAAAAGGCCGAGCCGCCGTTCCTTCCGGCGCATCGACGGGTGCGCACGAGGCAGTCGAGCTGCGCGACGGCGACAAGGCGCGTTATGGCGGGAAGGGGGTGCGAAAAGCGATCGATGGCGTCAATGGCGAAATATTCGATGCACTCGGCGGCATGGATGCCGAAGCGCAAGCGAAAATCGACGAAACGTTAATTAGCCTCGACGGTACGCCAAACAAAGGCCGGCTCGGCGCCAATGCCATTCTCGGTGTGTCACTCGCGGTGGCCAAAGCTGCGGCCACCTCGAAGAGGGCGCCACTTTACCGCTATGTCGGTGGTGCCGTCGCGCGCGTGCTGCCGATTCCAACGATGAATATCGTTAATGGCGGCGTGCATGCCGACAATCCGATCGACTTTCAGGAATTCATGGTTATGCCGGTTGGCGCGCCGACATTTGCCGAGGCTTTGCGCGCGGGTGCAGAGATCTTTCATACGCTGAAGGGACAGCTCCAATCGGCAAATCTCAATACTAATGTGGGCGACGAGGGTGGCTTTGCTCCCAATTTAAAGTCGGCGGAGGCGGCGCTTGATTTCATCATGCAGGCGATCACCAAAGCGGGCTACAAGCCGGGCAGCGACGTGATGCTAGCGCTCGATTGCGCCGCGACCGAATTCTTCAAGGACGGCACTTACGCTTACGAAGGCGAGGGCAAGAAACGCTCAAGGCAAGAGCAAGCGAAGTATCTTGCCGATCTGATCGGGCACTACCCCATTGTGTCAATCGAAGACGGCATGGCGGAAGACGACTGGGAGGGCTGGAAAATTCTCACCGATCTCGTCGGAGGGAAATGTCAACTGGTCGGCGATGATTTATTCGTGACCAACGTCACGAGACTCGCCAAGGGTATCAAAGACGGCATTGCTAATTCGATCCTGGTCAAGGTCAACCAAATTGGCACGCTTACGGAAACGCTGGCTGCGGTCGAGATGGCACACAAGGCTGGCTACACCGCTGTAATGTCGCACCGTTCTGGCGAAACCGAAGATTCCACAATTGCCGATTTAGCGGTTGCCACCAATTGCGGGCAGATCAAGACCGGTTCACTCGCACGTTCGGATCGCACTGCAAAATACAATCAGTTGCTCCGCATAGAGGAAGAACTCGGCCCGCAAGCGAAATATGCCGGGCGCCACGCCTTAAAATCGTGTCGATAATGTTGCGGCATTCGGAATACTTGCATTTGATCGCCCTTTCGCCGCAAATTGCATCCAACAACTCAAACCTGAGTAATTGCGATGGACCAGACCACGACCCTGTCCACCTATGATCGACGCCGAGCGGCCGATCGCTTGGCCGCTTTTATTGTGCAGTCGATCGATGGAGCGCGGGCAGTCGAGAAGCCATTCTTCCATCTCGAATTCGACCGCGTGTTTCCGGACGATATTTACGAGCAGATCCTGGCCCTGATGCCGGAGTCCGTCGACTATCGTCCGATGCACGGGCGGAGCAAGGGTCACGATCTCAAAGATGGCACTCATACGCGCGTGAAAATTGATTTGTTTCCAGAGTACATCCGAAATCTGCCGCCGGAAAAGCGCGGTCTATGGGATGTAGTCGGCCGCGCGCTGTGCTCCGAACTTGTCAAGCAAGCCTTCATCCGACGGCTGGCACCAGGCCTATCCAAACGTTTTGGTGACGCCTTCGCGAAGGTCGGAATGTATCCGATTCCGATCCTTACTCGCGACATTCCCGGCTATCTGATTACTCCGCACACCGACACGCATTGGAAAGGCATTACCGTTCAGCTCTATCTGCCGAAAGACGACGCCAACGCCGACATCGGCACGATCTTCCATGAGAAGCTGCCCGACGGTTCTATGCCGAAGAAGGCGCAGATGCGCTTTGCGCCTAATAGCGGCTATGCTTTTGCGGTCGGTAGCGATACCTGGCACTCCGCCGACCCGGTGCATAATCGGGTGAAGACCCGCGATTCGATTCTGCTGACCTATTTTGTCGATCAGGGTTTGCTGAAGATCTTGCGCAACCGCGGCAAGCGACTTGGCAATTTCGTTCTCAACGAAATTCGCTACCGAATCTAAGCCCGCGCAGATTTTACGTCATCAACCTCCGTGGTCGATACCGCTAATAACACCGAACGGCCTTTCTGCATTCGCCGCCCCGACCGGCTATTGGAGGCAGCTGCGCCCGAAGCGGCGTCGCTGGAAGGTAATTAGCCCTTTTTTCGGTCTGGAGGAATTAGCCAGGTTAAAAAGTTTAGAAATTTAAAGACGCCTTAACGGGCTTGGCCCATCTTGGCCGGCCATGGTCACTTACCACCGCCGCCGCACTATCCTGACCGTCCTCGGCCTCTATATTTTCGCGGCGCTATTCATTGGCTATTTCGCTGTTAATGCCTTCACGGGCAACCACGGCCTGCGTGCGCAACAGGACCTCGAACAGCAATTTGCGAGAATGAAGGACGAACTGGGGCAACTCAAAGCCGAGCGCGCACTATGGGAACGGCGGGTGTCGCTGTTGCGCGCAGACCGTATTGACCCGGACGTGCTCGACGAACGGACCCGAGCCCTCATCGGCTATGTCGACCCACGCGATCTGACCCTGCTTTTGCATCCACGTTAGGGATCGCAGAGTGCCCATGGGCGCTATCCAGCGCCGCAGCTGACGAAATCTGCCGAAACCCCGGTGTTTTCGGCGCAAGGTTGCGGCCGGCCTCGCGCTTCCGCCCCCGGGCGATTTAAGCTATGGGGGTCAGGAAAGCCCACCGACGCCCAGTCACAATTGCCGGACGCTTTCGCAGGGAGTGCTAATGGCGGTCGCCCAAAAGAATTCGAGCACCGACACCAAACTCGTCGCCGATTTCAGCAAGGAGCAGGAGCTTTCCGCCTATCGCACCATGCTGACCATCCGGCGCTTCGAGGAGAAGGCCGGGCAGATGTACGGCATGGGGCTGATCGGCGGGTTTTGTCACCTCTATATCGGCCAGGAGGCCGTGGTGGTCGGGATGCAGATGGCACTAGAGCCCGGCGATCAGGTGATCACAGGCTATCGCGACCACGGTCATATTTTAGCGACCGGCATGGACCCCAAGGGCGTGATGGCCGAACTCACCGGCCGCGCGCACGGCTATTCCAAGGGCAAGGGCGGCTCTATGCACATGTTCAGCGTGGAAAAAGGTTTCTATGGCGGTCACGGTATCGTCGCCGCACAGGTACCGCTGGGCACGGGCCTTGCGTTCGCTAACTATTATCGCGGCAACCGCAACATCACCCTCACGTACTTCGGGGACGGTGCCGCTAACCAGGGCCAGGTCTATGAGAGCTTCAACATGGCGGAGCTCTGGAAATTGCCGGTTGTCTATGTAATCGAGAACAATCGCTACGCCATGGGCACCGCGATCACGCGCGCCTCGGCGGAAGTGAATCTGTCTCGACGCGGATTGTCCTTTAACATTCCTGGCGACCAGGTGGATGGGATGGATGTGCGCGCGGTGAAGGCGGCCGGCGAGAAGGCTGCTGCGTGGTGCCGAGCAGGCAAAGGTCCTTATATTCTTGAGATGCTTACCTACCGCTACCGTGGGCATTCGATGTCGGATCCAGCGAAGTATCGCACCCGCGAGGAGGTGGATGAGGTACGCACACACCACGATCCGATTGACATGGCGCGCCACCGCATCCTCGAAAAGAAACTCGCCAACGAAGACGCGTTAAAGACCATTGATGGCGAGGTACGTGACCTGATCAACCAGGCGGCGGAGTTTGCCACCCACGATCCCGAACCGGACGTGTCAGAACTTTATACCGACGTCTATCGCTGATCCTGTTGCCTGGAAAATAGTAACGCCCATGCCAACCGAAGTGCTCATGCCCGCCCTCTCGCCTACGATGGAGAAGGGCAATCTCGCCAAGTGGCTTAAAAAAGAGGGCGACAAAATCAAATCTGGCGACGTCATTGCTGAAATTGAGACTGACAAGGCAACAATGGAGGTCGAAGCGGCGGACGAGGGCACGCTCGGAAAAATACTTATTCCGGAAGGGACTGCCGATGTTGCTGTGAATACGCCGATAGCGTTGATCCTCGGCGAGGGCGAAGACAAGGCCGCGATAAAGTCAATGAATTCGGCTCAACAGCAGAAGGCGGCCGGGTCCGGATCAGCGGCGAAAGTCCAGAAGCAGCAGACAAAGATGCAGAACACGCCGGCGCCAAGATCACCCATCGCGCCCGTGGCGCCGGTTCCGCAGGCAGCGAACGACCCTGAGATTCCCGAAGGCACCGAAATGGTCGCCATGACCATGCGTGAGGCGCTGCGTGACGCCATGGCCGAGGAAATGCGACGTGACAAGGACGTATTCGTGATGGGCGAGGAGGTTGCCGAATATCAGGGTGCTTACAAGGTCACGCAGGGTCTACTGCAGGAGTTCGGGCCGAAGCGCGTGATCGACACACCGATTACGGAACACAGCTTCGCGGGCCTCGGAATCGGTGCGGCGCTCTCGGGTCTCAAGCCGGTCGTTGAATTCATGACGTTCAATTTTGCCATGCAGGCAATGGATCAGCTGATCAATTCTGCGGCGAAGACACTCTACATGTCTGGCGGACAGATGGGCTGCCAGATTGTTTTCCGTGGACCCAACGGCGCCGCCGCCCGTGTCGCCGCGCAACATAGCCAGGACTATTCGGCGTGGTACTCGCACATCCCAAGTCTAAAGGTTATTGCACCGTCGACCGCCGCCGATGCCAAGGGATTGCTGAAAGCCGCGATCCGCGATCTTAACCCGGTGATCTTCCTGGAAAACGAAATTCTCTACGGCCATTCATCGGCAGTTCCGAAACTCGATGATTTTGTGTTGCCGATTGGCAAAGCGAAAATTGCGCGTGTCGGCAATGACGTGACGATTGTCGCCTGGTCGATGGGCATGACCTATGCGCTCAAGGCCGCGGAACAACTGGTCAATGACGGCATCGACGCCGAAGTTATCGACCTGCGTACACTTAAACCCATGGACACCGACACCATTGTTGCGTCGGTGCAGAAAACTGGTCGCGCAGTGACGGTAGAGGAGGGCTGGCAACAGTCGGGTGTCGGTGCCGAGATCGCCGCACGAATCATGACTTACGCCTTTGATTATCTGGATGCGCCGATCGCGCGCGTATCCGGAAAAGAAGTACCGATGCCTTACGCGGCGAATCTTGAAAAGCTGGCGCTTCCTTCGGTCGCCGAGGTCGTCGGGGCGGCGAAGGCCGTTTGTTACCGGTAGGCTCGCATGCCGACCAACATCCTCATGCCCGCGTTGTCGCCTACGATGGAGAAGGGCAACCTTGCGCGCTGGCTGAAGAAGGAAGGCGACAAGGTCAAGTCCGGCGATGTGATCGCCGAAATAGAGACCGACAAGGCGACGATGGAATACGAGGCAGTCGACGACGGCACGCTCGCCAAGATCGTTGTGCCTGAAGGTACGCAAGATGTCGCCGTAAACTCGGTGATCGCTGTGCTTGCAAACGAGGGCGAAGACGTTAAGGCAGCGGCAGACGAGACGAAGAGTGCGCCTCAGGCAGCCGCAAAGCCCGCATCCGCGCCGACACCGAGACCTGCTGAAAAACCCGGTCCCACTGTAGCACCAAGCGCGCCCAAGGGCTCACCAGCGCCTGCGCAGCCATCAAAGGGCGGAAGCCGCATTTTTTCTTCACCGCTTGCGCGCCGCCTCGCCAAAGAAGGTAATATTGATCTCAACCGCGTCCAGGGCTCCGGTCCGCATGGCCGTGTCATTGCGCGCGACATCGAGCAGGCAAAGTCCGGCAAGGGTTTGCGCGCGCCGGCTGGCGCGCCTGCAGGCGGCGCAACAATCGCCCCGTCGATGTCTGATGCGGAGATCCGCTCGCTCTACGAGGAGGGTTCGTACGAATTGGTGCCGCATGACGGCATGCGCCGAACCATCGCGCAAAGGCTTACCGCCTCGGTGCAAACCATCCCGCATTTCTACGAGACTATGGATTGCGACGTCGGTCGGCTGATGGTCGCGCGCGAAGAGATCAACGCCGCTGCACCCAAGATCAAGGACGGTAAGCCCGCTTACAAGCTTTCGGTCAATGATTTCGTTATCAAAGCGCTTGCGCTCGCTCTCCAACGTATCCCCGACGCCAATGTAAGCTGGACCGAAGCCGGCATGCTCAAACATAAGCATTCGGATATCGGTGTCGCCGTGGCCTTGCCGGGCGGACTGATCACGCCGATCGTCCGCAGCGCCGAAAGCAAATCTTTGTCGGCAATTTCAAACGAAATGCGCGATCTCGCCATTCGGGCGCGCGAGCGCAAGCTCAAGCCGCACGAATATCAGGGCGGCACTTCGTCGGTATCGAACCTCGGCATGTACGGCATCAAGGATTTCACGGCCGTGATCAACCCGCCGCAATCGACGATCTTGGCGGTCGGCGCGGGCGAAGAACGGGCGGTGGTGCGCAACGGAAAAATCGAGGCTGCGACCATTATGAGCGTGACGCTGTCCTGCGATCACCGCGCCGTCGACGGTGCACTCGGCGCCGAATTGATGGCCGCGTTCAAGGCGCTGATCGAGAATCCCGTGATGATGGTTGTCTGAACTTTAGGGCGGATCGTATCCCTTCGCGGCGCTTGCTTGAAGCGGCCCCTTATGGGAGACGAAAGGCGCCAATAACTGTGCAGCGGAGATGCGTCGTGGCCGATACTACTTTCGACGTCCTGATCATCGGCTCCGGCCCAGGCGGCTATGTTACCGCAATCCGTGCGGCTCAGCTCAGCTTCAAGACGGCGATCGTGGAGCGCGATTACCTCGGAGGCATTTGCCTGAACTGGGGTTGCATCCCGACCAAGGCGCTGCTCCGCTCGGCGGAAGTATTTCACTACATGCAACATGCTAAGGACTACGGTCTGAAGGCCGACAACGTGGGCTATGACTCCAAAGCCGTAGTCGACCGCTCTCGCGTAGTGGCAAAGCGGCTCAACGACGGCGTCGGCTTCTTGATGAAAAAGAACAAGGTCCAGGTGATCTGGGGCGAAGCTTCAATCGACGCGCCCGGCAAGGTTACGGTAAAAGCCTCGAAGAGCGAAACGCCGAAGGCCGCGCTTGGCGCTGGCAGCTATCAGGCCAAGCACATCATAATCGCCACCGGTGCGCGACCGCGGGTGCTGCCCGGTCTCGAGCCAGACAAGAAAATGATCTGGACCTATTTCGAGGCAATGGCACCCGATCGCGTGCCCAAATCTTTATTGGTTATCGGATCTGGAGCGATCGGTATCGAGTTCGCCTCTTTTTATCGCACGCTCGGTGCCGAGGTGACTGTGGTTGAAGTGCTGCCGCAAATTTTGCCTGTCGAGGATCATGAAATTCAGAGCTTCGCCCGCAAGAGGTTTGAGAAGCAAGGAATCAAGATTCACACGAACGCGAAGGTGATCAAGCTCGACAAGAAAAGCGACGGCGTCACCGCGACCATCGAAGAAGGCGGCAAGTCGCATGCAATTACCGTCGAGCGGGTCATCTCGGCTGTCGGGGTCGTCGGCAATATCGAGAACCTTGGTTTAGAAAAGCTGGGTGTGAAGACGGATCGCGGCATTATCGTCGTCGATCAATTCAACCAAACGAATGTTTTTGGCATCTACGCCATCGGTGATGTCTCCGGTGCACCGATGCTTGCGCATAAGGCCGAGCACGAAGGCGTCGTTTGCATCGAGGCGATCAAGGGCCTCAACCCGCACCCGATGAATAAACTTATGATCCCCGGCTGCACTTATTGCGCGCCGCAGATCGCTTCTGTCGGCCTCACCGAGCAGGCTGCTAAGGAAAAGAAGCTCGAAATCCGCGTCGGCCGTTTTCCCTTCATTGGCAATGGCAAGGCCATTGCGCTGGGAGAAGATCAGGGGCTGGTAAAGGTGATCTTTGACA
>JBARNC010000163.1:0-3497 GCA_049802775.1 Pseudolabrys sp. | reverse complement strand
CGTGGCGTCGCGCGACCTGCAGACGCCGGAGGGGTTGGCCAAATTTCAGCAGGCCGAGATCGACAAGTGGTGGCCGATCATCAAGGACGCTGGCGTCAGCGCACAGGCGCAGTGAAAGCGTTCGCAGCGGGGCCCGCCTCGCCGTTTGCTGCCGATCCGGTCAACTGCAGAGGTCAATGAAGGAGCGTGACGCAGCAATTTGGCTACTCCTAAGTCTCCGATTGGGCGCGCGAAACGCGGCACCGCGCGCGAGCGAATGTCCGGTTTGAGTCATTAGCGGACATTTGCAGTGCAAAAGGTCATGTCCGCTTTACCCCCGACATTGGCAGTGCACAAGCACATGTCCACTTTTGTGCCAATAGCGGACATTGCGTTTTCAGTTCACCGCTAGTCCAATGCGGCCGTCCTAATTCATGCAGCCTTGATTAACGCGGCCCAGCCCCGGGATCGGGTATCACCCGTGCGGCAACGAGCCGGTGCCAGATGAAGAGAACGACCACGGCACCTACGGTTGCACCGATAAAGCCCGCGCCTTGGTCAGGCCGGTACCAGCCGATCGCCTGGCCGATCCAGGTCGCAAGGAATGCGCCCGCAATACCGAGGACCGCAGTGAGTATGAAGCCCGAGGGATTGTTTGGTCCCGGCGCGAGCCAACGCGCAATAAGCCCCGCCACTAGTCCGATCAGAATAATCCAAATGATGCCCATGCTCGCTCCTATTTCCTAATAGCGAGATCGCCCGGAGGACGAATGTCTACGCTGCTTTCGAATCGTAAAGAACCCGCGCATGCATCAGAGCATGCGCTGGGCTTCCTGTTCAGTAGGCAAGCGTCCTTGAGGCGTCAACTGGTCTACGACCTGCGGTAAATATTTGCTGAGGCCTCGGAGCAAGTCATCGCGCGACATGCCAATTTGCGCGACAAGTGCATTGATCTTGTCCGATCCGAGGGCGCTGGCTAAATCATTAGGCGAGATTGACTTGTTGGGTCCGGTGCCGACCCACGAATTGACGGTATCGCTCTGGCCGCTTTGCTGAAACTGCTTGAGCAGGTCGCTCAAGCCACCGCTTAGGATGCCTCCAGCGGCACCTGTTGCGAGCAGGCCGCCTAATCCGCTTCTGAACAAATCGCCCAACCCGCCGCTGCTGTTCGGCAGGCCGGTATTAATAGCGTTTCCGCCGCGTGGAACGCGAGTACTCGATGGTGTGGTCGACTGTTGACTGCCGGTAAAGCCTTTGACCGCTTTGTACGCGAGCAGACCGAGGATTGCCATTGTGATCGGCGACATTCCTCCACTGCCGCTACTCGGGTCACGTTGTCCACGCGGCCCATTCTGCATCCCGTTGAGGACATCCATCAGGCCCATGTGTCATCTCCTATAGCAATTGGAAAACATCCTAGTTTTTTGAGATTACGACGCCGCGGTGACCGGAACATGGCGGCCGCACGTCTCTACGTTTCAATCGCGCGGTTTTGATCAATGATGATATTGCGGGAGCGTTATATTAATGCCTCAGCAATCGAGGTAGCGCACCTCTGTCACAAACAGACGGGAGGAAATGTCATGAGCATTTTCGGAAATATTATGGGCGCGATTTTCGGTCAGGGTTCCGCGCAGGCGACCGCTTCACCATCGATAGCGCCAAGTGCGCCTCCGGCACAAACGGTCGATGTTGCCGCTATCGTCGACAAAGCGGCAGCAGCTAAGGGCGAAAAGCTTGCCTGGCGCACTTCCATAGTCGACCTGATGAAAGCTCTCAATCTCGATAGCAGCTTGAACGCGCGAAAAGAACTCGCCAAAGAACTGAATTACACCGGCGACACCAATAATTCTGCGACCATGAATGTCTGGCTGCACAAGCAGGTCATGGCGAAGCTCGCCGCCAATGGCGGCAAGCTGCCGGCCGATATCAAGGCCTGAACTGCCAACGGGAAACGAGAGGACGGCGTATACCAAGGCGGTCGAGTGTTCATGCGGTGAGCGCTCGGCAGGCCTGCGCACGGCTCAACAATCGTGTATGAGCGGGGTTCAGTCAGCCGGGGCGCACAGTGCGAGTGAATTGCGTCATGTCGATCCCATCAATAGGGGAGTACCACAATGGCCAAGACAAAGAAAAAGGCGAGCAAAAAGGGACGTAAGGCGGATCGCGCGCGCATCTCTGGCAAGCAGGCATATGAGGTTGCTTACGTCGCGCGCAAATTCGGTGTCAGCGCCGGAACTGTGCGCAAGGCGATCAAAAAGGTCGGTAATATGCGCGCGAATGTGTACGCCGAGTTGGAGAAAAATACTTAAGCCCTCGCGGGCAGCACGCAATATCGCGATGACCATACGACAACGCTGCCGGGCCAGGGTGTTTCATGCGTCCGGTGTTCGCTTTGGGTCGTGATCCTTGGGAATGCTTTCGCCATGAAAAGATGGATAGCGATTACCATTTTGTTGTTGGTACCAGCGCTTGCCTCGGCTGAGCCGATCACCACCGGCAACTATCTTCGATATTCATATCGCGATCATTATCGCGCCTATGGGATAAACTCGCTAACCAACGGCACGCTACCGGCTGACGAATATTACTACGACCCTTGCTATCGATGGGTGAGCACCACGCGGGGGCTTAAGCGAAAGCTTGTCTGTCGATAATCGAGATTAGTGAGCAGCGGTTGGTCAATGTCCGCTGTTACTCCAATAGCGGACATGTGCGGTGCAAACAGGGATGTCTGCTTTGTGCCAAAAGCGGACATTCGATTGCGCAATCTGCTGGAGGTGATTAATTGCTGACGGCCGTGCCCAACGGAATAAGTAACACAAAATTGGTGCCAATGATGGATACCGGTCGTGTCAATTCCGCTCCCAACTGTTTCGTAAGCGCATTGATTAAGCGCGTGCCGAGGCGCTTGCCGGTCGCGGGGTCAAATCCAGTCGGCAGGCCGACACCTTCATCACGGACCGATATTAAAATGCGGTCCTTTTCCGTTCGAACAACTCGCACCCCAATCGATCCACCGGAAGAATTTGGATAGGCATGTTTGCCGGCGTTCAAAACTAATTCATTGATGACAAGAGCGACGAGAATGGCGCGATCTGCCGCGAACTTAATTTCCTCGGGCGCTTCCAGTTGAATTTTGCAGGGAGCAACCGCGGTCTCCAGGTCGTTAATGACCTCACGCAAATAGGAGGCAAGACCAATACTCTCATAATCGGCGTTGTAGGCGAGGCGCTCATAGGCGCGGCCGACAGCCGAAATGCGGGTCGATGCTTCGTTTAGGCGATCACTCAATGCAGGGTCGCCGACGGCGCTCGCTTGTAGGTGAAGCATGCTGGAGACCACTTGCAGACTATTCTTGACACGGTGGTTGACCTCCTTGAGCAAAATCTGATGGCGCTCGAGGGCAGCTTGTAGCTTGCGCCGATATTGCTGCTGTTCGATGGCCATCCCGAGGATGTTCGCGGCACCTTGCAGAAATGCGATGTCATATTCGCTGAACTCGCCTTCGGATCGGC
>JBARNC010000162.1:0-21538 GCA_049802775.1 Pseudolabrys sp. | reverse complement strand
GAAACCGATCTGGTGCGCCACCGAAAAAAAAGACTCGAACGATTCATGGCCGAGATCGATGACCTTGCTGGTATCCTCGTCCGCGATCAGGCGATCGAACAGCGCCATTTGGCCATTGATGTCGCGGATGGTCGCTATCGTGGTCTTTTCGGGCAGAAACTGCACTAGCGTGCGTTCGCCAACATTGAGATCGAAGGCTGCGACCGAACGACCCTCATGCAAATGGAAGTCCGCAAGCAACCGCGCCAGCAGGGTCTTACCGACGCGTGGGCGCGGCGATGCGACAATGGTGATGGAACTGCGGAATGACATCACCTGACCGGACGTCGTCGCACGATCGGCGCACTTGGGTAAAGGCTAGCCGGCGGCCTGACGAACGTTGCTTTCCGTCTTTGGCGAGACCAGGTCGACAAGCTTCACTCGGTCGAACTCACCCCAGACATTGCCAAGCCAGTGGCGAACATAGCCACGCAAAACGAAAGAATAGTTGGCTGCTTCGCCCTTTGCGCCCTTGTTGCCAACAAATGAGACGAACGGAACGCTGGCCACTTCCACTTGCTCGTAAGCCATCTCGTTTAGCTTCGGGATGACGATCTCCTCAGCGCCCTTAATCTTCTTGAAATACGAATTGTAAGTCGCCGGATCCCACTCGAAGAATGTGGTGTTGTTGATGAAGTTCTTCACCAGGAAGTAATTGGCGTCGCCAATGACGCGCGCTGTCTCGGCGATTTCGTCGAGCGAGGCGATTGACGGCCCGAGAATATGAAACACCGCAAACGTGATCTGTCCCTTCTTGGCCGATTCGAGGAAGCCAATTTCGGTCAATGCCTGCAGCGTTGACGACAACAAACCGGCGCGCACGTCGATCACCGTCACTTTGGCTTCAGCACTGCCCAGCGTATCGAAGATTTTCATTTGATCTGAAACCGAGGTGACGTCGACAACTTCGGTCAGATCGTGATGAAAACGCTTGAGTGTGCCGCGCGGCGACTCGGTGTCGAAGGCGCGGGTTGGCGTCTGATGAGCGCCGAAGTAATCGATCAAGGTGCGGGCAACAGTGGTCTTACCGACGCCCCCTTTATCCGCACCAACGAGAATGACAGCAGGTCTGGCCATAACACTACTCTACAGAACGAAGTGACTGATCCGATTGCCCAATATCTTACGTTATCGGTGCGGGAGAAAGACAGGTTTAATTCGGGACACGGGGCGCCAAGCCGCATCCCAGCCTTCTCTTTCAATCATAATTTATAGCGTAATTTCAAGCAATTGGATGGAAGGCCAAGGCCTGAACCGTTTAACTTTCAGTGAGGCAATTGTGACGAGGGTGTCGACTTTTCTCAAAGCGGTGCCGGCGGAGGGATTTGAACCCCCGACCACCCGCTTACGAAGCGGATGCTCTACCGCTGAGCTACGCCGGCTGAAGTCGCGCCACTGATATCGGCGTGGACCTCACTTGGCAAGCACTACAGCCTCGTTCGTTATGCCGCGTTTAACGGAACAACTTGCGCAGTCGCCGCCACGCATCAGTCGCTGGTGGCGTCGCGGTTTCCGGTAGTGGATCGCGATCGAGGCCTAAATCGGGGCCCGGATCATCAGGTGCATGCACCAGCGGGATGACTGGCTCGACCGGTTTGGCCTTGGCAGACGCCTTGGATTTTGCAGTCTTGCGCGGCCTCTCCGCCGGTGGCTCAGGTTTTGTCTCCGGCCGAGTGACAGTGATCGACTCCGCAGCAGGCGGCACGACCTCAATGATAGGACGGCTGACGCCGATCTCGGCGAGTGGAACTTTCCATTCAAAACCGTCGAGCCTTCCGTTCGGTGAAATCGGGAGCCAGCGCTCCGACACCACGCCGTCCGCGGTCCAGACCGGATCGCCGGAAGCGCGCATGGCGCGCATCATCCATTCGCGCACGCGGCCTTCGTCGCCGTGTTCGGTTTCCTCGATGTCCGCCATCAATGTCGCAATGCGCCGCGTCGGCGCCGACAGGTATGGCGCCAGCGCTGCACGCGCGGTCGTAAATTCGCGCGCATCGAGCGCTGCGCGCGCTACCGCTAAAGCACCCTCAAGCTGACCCGGGACCTTGTCGGCGAGCTTCTGCACACGCGCGAGCCGCTCCCGCGCGCTGTCGCCAAGACGGAGGTTAGCGTAACTTTCCGCAATATCCGGATGAGGATTAATCGTCCAGGCGGTCTCGAGGATTTTTCGTGCCTTGCGCGGTTCGCCCGATTCCGCCAACCGTCGTCCAGCGAGCGCCGCTGCCGGCACCAGGTCGGGTGCCAGCTTGACCGATTCCAGCACCAGCGCGCGTGAAGTGTCGCGATCGATGTCTGCAAGCGCTTGCGCGCGCGCGGCGAGCAGCACGGCACGTTTGCGGCGATAGTCGGGCCTCTCCAGCGCGCCCTTCATGTGATCGAGGGCGTCGAGTGCGCCGGCCCAGTCCGCGGCGGCGCAGCGATAGTCGAGCACCGCTTGCCCGGCCCAGACCGCCGCAGGTTTCAGCTTAGCCGCTTCTTCGACGGCGAACCGCGCGTTGTCGGCATCGTTTCGCCGTTGCGCCTCGATGTAGAGCCCGCGCAACCCCAGCAATTTGGTGTCATCGCGCTTCGTCATTTCACGAAACGCGCGCTCAGCGGTATTTCGATCGCCGGCCATCTGTGCCGATTGCGCAGTCAGCAACAGCGCGAGTGGATCGCCCGGCGACAGTCGCGCGGCTTCGGCGGCGGACTTGCGCGCAACACGCAGATCGCCGGCGCCGATTGCGATCAAACCGCGGCTGATCGCAAGGTAGCCTTTGACGGCGCGACGGTGCCGAAAAAATAATAATATGTGCTCGGGCGAGTGCAAAATCGCGCGCACAATCGACCAAAGGAACAGGGCGATGAGCACCAGCACGGCGACTGCGAAGGCGCCCACCATCATCGATGTTTCGATGCGATAGCCCATCCAGGTGATGGAGACCTCGCCTGGGCGATCGGCAATCCAGGCGACGCCTGCGGCAACGACCGCCACCGAAGCCAGAAAAAGGATGGTACGGGTCATCCCAGCCTCACCGCTTGCCAAGTGCGTGCGTCGTCTCGCTCGCAAACTGACGCGCGGCGGCGAGCGCAGCCTGCCGCGCCTGAGCTTTTCTGATCCAATCTTGTGCGGGCGCGCGCGTTGCGGCATCGAGCTTGCCGAGATCGATAAGCGCGTCATCTACGGCGGCGTTCGCGGCTTCTATTTCGACGCGCGCCAGCACGGCCGACGCATCGTCGCCCGGCGGCGCATCCACCGGACGAATACGCACGAGCTTGCCGACATTAGCTTCCAGCCGCTCCAGGAAGCCGCCAATCGGCGCGCGAGCGCCGGAAACCCTCTGCATTGCCGGGATCAGCAAGCGCAGCTCCTGTGCAAGCGTCGCGACGGTTGGCACACCGCTCGCCGCGAATGGTGTCATCGGTGCTAAAATCTTCTCGTCCGCGCCGAGAGATTTTACTTCTTCGAGTTCGGTGATGAACGACGCGCCGCTCGCGACTGCGTCACGCAGCGCCGACGCGCTCAGCGCAAGCCTCGCGGCACTATCGGCCGGTGCGGCTTTGACCAGCTGCTCGAGTGCGGCGATACGTTTTTTCAAGGAATCGACATCTGCTGGAGACAGGCCGGCCGATGCATTCCTGCCGAGATCCTGCACGCTGTTGCGCAATTCCGTCATCGCTTTTTCAGATGCGTCCGCGCGTGCGCGAGCGTCCGCAGCTGTTCCGGCAGCTTCGTCGCTGCGTTTGGTGAGAGCCGTCAATGCAATGCCGAGCGATTTCATGGCGTTGTCGGCGGCAGAAAGACGCTCGGAGACGGTTGGATCGCTATGAGACGTTTTGGCGGCGGCTTCGAACTTTGCCATGCGATCATTGAGCGCGGCGATCGATGCCGGGTCGGCACTGATCGAGCCGTCATAACGAGCAGGCACCAGCCCGGCGAGCCAAAGTGCAGACAGCACGGCTGTCATGATCACCGCTCCTGCAAATCCCGCGAATAGTGCTTGCCAGGCAGTTCCGTGTTTTCGGGACGACCCGTTGCGACCATTGGCAGGCTCGGAGTCGTGAGCTGCCTCAGGTTGTGCGTGAGCCTCCTGTCCCGGAGGTGAGCCGGCCTGCGGTTCGCCCGCTGCAGCACGCGGCTCGCCGGCTGCAGATTCGGCCGCAACTTCAGTCGCCCTCAAATCAATGGTCGGAGCCGGGCCCTTGCGGTGGCGCGCGCCTTCGGCGGGGTCCGGCGTCTTGCGCTTATCGGCCATGCGCGTTTCCTCGAATCGGCTCAACCCCGCAGGCAGGAAATAACGCAAATGGCGTGGCTGCGCCAATAATCAACGCTGTTGCACCTGCAAAAGCTCGACCAGCGCTGCCTCATCGGGACGCGCGGCAATGGCGATGCGGCTGGCACCCGCGAGAGGTTCGGCGACTTGCGCCGACAGGCAAAGATGCCGCACCGCCAGCGCCAGTCCGGCGATGCCCGCCTTCTTGGCGCCGGCCATATAGTTTTCGGCGCTGCGGCGGGAAAAATGCATCACGATGTCAACCTCGCCGGCCCTGAGCGCCTCGATCAACGCCGGCGGAAACGGCGCAGCAACCGCACGGTAAACAACGCGCATCTCGGCGGCGATGCCACGCGTTGACAATTCGCCGATGAGATCGGCAGCGCGATCTTCCCCGGCGAGGTAGAGCAGCGGGGCTTTGGTATTGGCATGCTCCCCCATCAACATATTGACCAGATCACGCACATCGCCACCCGCCGATGTGACATTGATGAAGCCGGCCTGTCGCGCGGCCTCGGCACTGCGCTGGCCAACGGCGAAAAGGGGAAGTTTGATCAGAACATCGCGTGCGGGATTGTGAGCAATCGCGTTCGGCGCATTCGCGCTGGTCACAATGACCGCGCCCCACGCGCCCGCAAGATTGGCGGCAATCGCCTGCACGCGCATCAGCGGCGCCACCAACACCTCATGTCCGCGCGCGCGCAATGCGGTCGCGATGCGTTCGCCGTCGCCTTGCGGGCGGGTGATGACGACGCGCATGATCATCTTTCCCTGTGCATGATCTTGTCCGAAAGCCGGTTCCCACTTTGCGGGATCATGCACTAGTCGAAAAATCCGGGCCCGGCCCGGTGCTTCAGCTCGCGCCCAGCGTCGGTACCGATCGTAGCCGCATCTTTGCGGCTGCCAGTGCCGGCGATGTCGTGTGCGGCGCTGCCATCAGGCCGCGCAATCAATCCGCGAAATTGTATCGCATCCCCAGAGATCGTGGCGTGGCCGGCGATCGGAGTTTTGCAGGAGCCATCGAGCGCGGCGAGGAAGGCTCGTTCGCAAGCGATCGCGATAGAGGTTTCGGCGTGATCAATGTGAGCGAGAATGTCGCATACGCGAGTGTCATCCTTGCGCACCTCGATGCCGATTGCCCCTTGCCCGACGGCTGGCAGAAACGCCTCTGCGTTCATGATGCTGGTGATATGCTCGACCAGTCCGAGGCGCCTTAGCCCAGCGAGCGCAAGCAATGTGGCATCGACTTCGCCGGCGTCGAGTTTGCGCAGCCGCGTCTCCACATTTCCGCGCAGCGGTGTCACACGCAGGTCCGGCCGCGCACGCTTGGCGATCGCCTGCCGGCGCAGCGATGCAGTTCCCAGGCTCGCGCCGCGCGGAAGTTCGACGAGTGAGCGCGCCTTATGGCTGATGAAAACATCGCGGGGGTCTTCGCGCTCAAGGCAGGCCGCCAAGGCCAAGCCTTTCGGCAAGATCGTCGGCATGTCCTTCGCCGAATGCACGGCGAGATCGATGCGTCGATCCAGCAGGGCTTCCTCGATTTCCTTCGTGAACAAACCCTTGCCGCCTTCATCCGCGAGCGGCCGATCCTGGATGGTGTCGCCGGTGGTGCGGATGACCACGAGTTCAATCGTCTCCTCGTTCACGCCCGTCGCCGCGGCTAGCCGCGACCGCACCGCGCGCGCTTGCACCAATGCGAGCGGACTACCGCGCGTGCCGATGCGCAAAGAGGCTGTGGATTGCGCCATGTAACCTCGCGATGCTAGGCCCAACCGGGGTCGGCCCCGCGTTCAGGACTAGCTATTATTTCGCCCGCCGTCACCTCGCCCCGGCCGGGCGGAAGGGCACATGAGGGACTGATGATTGTCCTCGGGATCGAGACGACCTGCGATGAGACCGCGGCGGCGGTGGTCGAGCGTTTCGAGGACGGCCGCGGCAGGATTCTGTCCAATGTGGTGCTCTCACAGGTGCGCGAACACGCCGCGTTCGGCGGAGTGGTGCCGGAAATCGCCGCGCGAGCCCATGTCGAAGCGCTCGATATCATCATCGCCAAAGCTATGATGCAGGCTGGCCTCATCTACGATGCGATCGACGGCGTTGCCGCCGCTGCCGGGCCAGGACTCATCGGAGGCGTGATCGTCGGCTTGACCACCGCCAAGGCAATCGCGCTGGTCAAAAACAAGCCGCTGATTGCGGTCAATCATCTGGAAGCGCATGCGCTGACAGCGCGCCTGACCGATAACACGCCATTTCCCTATTGCCTGTTCCTCGCGTCCGGCGGCCACACCCAGATCGTCGCCGTGCGCAGCGTTGGCGATTATGTCCGTCTTGGCACGACTCAGGATGACGCTATCGGCGAAGCCTTCGACAAGACCGCAAAGCTGCTTGGCCTTGGTTATCCAGGCGGACCGGAGGTAGAGAAGGAAGCCATGCACGGCCACCCGACGCGTTTCGCGCTGCCGCGCCCGATGCATGGGCGCAAGGAGGCCGATTTCTCACTTTCCGGTCTAAAGACCGCATTACGGCTGGAAGCGGAGAAAATTGCCCCGCTCAGCGACCAGGATGTCGCCGATCTCTGCGCGAGCTTCCAGCAAGCGATCGTCGATGTTGTATTCGACCGTTTGCGTGCGGGGCTGGTACTGTTCCGCGCACGTTTCGGCTCACCGAGCGCGCTGGTCGCCGCTGGCGGCGTCGTCGCCAATCAGCCAATCCGCAAAGTGCTCACGCGTCTGGCCTTCGAGATGGGCGCAACGCTGGTCATGCCACCACCCGACTTGTGCACCGACAATGGCGCGATGATTGCCTGGGCCGGTTGCGAGCGACTGGCGCTCGGTCTCACCGATTCACTTGATGTGGCGCCGCGGGCGCGCTGGCCGCTCGACGAGACAGCGGCCGCTGAGGGCGCGCGGCAGCGCACGGCGGCATATAAGTAAGCTGACTGACGGACCCTGGATGGCCATTCAACGCATAGCAGTGCTCGGCGGCGGCGCCTGGGGAACGGCGCTGGCGCTCACCTGCGCGCGCGCCGGACGACAAGTGACGCTATGGGAACACGAGCCGGACAACGCCGCGAGTCTCGAACAGAAACGCGAAAGCCGCTTTTTGCCGGGCGTACGCCTCGACAACGGAATCAAGGTGACGCGGGACCTTGCCGAGACCGCGAACAGCAACGCGATTCTCGTTGTGGTGCCGGCGCAGGCCATGCGTTCGGTAATTACATCGCTTGCTAAGTCGAATACAGAAGGCACGCCCCTGATCGCTTGTGCCAAGGGCATTGAGCACGGCACTCACAAGTTCATGACAGAGATCATCGCCGAGTGCGCGCCAAAGGCCCTGCCGGCAATTCTGTCTGGGCCGAGTTTTGCTGTCGACGTCGCGCGCGGACTGCCAACGGCGGTTACCATCGCCGCGACTGACGGCAAGGTTGTACTCGATCTAGCGCATGCGTTAAACGCCGGGACTTTCCGGCCCTATCATTCGACCGATGTACGGGGCGTCGAGCTCGGTGGCGCTACCAAGAACGTTCTTGCGATCGCGGCCGGCATCGTGACCGGGAAAGGCCTCGGCGCCAGCGCTTTAGCAGCTCTAACAACGCGCGGCTTTGCTGAGCTGGTGCGCTTTGGTAAAGCATACGGCGCCAAGGCTGAAACCATGATGGGATTGTCCGGCCTCGGCGATCTCATTCTCACGTGCGGGACACCGCAATCGCGCAATTTCTCGTGCGGTGTCGCGTTGGGCAAAGGCGAGAAGCCGGAAACCGCCGCGCACGGCAAGCTCGCCGAAGGCGTGTTTACCGCGCCGGTGTTGCTGGAAATGGCCCGCGAGAAAAACGTGGAGATGCCTATCTCGGCCGCGGTCGCCGCAGTGCTGGCAGGAAAAATGCGCGTGGATGAAGCGATCGAGTCGCTGCTGACGCGGCCCCTCAAATCGGAAGAGTGAAATGGCGTACTGGCTAATGAAATCTGAGCCCGAAGAGTTCTCCTGGGACGATCAGGTTAAGAGCGGCGTCAAAGGCGAGGCATGGAGCGGCGTACGCAATTTCACCGCGCGCCGGTATCTCAAGGATATGAAGAAGGGCGATAAATTCTTCTTCTATCACACCGGCGAGGAGAAACAGATCGTCGGCATCGGAGAAATAGTCCGCAGGGCCTTCGCCGATCCGACGGCGAAAAAAGATGAGGGTTGGGTGGCAGTGCAGACAAGCGCCGGCAAACCATTGCCTAAGCCGGTGACTCTGGCCGCCGTCAAGGCCGAGCCAAAGCTGAAAGAGATGGCTCTGATCAAATACGGCCGGTTGTCAGTGCAGCCGGTGACGGCGGACGAATGGAAGCTCGTTTGCAAGATGGGTGGGCTGAAATAGGAGCTCCCACGTGACGCAACTCCAAAACCTGCACGCGCTCGCGATCGTTGTTGCCGCCGTGGCGGCCTGGATTTTCGGCGCGGTCTACTACGGTGTGCTCGGCCGCAAGTGGATCAAGGCGCAAGGCAAGACCATGGAGCAGTGCAAGGCGGAAAACGCCGGCAAATCCACCGCTGTCAAAGTCACACCTTTCGTGCTCTCCTTTATCGCCGAGCTGCTGATGGCATCGGCGCTTTCCGGCATCATGTTCCACATCGGCATTTACACTGTGCGCGCCGGCGCATTTTCCGGCTTCATGTGCTGGCTCGGTTTCGTCCTCACCGCGATTGCGGTCAATAACGCCTATAGTTCCCGCAGAATCGCCCTGACCGTGATCGATACCGGTCATTGGCTCGGTGTGCTGGTCGTCATCGGCGCGATCCTCGGCTGGTTTGGCCCTTAACGGGTGGCAAAATCAGCCAATTTTCGACCAAAGTGGCAAGGTCTCCGCCTTGTCGTAAATCAAGGCGCCGTCGCATAATGGTCTGCAAATGAGGTCGCCCGCGGGGTCAAAGCGGGGACGGGAGGAAGCCAATGTCCGACGAAAAGATCTATGATGTTCCTGCTGACTGGCGCAAACGGGCGTTTGCCGACGACGCCAAGTATCAGGAGCTTTACGCGCGCTCGATCAAGGACCCGAACGGCTTCTGGGCCGAGCAGGCCAAGCGCATCGACTGGATCAAGCCATTCAGCAAGGTCAAGAACAGCTCCTACGACCCGCACAACGTCTCAATCAAATGGTTCGAGGACGGTACGCTCAACGTCGCCTACAACTGCGTGGATCGGCATCTCGCCAAGCGCGGCAACCAGACCGCCATCCTGTGGGAGGGCGACGATCCCAAGACCGACAAGAAACTCACCTACAAACAGCTTCACACCGAGGTCTGCCGCTTCGCCAACGTGCTGAAGGCGCGTGGCGTCAAGAAGGGCGATCGTGTCACGATTTACATGCCGATGATTCCGGAGGCGGCGATTTCGATGCTCGCCTGCGCCCGCATCGGCGCCATTCACTCGGTGGTGTTCGGCGGTTTCTCCCCGGAGTCGCTCGCTGGTCGCGTCGATGACTGCAAGTCCGATGTGGTGGTCACCGCTGACGAGGGTATCCGTGGAGGCCGCAAGATTCCGCTTAAGGCAAATACTGACACCGCCTGCGACAAGGTGGGCCATGTCAAATCTGTCATCGTCGTGCGCCACACCGGCGCAGTTGTGAACATGAAGGCTGGCCGCGACGTCTATTACGACGAAATCGCCAAGACCGTGCCGGCCGACTGTCCTTGCGAAGAGATAAGCGCCGAGGATCCGCTGTTCATCCTCTACACGTCCGGCTCGACCGGCAAGCCGAAGGGCGTGCTGCACACCACCGGCGGCTATCTGGTCTATACTGCGATCACTCACCAATACGTGTTCGATTATCACGACGGCGACATCTTCTGGTGCACGGCTGACGTCGGTTGGGTGACCGGGCATAGCTATATCGTCTATGGCCCGCTCTCCAATGGCGCCATTTCGCTGATGTTCGAGGGCGTGCCAAATTACCCCACGAACTCGCGTTTTTGGGAGGTGTGCGACAAGCACAAGGTCAATATCATCTATACTGCGCCGACCGCGATCCGCGCCTTGATGCAAGGCGGCAACGATCCGGTGAAGAAGACCTCGCGCAAGTCGTTGCGCCTCCTTGGCACCGTGGGCGAGCCAATCAATCCGGAAGCCTGGGAATGGTACTACCACGTGGTCGGCGAAGATCGCTGTCCCATCGTCGATACCTGGTGGCAGACCGAGACCGGCGGCATTCTGATCACGCCGCTGCCGGGCGCGACCAAACTGAAGCCGGGCTCGGCGACCCGTCCATTCTTTGGCGTGCAGCCGGAAATCGTGGACGCCGAGGGCAAGGTGCAGAATGGCGCGACCAGGGGCAATCTGTGCATTGCCGACTCCTGGCCGGGACAGATGCGCACGGTTTATGGCGACCATCAGCGCTTCGTGGACACCTACTTCAAGACCTATCCCGGCAAGTATTTCACCGGTGACGGCTGCCGGCGCGACGAAGATGGCTACTATTGGATCACCGGTCGCGTCGACGATGTCATCAACGTCGCCGGCCACCGCCTTGGCACCGCCGAAGTCGAGAGCGCGCTGGTGGCGCATCCGAAAGTGTCGGAAGCCGCCGTCGTGGGCTACCCGCACGACATCAAGGGCCAGGGCATATACGCTTATGTGACCCTGATGGCTGGCGAAAAGCCAAGCGAAGACCTGCGCAAGGAACTGGTCGGCTGGGTACGTAAAGAGATTGGCCCGATCGCCTCGCCCGATCTGATTCAGTTCGCGCCTAGCCTGCCGAAAACGCGCTCGGGCAAGATCATGCGAAGAATCCTGCGTAAGATCGCGGAAGATGAGTTCGGCAATCTTGGTGACACGTCGACGTTAGCCGATCCGGCCGTGGTCGATGACCTGGTCGACAACCGGCAAAACAAGAGGGCAGCGAAAGCGGGGGCGTGAGCCTCCAGGCGCTTCAGTAGCGAACCGGGGGCGTAAACCCTTCGGCCTAAAGTTGTGAGTTACTGACATTTTTGCCGGAAGTTTCGCGACCTCGACACAATTTATCGGCAACTATCGGGGTATGGTGCGTCCGCGCACTTCCCCCCAGCCGGAAGTTCCCGGCCTCGCCGCTCGAAGAATTGCCGCCGATATTCTCGACGGCGTTCTGCGGCGGCGAATTGCGCTCGACGAACTCCTCTCAGGCAAAAACGTACATCCAGGCCTGCCCGCGCTCGCTGACCGGGACCGTGCCTTGACGCGACGGCTCGCTGCGACGGTGTTGAGACGGCTCGGCACTCTGCGTCACCTGGTTGGCCGGTTTCTTGAAAAGGGATTTCCCTCCGACGCGCCGCGTGCCGAAACGATCCTGTTGCTCGGCGCCGCACAAATTCTCTGGCTCGAAGTTCCCGACCACGCCGCCGTTGACTTGTCGGTGCGGCTCGCGCAAGCGGACCGACGCGCTGGGCGTTACGCCGGCCTCGTCAACGCTGTATTGCGTCGCGTTGCGCAAAATGGCGCCGCACCGGCCGACGACGTTTCACGTGACACGCCGGAATGGCTGCTCCAGCGTTGGAGCAAGACCTATGGCGCCGATACTGCGCGCGCAATTGCAGCTGCCAATGGTCACGAGCCCGCGCTCGATCTCACGGTAAAGCGAGACGCTGAATCCTGGGCCGAGCGGTTGCGCGGTCGCGTGCTGCCCACCGGCACTGTACGCACACTGGCCCATGGCGCGATCTCATTGTTGCCAGGATTTTCCGAAGGCGCGTGGTGGGTGCAGGACGCAGCCGCCGCCCTGCCTGTGCACCTCTTCGGGGACGTGCGAGGGATGACTATTGCCGACCTCTGCGCAGCGCCTGGCGGCAAAACCGCACAGCTCGCGTTTGCCGGCGCCCGTGTTACTGCCGTCGATCGTTCACCCGCGCGGATCAACCGGCTGCGCGAAAATCTCACGCGTCTTTCTCTGAGTGCCGAAACTGTCGCGGTCGACGCATTGGAATGGGAACCGGAACCTTTCGACGCGGTGTTGCTCGATGCGCCCTGTTCATCCACCGGCACCATCCGCCGTCATCCTGACGTGCCTTGGCTCAAGAGCGAGGTTGATCTCTCGGTGCTCACATCGTTGCAGCAGCGGCTGCTCGACCGTGCGGTAGAATTGCTAAAGCCGGGCGCGACATTCATCTATTGCGTCTGCTCACTGGAGCCTGAGGAGGGCGAGAACCAGATCAAGGCTTTGCTCGCGCGTGATACTCGTATTGATCGCAATCCGATTGCGGAGCGGGACGTCTTCGGCCTCAAAGAGTTTGTCACCATCGACGGCGACCTACGGACGCTGCCGCTCCACCTGCCCGATCCCGACCCGCGCTGGGGCGGGCTCGACGGCTTTTATGCTGCTCGCCTCACTCGAAAACCCGCCTAGTCCACGGTTCGGACCGGCATATTGGCCCTTTCCCGACCCTTCGCTATCGTGTGGCCCGCACGTGCCGATGGGGACGCGCAGCAGGGGGCGAGCGCTTTGATCATGCGGGTTTCGGTGGCGGAGCGAGCCAGGCTCTCCGTGCTCATCGGGCTCCGCGCATTTCGTAGCCTTATAGGCCGCATCAACGCGCATCCGCTGTTTCGGTGGCGATTTGCCTCAACGAAGACAGACCGGCTGGTGATCGCCCCGCAAGACTTGCGCACCGCCGACGCCACCCGCGCTAGTGAAATCTATGCCGGCCGCTTTGCGTTTGCTGGCAAAGTCGTCATCTGCGACCGCCGATCGCCTTTTGAGATGACGCCGCCATCGGATGAATGGGCTACTACACTGCTCGGCTTCGTCTGGCTGCGGCACTTACGCGCCGCCGACTCCGCCATCACCCGCGCCAATGCCCGTTCGCTAATCGACGAGTGGATCAATGTCCAAGGTGGCTGGCATTCCATTGGCTGGCGCTCCGATATTCTCTCGCGTCGCGTGATCTGCTGGCTCAGCCAGGCACCATTCGTATTGCAGGATGCCGACGCACGCTTCTATCGTCGCTTTATTCGCAGCCTGTCACGGCAAGTGCGCTATCTGCGTTACACTCTTAACGAATCGCGCGACGGCTTGTCACGCCTGCAGGCAGTGATCGGGCTCACCTATGCGACGCTTTGCATGCAGGGGCAGTCGCGATATCTGCGCGCCAACGCAGGCCGCCTGATTGATGAATTGCATAAACAGGTCTTGCCCGACGGCGGACATGTTAGTCGCAATCCGGGAGCGCTGATCGAACTGCTGGCCGACCTGCTGCCGCTACGGCAATTATTTTCCGCGCGGCAATTATCGTCCCCTCAAGCGCTCAACAACGCAATTGACCGCATCATGCCGATGTTGCGTTTTTTCAGGCACGGCGATGGAAATTTCGCGCAATTCAATGGCATGGGGCCGACACCCGTCGATCTGGTTGCGACTATTCTCGCCTATGACGATGCGCGCGGCACGCCGGTGTCGAATGCACCGCACTCCGGCTATCAACGCATCGACGCGGGGCAGACCGCGCTCTTGATGGACACTGGCCGACCTCCACCTGTGGTTTTGAGCCAAGAAGCGCATGCAGGCTGCTTGTCATTTGAGCTTTCGTGGAAACAGCACAGGTTGGTGATCAATTGCGGATTGCCCGCCGTGAATAAAGAGAATTGGCGACAGGTCGCACGCGCGACGCCCGCACATTCAACTGTCACGATCAATGACCGCTCATCGTGTCGCTTCTTCGAAGCCACCGCGGTCCGGCGGCTGCTTGGCGGCGTACCGATCATTTCCGGCCCACGTGATGTGCGCATCGAGAGAGAGTCCGGCAGCGTGGCGTTACGCGCTTCACATGACGGTTATGCCAGTGACTGTGGCGTAATCCATACGCGTTCCATCCGGCTGAGCCCCGATGGCCGCACACTCGATGGCGAGGATAGCTTTACACCGGTGGACGGCCACGCATTTCCAGCAAACGCCAGTGATGAATTCGCCATCCGCTTTCATTTGCACCCCGCGATCAAGGCCAGCCGTCTGGCAGACGGCCGCGGCGTGATCTTGTTGCTCCAAGACCGCGAACTGTGGACGTTTGCGACTCTGGCTGATGTGGTCGAACTCGAGGAAAGTGTATTTCTCGCTGGCTCGGACGGCCCGCGCCGCACTGTGCAAATCGTGATTTATGGGCATATAGGCCAGCAGGGGGCAGCGCGCTGGAGTTTCCGTCACACACCACCGGCAGCGCCAGGCTCCCGACCAGACCGGATGCATGAGCCAGAATTGCCGCTTTGAGCCTCGTGCCCCAGACGCGGTGCAGCACGAAACGACAGCGGAGTGATGCACCGCCGGGATCTGGTCTAGCGAGAGGGAGTTCGGTCCCGGGTCTGCAGCGCACCGCCATAGCGCGTGTAAGACGCGCGTAAACACGCTTATGGCGCTCCGCTGGGCCCGGGGTCACATCAGCCCTGTGGATGCCGAATGGTCCAATACACTTTCGCCCGTTTCATGTGCTAGCTCGTGCGTCATGAGCAGCCGTCCGCGTCGCATCACCCGTGCCCTGCTGTCCGTGTCTGACAAGGCTGGGCTAGTCGCCTTCGCGACTGAGCTTGCCGGCTATGGCGTTGAGCTCGTCTCCACAGGCGGCACCGCCAAGGCACTAAATGACGCCGGCCTAACGGTGATCGATGTCGCCGAACTCACCGGTTCTCCCGAGATGATGGACGGCCGCGTCAAGACGCTGCATCCGAAAGTGCACGGCGGACTGCTGGCGGTCCGCGGCAACAAAGATCATGTCGCGGCGATGGAGAAACACCGGATCAAGCCGATCGATTTGCTGGTGGTGAACCTCTATCCGTTCGAGGCCACGGTTGCGAAAGGTGCCTCGTTCGACGACTGCATTGAAAACATCGACATTGGTGGCCCGGCGATGATTCGCGCCGCCGCCAAGAACCACGCCGATGTGACCGTCGTGATCGATCCTACCGACTACAAAAAAGTGCTTGGTGAAATGACTCATCACGGGGGCATGGTGTCTCTCGAGCTGCGGCAAAAACTGGCAGCAAAGGCTTATGCGCGCACTGCCACCTATGACGCGGCGATCTCAAACTGGTTCGCTGAGACGCTGCATGACCAAGCGCCGGACTATCGCGCCTTCGGTGGCAAATTGGTGGAAGCCTTGCGTTATGGCGAGAACCCTCACCAAACCGCTGCGTTCTACCGCTCGCCTGGGGACCGCTTCGGCGTTGCTACCGCGCGACAGCTGCAAGGAAAGCAGCTGTCCTACAACAACATCAATGATACCGACGCCGCTTACGAATGCGTTGCCGAGTTTGATCCGCGCCACTCCGCTGCTTGCGTGATCGTCAAACACGCCAATCCTTGCGGTGTCGCCGAGGCAGACACTCTCCTTGATGCCTATCGCAAGGCGTTAGCTTGCGATTCTACTTCGGCGTTCGGCGGCATTGTCGCGCTCAATCGTAAACTCGATGCCGATGCAGCGAAGGCAATCACCGGGATTTTCACCGAAGTGATCATCGCGCCCGAAGCGACCGAAGAAGCAATCAAGATCATAGCGGCAAAGAAGAACCTCCGGTTGCTCGTTGCCGGCGGCCTGCCCGATTCGCGCGCAACTGGTTTAACCGTTAAATCCGTCGCGGGTGGATTGCTAGTGCAGTCGCGCGACAACGCGGTGGTGGATGAGATGCAGCTTAAGACCGTCACCAGGCGCACGCCGAGCAAGGCCGAGCTTGCCGATCTGCGCTTCGCTTTCCGCGTGGCCAAGCATGTGAAATCGAACACGATTATCTATGCGAAAGATCTTGCCACCGTCGGAATCGGCGCCGGGCAGATGAGCCGCGTCGATGCCGCGCGCATTGCGGCACGGAAGGCTGAAGATGCGGCGAAGGAAATTAAGCTGCCAGCTCCGCTGACCAAAGGTTCGGTGGTTGCTTCTGATGCCTTCTTCCCGTTCCCCGATGGGCTCCTGGTGGCGATCGAGGCCGGCGCGACCGCGGTGATCCAGCCTGGAGGATCGGTCAACGATCAGAAGGTGATTGACGCCGCCGACGCACACAACATCGCGATGGTGTTCACCGGTGTAAGGCATTTCAGGCATTAACAACAACCGCTCGTCCCGGCGAAAGCGGGGACCCAGCACTAGATTCCCACTTGCGCGGGAATGAGCGGAGAATGAGCGCGCCCAAAACGGGCAATCACTGCCGCGCTAGATCGCCCAACAGACTCGCTGCGACCGATAGTTTTGACAGCGTAAGACCAGAGGCCACGATTTCGTGAATCGCCGAGCGGATGCGCTCGACTTCCGTCTGTCGTGGACGAACCCACTCCTCCAAAGCACCTGCACCGGCGTGGCCGTTGCCCACCATTGCGGCCGTAAGCCGTCGTTCGGCATCACCTATCGAATCGAGAGCGCGGTCGAGCGCAAGACGGTCGAAATAGTCCGACACCACAATATTGGGAACCGCGCTGGCGACGCGGTCGAGCTGGAAGAAGGCTTCGGTCGCAAAATAGGTCGCGGTCACTTCAGCCACCGGCTTGCCGGCGCGGTCTGCCACCAGCACAATATCGGGCGCGGCTTTTAGAATTGCGAGACTACCAATGCGGCGCGCCAGCGCTTCCGGCACCCCCGCTTTGACAAGCTCCGCGACTCGCGCGTCCCGCGCATTTGCGGCCGATTTCGACAGGGCATTGTCGAGTGCGGCTGCGACCTGCGCGATACCCTCGCGGTAGTGTCCGATTATTTTTTCCAGGCCCTGCGTGAGATCGACATTGCGCAAGAACCAAACCAGCCGGTCGAGTAAAAGGTCCTGCACGGCCGCATAGAGATCGAGCTGGATCTCGCCGGAAATCTTGTTATCGAGCGCGTCAATCTCACTATTGAGTTCGACCAAATCGTAGCTGTTGCGGACCGCGGCAAAGGCAGCCGCGATCGACGGTGGTGCGGCACCAGTCTGATCGGCAATGCGCACGATCAACGTGGCACCGCCACGATTGATCATAGAATTCGTCAGTTGCGTCGCAATGATCTCGCGCCGCAGCCGGTGTGCGTGCAACGCATCTGCGTAGCGCTTAGATATTTCTTTGGGGAAATAGCGCTCGAGCTCGCGGCCGAGATAGGGATCATCCGGCACTGTACTATCGAGCAGCTCATTGTAGAGCGAGAGCTTGGCATAGGCGAGCAGCACAGCAAGCTCCGGCCGCGTCAGCGCAAGGTTGCGTTTGCGCCGCTCTGCGATTGCCATCTCGTCGGGCAGGAATTCCACGCCGCGATCGAGCTCGCCGTGCATTTCAAGTGTCTGCATCAGTCGCTGTTGGAATCCGAGGTCCTCGAGTCCGCGCCGCTGAGCCAATGAAAGAGCGAGCGTCTGCTGGTAGTTGTTGCGCAAAACCAGTTGCGCCACTTCGTTAGTCATTTTGGCGAGCAGCGCGTTGCGTGCATCCATCGTAAGGGTGCCGGCGCGGACAGGCCTGTTGAGCGCGATCTTGATATTGACCTCGACATCAGAAGTGTTGACGCCGGCTGAATTGTCGATCGCGTCGGTGTTGAGCCGGATGCCGCGCTGGGCCGCCTCGATGCGGCCGCGCTGAGTCATGCCGAGATTGGCACCCTCGCCTATCACCTTGCAGTCGAGATCGGTACCGGTAACGCAAATGCCATCGTTGTTGCGATCGCCGGCTGCCTCGTCGCTTTCGTTCGAAGCGCTGATATAGGTGCCAATGCCCCCGAAGAACAAAAGATCGATTTGCGCAGTCAGGATGGCTTTCATCAGCTTCTGGGGCGTCACGGATTCACCGACGCTAAAGAGCTTCCGCGCTTCGGCGCTCAGACGGATTTCTTTCGACGTGCGCGGATAAACGCCACCGCCTTTGGAGATCAGCGCCTTGTCGTAGTCCTGCCAGCTTGAGCGCGGCAGCGCGAACAATCGCTTACGCTCGGCAAAGCTCGCTTTCGGATCGGGATCCGGATCGATGAAGATATCGCGGTGGTCGAAGGCAGCGAGCAGCCTGATGGTGTCCTCGCGCAGCATCCCGTTGCCAAATACGTCGCCCGACATATCGCCAACGCCGACTACGTTGACTGGCGTCCTGCCGATATCGATATCCATTTCGCGAAAATGCCGCTTCACCGCCTCCCAGGCACCGCGCGCAGTGATGCCCATGGCCTTGTGGTCGTAGCCGGCTGAGCCGCCCGATGCGAAGGCGTCGTCAAGCCAATAGTCGTGCTCAGCTGAAATCGCGTTGGCGATGTCGGAGAAGGTCGCAGTCCCCTTGTCGGTCGCGACCACAAGATACGGATCGTCGCCTTCGTGACGCACCACGTTTGCGGGCGGAATGATCGCCCCATCCGGGCCGATATTGTCGGTGATATCGAGCAGGGTCGAAATGAACAGTTTGTAGACAGCGACACCTTCGGCCTGCACGACCTCTCGCGTAGCGTCCTTCGGCATCAATTTGGGAACGAAACCACCCTTGGCGCCGACCGGCACGATCACGGCGTTCTTGACCTGCTGCGCTTTCACCAGTCCAAGAATCTCGGTGCGGAAATCCTGCGGCCGGTCTGACCAGCGAATGCCGCCACGCGCCACTTTGCCAAAGCGCATGTGTACGCCCTCCACACGCGGCGAATAGGCAAAGATCTCGTAGAGCGGGCGTGGCAGCGGCAAGTCAGTGAGCTTGCGGCTCTCAAACTTGACCGAGATCAGCGGCTTCAGCTGACCATCCTTCTCGGTCTGAAAGAAGTTCGTGCGAATCGCGGACTGCACCGCATTGACGAAACGCCGCAGGATGCGGTCCTCGTCCAGACTTTCGACTTTCTGCAATTCTTCTTCGATGCGCGCGACGATCGCGCTCTGTTTTTCGCTACGCCCGGCGGCCAAGCGCGGATCGAAGCGAGCATGAAACAACTCAACGATGTTGGCTGCAATTCCGGCATGCTTTACCAGCGTTGCCCACATGTAGTCCTGGGAATAGGGCACGCGGATCTGCCGCAGAAATCGCGAAAGCGTTCGGATCAGCGCCGCATCGCGCCAAGCCAGACCACCGTGGAGCGTGAGGGCGTTGTAGCCGTCGTTCTCGGCAGCGCCCCGCATAACCATAAGGAAGGCCGACTGTAGCCGTGCCTTGCCGCTATCGAGATCGATCCTGCCACCATCAGCACGTTCCAGCAGCATGTCGTGGAACCAGACACCGGCGGCGCCTTGAGGCTCGATGTGGTAGGTGCGCTCATCCACAACGCGGAATCCCATGTTTTCGAGTACAGGCACGCGTTCGGAGAGTGGCAAAGGCCGCGCAAAGCTCCACACTTTCAGGCCGACAGCGCGCTGCTCCTCTTCAAGCCGATGATGAAAGTCGACGCCGAGCGGCCGCTGTCCGGAGAGACCTTCGATCACGCGAATGTCGCCGGCCGCGACAGTTGGCGCATAAGCCTCATGGAATCCTTCGGAGAATGCATCCCGGTAACGATTGAATAGCTCGCGCGCCTTATCCGGCGGATTGACCAGCGCCAGCGCCCGAGTAAGCCCATCACTCCAGGTGCGAATAATGGCCGCAACTTCGTGTTCGAGCGTTGCGCGTTCGACTTCGGGTGCCGAGCCACCGGAGCGGCCGATGATGAAGTGCACGCGGATCAGCGGTCCTTCATCCGGGAAAAACGGATAGAACGCCGAGACGCGTCCGATGAAGGCGATCGCGAGATACGCGCCAATTTTTGCACGGATATGGCTGTCGTAACGCTCGCGCGGAACGAACACCAGCACTGACACAAAACGGTCGAAACGGTCACGCCTTGCCAGCACGCGCACGCGAGGCCGCTCGTCAAGCTGCAAGATCGCAAGCGCGAAGTGGTAGAGAGTATCTTCGTCTATCTGGAATAATTCATCGCGCGGATAGTGCTCCAGCACATTTGCCAGTGCCTTGCTGGAATGGCTGCTCGGTTCGAAACCGGCGCGCTGCTCGACCGCTGCGATCTTGCGGCGCAGATACGGGATGCTGTGTGCAGCGCGCGTATAGGCGGTGGAGGTGAACAACCCAACGATGCGATGTTCCCCAATGAGATTGCCAGACGCATCGAAGCGCTTCACGCCGATATAATCGAGGTAAACGCGCCGGTGCACGCGGGCATGGATATTGGCCTTGGCAATGATCAGCAGACGCGGCTCCTTCAGAAAGGCCATGATCTCCGGCGTAATTTCCAGGAGCGCAGTGCCGCGTCTGAGCACACGCAGCTCGCGCGAGCGCATGATGCCAAGCGCGCTCTCGAAATCCGGTTTAAGCGCCTGTCCATCGACACGGTAGTCACGGACGCCCAGGAAGGTGAAATTGTCGGCTAGTAGCCATTGCAGGAACTGAATCGCTTCCGCGATCTCGTCTACCCGAAGAGGCGGCGGATGGGCCTTTAAGGCAGCCACAATATCGTTGACGCGGTCGAGCATGGCGCGCCAGTCCTGCACTGCCAGCCGTACCTCGCCGAGCACAGTTTGCAGCGCGCGCGCGAGTTCCTCGCGCGCCGCATCGTCGACGATCGGAGCAAGATGAATGTGGATAAAGCTTTCACGTTTCCCTTCGGCGGTATCGGGAATTCCGAGCGAGACCAGCTTGCTGCCGTTGCGCTTCACGCCGAACAGCGGATGCGCGACCAGGCCCACCTCGAGACGACGATCTGCAATCTCGCCCATGACCGAATCGACTAGGAACGGCATATCGTCGTTGACGATCTCGATCACCGAAGTCGCCTTGCGATCGCCTGAGACAGCGAGCGGTACATTCTCGCAACGAATTTTCGGCGTACCCGGTGCCCGCTCAACAATGAAATCGTAGGCCCGCTCCGCTAGCGCGGCGATATCATCCGCGCCGTAATGCACCACGTCCTCCGGCACGGACCGGCCATAGAGCTGCGCGACAAACGTGACGGGGATATCGCGTCGCCGCCGGGCCAGCGCAGCGCTCGCCTGCTCGATCAGGGCGCAGGCGGCGCTTTCCTCCTCACAGGGAAGCTCAACGGCCATGGAACCTCGTGCGCTTAGCATTTGCGCATGATCTTCTCCGAAAACCGGTTCCCACTTTTCGGGACCATGCGCGGGCGAGAATCGGTTCGAGGTAGATTAGACGTTTTCATGTTCTGTGCGGGCGCGTCGAGAGCAACACACCATTTGGTGACGCGTTGTGACAGACGCACAAAGCGCTGGCCGTTCGACTTATTAACTGTCTGAAATGAAAGACGAAACCACGGCCGGTGGCTCGTATCGCGTACGCTCATAACATTGTATTCTGGCTCGGAGTGAGCAGTGAATTAAGGGACGGGGAAATGCCTAAGGC
>JBARNC010000161.1:0-14664 GCA_049802775.1 Pseudolabrys sp. | reverse complement strand
CCATTAGGCGCCGGCGCGGCGGAACGCACAGGCGCCGGCGCACGCGCGGTTGGGGATGGGGCTGCGTCCTGCTCCACTTCGGCGGTAGCGGTACCGGTGGCTCGTGCAGGGGGTGCGGAGGGTTTCGCCGCGGGCGTTGCCGCCGCACGCGCGGGGGGCATCGCTGTGAGCGGTGCCGCTCCTTGGGGCGTCGCGTCAGCCACGACCGGTTGGTCGGGATGGATCGCGATGGTGCGGACCTTCTTCGGCTCGCTTCCAATCACGCCGCTGCCCGGCTCCGACTGCGGGGCGGGCTGCGACAAGACAACAGTTGTCGGCTTGTCGAGCGGTTGCTCCTCGCGCGAAACCAGCTTTTCGCTTTGGCCGCGCTCGTTCATGCGATCAGTAATCAGTTTGTTCGATTGCGCGTCTTTACCGGTCGCCGCTGGTACAATCTTGCTCGCTCCCGTATCGGCCTTGATGACAGGCGGCGGCTGGGGAGAACCGGATGAGCCAAACAGGGAGCGATATCCGAAGGCACCGGCAGTGCCTATCACCGCCAATGCTAACACGCCGGCAATCGTCATAACGCCCAGGCGCCGCCGGGATGTTGGCGCATCGTCGTAATATTCCTGTTCGGTGCGGTGAGCGGTGTCTTGCGTGTAAGCGTCATGCTGATAGTCGGCCTGGTTTAACGGATAGCCGCGCGCTTCGTGGTCGGCCTGATAAAGTTCGTCATCGATCGTTGGTGGCGTGTCGCCGTACGATGCGCGTCCATAACCACGATAATCTTGTGCCGCATCTACCTGTCGGTCACCTGGCGCGGACCGTGCGGTGTAGTAACCATTGCCACCAAACCTCTGTGGCGGCACCGGCGCGCGCGGATCAACGCCAGCTTCTGTTGTGTAGGGAGTTCCGGCCGGCGCGTTCCAATCAGAGTGTTCGCCCGGTTGCGGCACAGGTGCGCGACGCGCGGACTCGCGGCCGAATTCCCCAAACGGATCGGTCTGTCCGATGAGCCGTGCGAGTTCCGCGAGCGGATCGCTGCCGGAGGTTTTAGCCGAGCCGCGTACAGGTGGTTCACTTGCACGATACGGTCGCTGGAATTGGTCGTCCGCCATTCGATCCCCGGGTTGCTGAGCTCGTCCCTTATTCTACTCTTATGACGGCCGGCGAGGCACGCCAAGCGCAGAACTCGGCGGACGAGCCTTATCGCATTTCCTCCGGCGCGCTAACCCCGAGCAACGCTAGACCCGAGGCAATTATGGTGACGATCCCCTCCACCAGGGCAAGCCGGGCTGTCGTCGTTTCTGGATCATTCTGGATAATGAAGCGTAAATGAGGCAAGTCTTTTCCTCGGGTCCAATGCGCATGAAATTCGCTTGCTAATTCATAGAGATAGAACGCAATTCGGTGGGGCTCGTGAGCGACTGCGGCGGCCTCAACGATGCGCGGGTAAAGGGCAATCCGTCGCAACAAGGAAAGTTCGCCAGTATCGTTGAGGCGTTCGAGCGGAGCCTGCTTGAGCATCGCCGCACGCGCCGGCGCTACTTCCGGCAGTTCCGGCAATTCCTCCCTCGCATTGCGGAATACGGACTGCCCGCGAGCATGGCCATATTGAACATAGAATACCGGATTGTCGCGCGAATGCTCGATCGCCTTGGCAAGGTCGAAATCGAGGACGGCGTCATTCTTGCGGTAGAGCATATCGAAGCGCACGGCGTCACGCCCGACTTCGTCCACCACTTCGCGCAAAGTGACGAACTCCCCCGCCCGCTTTGACATCTTCACCGGCTCTCCAGCGCGCAGAAGACGCACTAGCTGCACCAGTTTCACGTCGAGGTCAGCTTTGCCATCGCTGATCGCTTTCACTGCCGCGCGCATGCGCTTGATATAACCGCCATGGTCAGCGCCCCAAACGTCGATCAGATTGAGGAAGCCCCGTTCGATTTTGGACCGGTGATAGGCGATATCGCTGGCGAAATAGGTGTAGCTGCCGTCCGACTTCTTCAGGGGCCGGTCGACATCGTCGCCGAAATCCGTGGACTTGAATAGCGTCTGTTCACGATCTTCCCAATCCTCGAGATTGCCGCCTTTTGGCGGGGGCAAACGGCCCTCATAGACCTCACCACTCTTTCGCAAACGCTCGATAGTCGCGCCGACTTCATCGCGCTTGTCTTCCATCAGCGAACGCTCAGAGAAGAACACATCGAAATGTATATCGAGCGCGGCAAGATCATCACGGATTCCGTCCATCATGATGGTAACGGCCTCTGCGCGCACAGTGGGCAACCATTCGGCCTCCTTCATCGTGCGCAGCTTGGCCCCTTGCTCACGAGCGAGCTTGTCGCCGACTGGCTTGAGATAGTCGCCGGGATAAAGTCCCTCGGGGATTGCGCCGATATCCTCGCCCAGCGCTTCGCGATAACGAAGGAAGACTGACCGGGCGAGCACATCGACCTGCGCGCCCGCATCGTTGATGTAGTATTCGCGCGTGACCTGGTAGCCGGCGAAAGCGAGTAGGTTTGCGAGCGCGTCACCGAACACCGCACCACGGCCGTGGCCGACGTGCATCGGCCCGGTCGGATTGGCGGAGACATACTCGACGTTGATCCTTTCACCTTTGCCAATGTCACCGCGGCCATAGTCTTTGCCCGCTTCCAGCACCAGGCGCAACTCCTCGCCCCAGGCACGCGGCTTGAGGGTGAAATTGATGAAGCCAGGACCGGCAACATCGACTGATGCCACCTTGTCATCCGCGCGCAGTTTGTTGGCGATATTTTCTGCAAGCTCGCGTGGCTTCTTGCCGGCGTCCTTCGCCAACACCATCGCAGCATTGGTCGCCATATCGCCATGAGTCTGATCGCGCGGGGGCTCAACGACAATGCGCGAAACCTCGGCGCCAGAACCGAGGGCGGCCGATGTCGCCGCCTGCACGCGGGCGAGCATGTCGGCAAACAGATGTTGAGGCTTTGTTGAAGGGCTCATTATCGCGCTGCGGCTAACGCAATTCGGAAGGGGAGTCAAAAAGTCGTCAGCGAAACGAAAGTACGACAGACAACGCGACAGATGGACCTTCTACCTGATCGTCGCCCCGCTATCGACCGATAATATCTGTCCGGTGGTGATCGCCGCCTCGTCGGAGGCGAGATAGACGGCCATGTCGGCCATGTGGATCGGCAGGCCGAGCCCAAGCAAATGGGTCGCGGCCAGCTTTTCGATGTCCTTCGACCCTTCGAGCAGCTTCTTGACCCGCTCGGTGAGCACGACGCCTGGCGCGATAGCGTTGACCCTGATTTTGTCGGCGGCATATTCCACGGCCATCGAGCGCGTTAGTGCGGCGACGGCGCCTTTGGCGGAGGTGTAGCAATCGCGCCCGGGCAGAGCGCGCAGCGCCACGATGGACGACATGTTGATGATCGAGCCGCCGCCTGACTTTATCATGTGCGGAATGCCAAGCTTTGAACAGAGGAAAGTGCCGTAGAGATCGAGCTTGATCACGCGCCAGAATTCATATTCGGATACGTCCGTCACCCGCCCATCCTGCGGTGACGAGCCACCGGCATTGTTGTGAAGAACGTGCAGGCCGCCGAACCGCTTCATGGTTTCGGCGAAGGCGGCCTCCACTTGCGTGCGCTCGCGGATATCGCATTGGATAAAATGGGCCTCCCCGCCGGTATTCTTGCCGCGAGCGCGAGCCGCTTCCGCGGCAGCCGCGCCGCGCACGGCGTCGATCTCCGCAATCGCGACCTTGGCCCCCTCTTCGGCAAAGCGTTCGGCGGTGGCACGACCAATCCCGCCCCCACCACCGGTAATGAATGCAACCTTGCCTGCGAGACGCGCCATTAGGCCTCCCCCTGATTTAGGATATTGACCGGATATCTCGCGGCGCAAGGCGGCTCTAGAGCTGGCTCTTAGCGTGCATCGCCGCGCGGTAGGCAAACACGATTGCCGGACCGAGGGTTGTCCCGGGCCCCGGATAGCTCCCCGCCATGACCGAAGCCATGTCATTGCCGCAGGCGTAGAGGCCGGGAATTGGCTTTCCATCGTTGCCGAGCACACGCGCATTCGCATCGGTCGCAAGTCCCGTGCTTATAGCAATGTCAGCCGGCCAGACCGCAAGCGCGTAGAACGGCGGCGTCACTAGCGGCCCGATGCACGGGTTGGGTTTGTGCCCTGCATCACCGTTGAAACGGTTTAACTCCGTTTCGCCCTTACAGAAATCGATATCGACGCCGGTCTCGGCAAAACCATTGTAACATGCGATGGTATTTCGCAGTTGCGCGGGATCGACGGCGATCCTGCCGGCGAGCTCCTCTAACTTGCGTGCCATGACGAGATAGCCGCTCCCGACGAATTTTTCAGGATTGCGGTGGCCCGGATAGATGACGCCTAGGCCATATTTTCCGAGGAATGCCGCGTCGCAGATCAGCCAGGCCGGGATCGACGGTACTGTCTTGTGACTCTCGAACATCGCCAACACAAAATCATGATACGATACCGCTTCATTGACGAAGCGCCGGCCATCTGAATTCACCGCGATCAATCCAGGCTTGGCGCGGTCGAGCACGAGATGCGGAAACAGGCCCTTGCCACCGTCGGGCCGCGGCACGATCGACACCGGCGTCCATAGTCCGCTGGTGCATTGCGCGGGCGTGATCAAGGCGCCCAGGCGCTGGCCGATATCGACGCCATCGCCGCGGTTGCCTTCGTAGCTCATACAATGCGCGGGAACGGGATGAGGCATGAACGCCTCACGGAAGCGTTGATTGTGCGCGTAGCCGCCGGTCGCCAGCACCACGCCTTTGCGAGTCCTCACCAGGATTTCTTTTCTGTCCGCGTTCAGACGCGCGCCGCTGACGCCACATCGGTTACCGGTGACGTCGACAATCGACGCGTCGAACAGGATCGGCACCTTGCGTTTGTGCAAACTGTAGAACAGTCGACCGATGAGCGCATTGCCCATCATGATGCGCGTGCCACGCTGATATTTCAGGCGGTCGGCGAGATACCGCGCAAATAGTTTTGCGGAATAAATAAAATTACCGATCGAGTGGAACCGGCCAATGAGCCGAGGAATGTCGACCTTGTCGACCATCATGCCGCCGAACACCATGAACTCCGGCACCGGTGGACGAATGCGCCAGAATTCATCACCAAGCAGTCGGCCGTCAAATGGCTTGGACACTATGGCACGGCCGGCGACGGCGGCTCCCGGCATGTTGCTGCGGTAGTCTGGGTGGGTTCCGCAGGGAAGGAATTGCACGTCGGTGCGGGCGCACAGGTAATCGATCGCCGTTGGCCCGGTTTGAAGATAGGCGTTCCGCAGTTCACGATTGGTAGCCTCCCCAATGAGCGCGTTCAGATAAAGATCGGCCTTTTCGCCACTATCGCCGAAACCGGCCGCTCGGCTCTGACTGTTTCCCGGAATCCAAAGCGTGCCGGCCGAGGTTGATCCGGTGCCGCCAACCTGATCGGACTTCTCACACAAGAGCACGTCGAGGCCCTCGAGCGAGGCGACTAGCGCGACGGTCATGCCGGCCGGCCCCGCGCCCGCGATCAGAAGATCGACTTCCCAGTCGGCGTCCATTGCCACATGAGACATCGCCCATCCTCCGTTCGGAGGATGTCATGCTGCAATGACGCTGTCATCCGGCCGCCCAATGAAACAATCGCAATTGATGATCCTTCGCGCAGACGGCAGATTTTCTGTCGCCCACGGTTTGTTTTATTGGCGTCTTCATCGCAGCTCCGGCGTATCCTTGAAATATCTCGCGTGTTCGATGAGCGCGTATCTGTCGGTCATCCCGGCAATATAGTCTCCAATGCGGCGGGCGCGCGCGGGAGTATCCGTAACGGCCAGCCTCTCTCCCCATTCCGCGGGCAAATCGGCAGGCGTCGCAGTGTAATGCGCGAACAGGTCGCGCACCACGCGTTCGGCATCGGCCATGACGCGCATCACGCGATCGTGGCGATACATACGGTGATATAGGAAGCCCTTGATATCGCGATCGGCCTTTTCCGTGTTCGGCGAAAATCCCACCACCGGCCGCGGTGCCGCACGCACCTCGGCCGTGGATCCCGGCTTGAGCATCGCTACACGCCGGCTGCTTTCTGCGATCACGTCCTCGATCATGCGCGTGATGAGCGCGCGCACGGTCTCATGCACGCGCCGCCCCACCTCGAGGCCGGGATGCCGCGCGTCTATCATGCTAAGAACATTTCCGACCAACGGCACCGGGGCAATATTATCGAGTGTAAACAGATCTGCACGCAGGCCATCGTCGATGTCGTGGGCGTCATAGGCGATGTCGTCCGACAAAGCCGCAACTTGGGCTTCGGCGCTGGCGTAAGTCCACAATTCCAGATCCTGAATCTTCGAATAAGCGACGATGGGCGCCGGCACGCCCTGCCGAGCATTGCGGCCAACGGCAACGCCTTGCCGGTCAACCAGCGGCCCATTGTGCTTTACCAAGCCTTCAAGCGTTTCCCAGCTCAGGTTGAGGCCATCGAAAGCGGCATAGCGGCGCTCGAGGTTCGTCACGATGCGCAGGGCCTGGGCGTTGTGATCGAACCCACCGAAATCGGCGAGGCATTCATCAAGCGCGCGTTCGCCGGCATGTCCGAACGGCGGGTGACCAAGATCGTGAGCAAGCGCCAGCGCTTCGGCGAGATCCTCGTCGAGCCCGAGGGCGCGCGCGAGCGAGCGTGCAATCTGAGTAACCTCGAGAGTATGCGTGAGCCGCGTGCGATAGTGATCGCCTTCGTGATAAACGAACACTTGTGTTTTGTGGGCCAACCGCCGGAACGCAGCGGAGTGGATGATCCGGTCGCAGTCCCGACGGAAGGCATTGCGGTTCGGGCTCGCCGGCTCAGCCCACCGCCGCCCCCGGCTTTGCGCTGGATCGGCGGCGTAGACAGCCCGTTCGCGTCCAGTTTCGACCGCCATTGCCCGCATTGACCTCACTGGCCCGCGCACTTAACTATCCGTTGGGCCATCTGCCAATAGGATGGCCTGAAAAGGCAAGCAATGAGCGCGAGTATCACGGTCAGCGAACGGGCTGCGCGGCGGATCGGCGAAATCCTAAAGGGTGAGCCGACCGGCACCATGCTACGCGTGAGCGTGGAAGGCGGTGGCTGCTCCGGCTTTCAGTACAAATTCGATATGGAACGCGCCAAGACAGACGACGATCTCGTCATCAGCCGTGACGGCGCCGTTTTGCTCATCGATCCCGTGTCGGTCAACTATATGGCCGGTTCGGAGATCGATTTTGTCGACGATCTGATCGGCGCCTCATTCAAGGTGAAGAACCCGCAAGCAAAAGCGTCTTGCGGCTGCGGCACCAGCTTCGCGCTCTGAACGACTATTCCGCCGCAACAGCGGGTGGCGCTTCTTCGACTTCCGCCAGCTGCGGCTCGAGGCGACGTTTGAGCATCCGGTCGATGCGATCGAGGTAGAGATAGATCACTGGCGTGATGTAGAGCGTCAGCAGCTGCGAGAGCACCAGCCCGCCGACCACCGCAACGCCGAGTGGCTGGCGCAGTTCGGCGCCGGCTCCCGTGCCGAGAGCGATCGGCAACGTGCCGAAGATCGCGGCAAAGGTGGTCATCATGATCGGACGGAAGCGCAGTACCGCAGCCTCGCGGATCGCGGCTTCCGCCGAGAGGCCAACGCGGCGGCGCTCAATCGCGAAGTCGATCATCATGATCGCGTTCTTTTTGACGATGCCGACCAGCATCACAATGCCGATCATCGCGATCACTGACAGATCCATGCGGAACAGCATCAGAGTGAGGATTGCGCCGATGCCTGCGGACGGCAGGCCGGAAATGATTGTGATCGGATGGATGAAGCTTTCATAAAGAATGCCGAGCACAACGTAAGCAGCGAAGATCGCGGCCAGGATCAGGATGCCCTGCCCGCGCAATGAATCCTGGAACACCTGCGCTGTGCCTTGGAAGCCGGTGGTGATGGTTGCCGGCAGCCGCTCTTCACGCTCCAGATTTTGGATTGCATCCACCGCCTGGCCGAGCGAGAAGCCTGGCGCGAGATTGAAAGAGATCGTCACCGCCGGCTGCTGACCCTGGTGATTGACTTGCAACGGGCCGACGGTGGGCTCAAAACGGGTAACCGCCGAGAGCGGCACCGTAGTGCCATTCGTTGTCTTCAGATAGACGCGCGCCAAATCATCCGGCCCGACCTGAAACTCCGGCTGTGTCTCGAGAATAACCTGGTAATAGTTCACCGGGCTGTAGATGGTGGCGACCTGTCGCGCGCCGAATGCGTTATAGAGTTCTTGCCGAACCTGGTCGACGGTGAGCCCGTATACTGCCGACTTCTCGCGATCGACAGTGATGGTTATCTGCGGATTGGTGACATAAAGGTCAGTCGTGACGTCCAGTAGACCGTCAATCTTAGAAATCTTGTCACGCAGTTCCGGCGCAAGTCGGTAGAGCGTTGCGGTGTCGTTCGATTGCAATGTGTATTGATATTGGCTTTTGGCAAGCTTGCCGCCGAGATTGATGTTCTGGATCGGCTGGAAATAGATCGCCAGACCGGGCACCACATTGGCCGTCCGGCGCAGACGCGCCAGGATGATCTGCAGATTGTCGCGCTCGCCGCGCGGCTTTAACGCCACCAGCATGCGCCCGCTGTTGCCAACCGAATTAGGACCGCCGGTGCCGACTGTGGAATTCACGTATGCAACTGCCGGATCCGCGCGCACAACGTCAGCGACCTGGCGCTGAAGCTGAGAGATTGCGGGGAACGAGATGTCGGTTGCCCCCTCCGTAATCCCAATGACGTAGCCGGTGTCCTCCGTCGGAAAGAATCCCTTGGGCACAATGACATAGAGAACGATAGTCGTGAAAAAGGTGCCCAGCGTGATCACCAGCATGATCGACTTGAACGCGAGCACCCGATCGAGCGTCCACTGATATGTGCTGAGCATCCACTCGAAGAAGCGCTCGAAAAGGCGCAACAGAAAGAATTGCTTCTCGTCCTCCCCGTGATGGCTGCCGAGTACGCGCGCACACAGCATTGGTGTCAGCGTCAGCGATACAAAGCCGGAGACTATGATCGCGACAGCAATCGACACCGCGAATTCGCGGAATACCCGGCCGACCATGCCGCCCATCAACAAGACCGGGATGAACACCGCGATCAGCGAGAAGGTAATCGACACGATCGTGAAACCGATTTCGCGCGAGCCTTTCAGTGCCGCCTCGAACGGCCGCATGCCACCTTCCACGTGGCGCACAATGTTTTCCAGCATCACGATGGCGTCGTCGACAACGAAGCCGACCGACAGTGTTAGCGCGAGCAGCGTCATGTTGTTGATGGAGAAGCCGAAGGCGTACATCGCGGCAAAGGTACCGACCAGCGACACCGGCACTGCTAGCGCCGGAATAATGGTGGCCGAGACTTTGCGCAGGAACAGGAAGATCACCATGATAACGAGCGCGATTGCGATCGCCAGGGTCTCTTGTACGTTGGTCACCGCAGCGCGAATGGAGAGCGAGCGGTCGAACAAAGGCTGCATCTGGATCGAAGGCGGCACCTGCGCGCGCATGTTCGGCAAGCTTTGACGCACAAGATCAACGACCTGCACGGTGTTGGCATCTGGCTGCCGCTGAATTGCAAGCACGATGGCGCGCGCATCATTGAACCAGGTGGCGATCTTGTCGTTCTCGACGCTGTCGATCACCCGGGCAATCTGGTTAAGTTTGATCGGGGCGCCGTTGCGATAGGCCACGACCACGTCGCGGTAGTCGGCCGCGTGTGGCATCGCGCTGGTGGCTGCCAGGGTTACGCTTTGTTTCGGTCCGGTCAGGACACCAACCGGCGTGCTCGAGTTGGCCTTGGCAACGACACTACGCACGTCTTCAAGCGCGATATTGCGGGAGGCTGCCTCAGTCGGATTGACCTGAACGCGAACAGCGAATTTCTGCGCGCCATAGACCAGCACCTGCGCGACGCCCGGCAATTGCGAAATCTGCGGCGCCAGAACGGTCTCGGCATAATCGTCAACTGTCGACAGCGGTACGGTGTCGGACCGCAAGCTGACATAGAGGACTGGAAAGTCGCCCGGATTGACTTTGCGGAATGACGGCGGGATCGTCATTTCGATCGGCAACAGGCGCGCCGCGGTCGCGAGCGCGGTCTGCACGTCGAGCGCCGCACCGTCGATATTGCGACCGAGATCAAACTGAATCGTAATCTGTGCCAAGCCGAGCGAGGACGAGGAATTCATCGATGAGATGCCGGAAATCGTCGACAACTGGCGCTCGATTGGCGACGCAACCGACGACGCCATCGTTTCCGGACTAGCACCCGGAAATTGCGCCGTGATCTGAATAGTCGGAAAATCCACTGCCGGTAGGGCCGCTACCGGCAGTAGACGATAGGCGAACACGCCGAAAACGATCAACGACGCCGTCATCAGCGTCGTCAGCACCGGCCGGCGAATACACGTTTCCGAAATATTCATGGTTCAGCTACCCGCCACCTTCGGTGTGCGTACGTTGACGCGAGTGCCGCTCGACAGAAGTAGCTGCCCTTCGGTCACGACGATCTCGCCACCATTGAGGCCCGAAGCAATCACGCTTTCGGTCCCGACCTGACGCTCAACCTTGACTGGCTGAACCTGAGCTACGCCGTCTTTGACGACGAAGACGAAGGTGCCGGTCTGGCTAACCTGCACCGCGTTCGAAGGCACTACGACGCTCTCTTCATTTCGCAGCCTCATATCAGTGGTGACCAGAGTGCCGGGCCAGAGCAGTTCGTCCTTGTTCGGCATAGTCGCGCGGACGGTCGCCATACCAGTCGCCGGGTCGACCGTGTTCTCGATCATGGTGATCTGGCCACTCGCGCGTTTTTGGTCGCCCGGAATGATCGCCTCCACAGTCGCGGTTTCGGCGGCTATGGCCTTCCGGATGTCGGGAAGTATTTTCTGCGGCACCGTAAAGGTCACATAGACAGGTACCATCTGATTGATGGTCGCCATCGCCGAAGTGTCGGCTTGGCGCACAAAATTTCCAACCTTCACGTTGGCCATGCTGATGCGGCCGGAAATCGGCGCGCGAATTGCACAGAAGCTGAGCTGAACCTTCAGGTTCTCAAGCTGCGCGCGGTTTGATTCGGCAGTCGCGCGCGATATGTTGACTGCAGTCTGCGCGTTGTTGAGGGTGACGATGGGTGTCGCGTTCCTGGCGGCGAGATCCGTGTAGCGCTCGACATCCCTTTGCGCCTGCTCGAGCGATGCCTGCGCACCGTCGATAATCGCCTGGACACGCTTCATGTCGGCCTCGATTTGCCGGCAATCGAGCGTGAACAGCAGGTCGCCCTTTTCGACATGGGCGCCGTCGCGGAAATGGACGGCGGTGATTGTCGTATCGACCTGCGTCTTGATGGCGACGCTGGCAATGGGAGTGACACTCCCGAGCGCGTCGAGGCTGACCGGCATGGTTTTGCGCTCGGCGGTCGCAGTTTCGACCGGAACGACCCGAACCTGGGCCTGCCGAGCTGCAATCCCGTCCGCGGTCCAGAACCCGCGCACAAGCACGGCAATACCGATCAGGGCGAGAGCAGCCCCACCAATGAGCCATTTTCGCTTGATCATCGGTAATTTTCGGTCCGGACTCATATGCGCCTGCCCGGACGCTCCCTAATCCGCGGAATGGCTTGATTTCATCAGTCTGACGCCGCGTTTACGGCTTTCCTAGCATATAAACGTTTAACGGTGCATATACCTGCGCTTGCAGCCAAATACGGTGAATGCTGCATTATTCGCCTGCCCGGACGCCAAAAACCATGCGAATTGCCACCTGGAATGTTAACTCCATCCGACAGCGTATGGGCAACCTCCAGGCCTGGCTCAGGGAGCGGCACCCTGACATCGTCTGTCTGCAGGAGATCAAATGCACAGACGATGCCTTCCCGCGTGAGCCGCTGGAGGCGCTCGGCTACAATATAGCGGTGCATGGCCAGAAGACTTTCAACGGAGTGGCGCTGTTATCCAAGCTCCCGTTTGACGAAGTCGCCCCGGGATTGATTGGGGATAACGACGACGTGCAGGCTCGCTTTCTGGAAGCAATCGTTTCGACCAAGACCGGCGTCCTGCGCGTGGCCAGCCTTTACCTACCCAACGGTAACCCGCCGCAGACCGACAAATATACATACAAACTCAATTGGATGAATCGTCTCATTAATTTTTCACATGAACGACTTAAACTGGAAGAGCCGATGCTGCTGGCTGGTGACTACAACGTCATCCCGACAGCGGCCGACGTGCGGCGGCCCGAGGCCTGGACAAACGACGCACTGTTCCTCCCGCAAACGCGAGAGAAATTCCGCGCATTGGTCAATCTCGGATTGACCGACGCGATACGCGCGGTGAGTGATGCTTCTGACCTTTACACGTTCTGGGACTATCAAGCTGGTGCCTGGGCCAAGGATGACGGCATTCGTATCGATCATTTACTGCTGTCGCCGCAGGCTGCCGATCGCCTGATCGATGCAGGTATTGATCGACATGTCCGCGGCTGGGACAAGCCGTCCGATCACGTGCCAGTCTACGTCGACCTGGATATTGAAGGGCGCTAGCTCCAGATCCGCTTATTCCAGCGCACGCGGAAATTCAGACCCATTGATTAGTGCGCACTAAGTTGTTTTTCGCTGGGTTCCCGCTTTCGCGAGGACGAGCGGGACTAAACAACTACTCCCGCCGCGTCTCCAGCCAGTGGCGGAGATAGACGGCGGCCAAAGCGCGCTCATCCTCGCTCGCCTGCTGCATGGCGCTGTCATAGAGCTTAGTGATCCAGGCCTGATCAGTGCGCGCGCTGTCCTTGGCGAGCGCCAGCCACATAAGTCCCCGCGCGGCCTGGCGTGGCACGTGATCGCCCTCAAACAACATGGCGCCAAGCATCGCCTGGGCCTCGCATTGGCCTTTCTGTGCCGAGAGGCCGAACCAACGCGCTGCCGTGCGCGGGTCGCGCGGAGCGCCGGTGCCGTTAAGATAGAGCCGCGCCAGATAATATTGTGCGTCGGGATCGCGGAAGTAGGACGCAGCATAGGCGAACATCTCACGCGCGCGCTGAGGATCGCGCTTGATGTCGGTCTGCGGAATGCCCTCGAGGTAATAGTGTCCGAGTGCAACGAACGCGTTAGCGACAAAGCGCGCCTGCGGCGTGTCCGGATTATCATCGGCGTGGCCGTCCGCGATGCGGCGGAAATAATCGAACGCCTTGAGATCATTCTGCGCAACGCCGTCACCTTCGGCATACATACGCCCGAGCTTCCACTGTGCCAGCGCGTGGCCCTTCTCGGCCGCATATTCGAGCGAGTTCACGGCCTTGACGGTCTCGCCAGCCTTGAGCCAATTCGCACCGGAACGAAAAGCTTCCATCGGCGACATCGGCGGCGGACCCATGCCGTCGGTCTTGCTGCCGTCGAGCGCAGGCGCCGGAGTGGCGGCCATCAGGCTGGCGCCGACCAGCAGCGCGCGTAGCAAATTCTTAAATGTCCGCATAACACTCTTTCTCAGCCGCGCCGCCCGGGTGTGTAACCGCGCCATTGACGGCGGAGCCCACCTGCTGGGCGTATTTCCACAAGTAACCGGATCCGAATTCGCTCTCGCGCGGCTTCCACTGACTCTTGCGTTTGGCGAGTTCTTCGGCCGAAAGCTTGACGTCAAGTGTACCCTTCACCGCGTCGATCTCGATGATGTCGCCGTCGCGGATCAGCCCAATCGGGCCGCCAATCGCAGCCTCCGGGCCGACATGGCCGACGCAGAAACCGCGTGTGGCGCCAGAGAAACGTCCGTCAGTGATCAGCGCGACTTTCTCGCCCGCACCTTGTCCGTAAAGTGCGGCCGTTGTGGAAAGCATTTCGCGCATGCCCGGGCCGCCGCGCGGTCCCTCATAGCGGATCACCAAAACTTCGCCATCTTTGTATTTGCGGTGCTTCACCGCATCGAAGCAGGCTTCCTCGCCGTCGAAGCAACGCGCTGGGCCGTTGAATTTCAACGTCTTCATGCCGGCGACCTTCACGATCGCGCCTTCGGGTGCGAGATTACCTTTGAGCCCGACCACGCCGCCGGTCGCCAGCAGCGGCTTGTCGGCCGTGCGCACGACATCCTGATCCGGATTCCATTTCACGTTTTTCATATTTTCGGCAATCGTGCGGCCGGTTACCGTCAGGCAATCGCCGTGCATGAAGCCGTGATCGAGCAGCGTTTTCATTAAAAGTGGCACACCGCCAGCTTCGAACATATCCTTGGCGACATAACGGCCACCCGGTTTCAAATCTGCGACATAAGGAGTCTTTTTGAAGATTTCGGCGACGTCGAACAGATCGAATTCGAAACCGCATTCGTGTGCAATCGCCGGCAGGTGCAGCGCTGCATTGGTGGAACCACCGGTGGCAGCGACAACAGCGGCGGCATTTTCCAGGGCCTTGCGCGTAACGATGTCACGTGGGCGAATATTTTTGACGATCAGGTCCATGATCATCTCGCCCGCCAGCATGCAGAACTTATCGCGCATCTCGTAAGGCGCGGGCGCGCCGGACGAATAAGGCAATGCCAGGCCAATGGCTTCCGACACCGTCGCCATGGTGTTGGCGGTAAATTGTGCACCGCATGCACCGGCCGACGGGCAGGCGTTCTGTTCGAGCGTATACAGATC
>JBARNC010000160.1:0-3439 GCA_049802775.1 Pseudolabrys sp. | reverse complement strand
CCTTGTAACCAATCGTAGCAAGCGACTCGATGACAGCTTTGACGTCCTTCCGCGTAATATTGTTCGAATGCTGCTCAGCGATTTTTTTTATGAGATCCGACTTCGACATCAACTTGGCCATGCACTCCTCCATATTTTCGAATCAGCCGTGATTTAGCCCTAAGCTTGCGGTGGAGGGAACTCTTCGGATCGCTGCGATGCAGCAATTCAGGGGAAAAGTTGAAGAATCGTCGCTGGTGACCTCGATTAATCGAAAATATCCCTTCCGCTGATCGGCTGACGCTTCTCGCCCGCGCCGACGAGGACATCAAATGAGTGGCGGAATGTCTGCTATTGGTTGAACTGGCAGCACAAGCGGACATTCCGGAGCCGCCGATCAATGTCCGCTATGGGGGTAAAGCCGACGACGCGATAGCCGCGAAACGAGCTGTGCCGGGGCTTAAGAACGACCCTTCCAGTATGCTAGTTTAAACCATTACGATGCCCTGTCCTGAGCCTCGGGGGCGGCAATGAGACGTCGCGACAAAGCAGGCGGCAAAGCAGTAAAAGTGCTACGCTCCAAGACGTTGAAACGCCGCAATGCGCCAAAAACCGCACTCCGTAGCAGCTCCTTTGCCCCTGAAAAGGTAACAGACGTCGCGCGGCTCACCCGCGAGCGCGACGAGGCGCGCTGGAGCAGCTGGCAGCTGCTGCACTCACGCGAAGGCTTGGGTGAACATCGACTTGCCGATATCAACGCCATCGTCGAGGAAAGCCTCAACCTCGCCCACCACGGGGCGCGGGCCGAAAAGCAGGGCTTCAACATCATTTTGGAGCGATTATTGGATCCGGCTGCGGGCGAGGTGGACGTCGTCCCGCAGGAGATCACGCGGGCGCTGCTCAACCTAATTTCCAATGGTTTTTACGCGGCGACCAAGCGCAAGGTGGAGGCGAATGGAGGCGACTGCGAGCCGACGCCTACTGCCACCACCAAGAATCTTGGCGACCGCATCGAAATCACGATCCGCGACAACGGCACCGGCATTCCGCCTGAGGTGAAGGAGAAGATGTTCAATCCCTCCTTTACGACCAAACCGGCAGGGGAAGGAACCGGCCTTGGCCTATCCATCAGCCACGACATCGTCGTCAAGCAACACGGCGGGTCTATTGGGGTCAACACGCAACCCGGCAAGTTCACGGAAATCAGGATCGTTCTACCGCGCGCAGCTGTTCCTTGATGTCCGCTCGGCACTTACCGGACAATCCGACCGCGCCCGCTTTTGTCCACTATTGGAGTAACAGCGGACAAGAACGAGCGTCAGCCTTGACGAGCTGGGTCGCGAATGACCCAAAGCGGACATGGGTACGATAAGCAAATTGTCTTAAGACGGCTGGTTTTTCAAACCTATGACCCGCGAACCAGCTTGGCGCTAATGGAGAATATTCGTGGAGACCGCAAAATATAAGACAGCGCTGATCGTTGGTGCTGGCGAGGGCTTGAGCGCGGCGTTGGCGAGGCTTTTCGCCCGCGAAGGCATCCGCGTCGCGTTGGCAGCTCGGCAAACTGACAAGCTCGGTGCGCTTTGCAAAGAAACTGGCGCCACGGCCTATACATGCGATGCGACTAGCCTAGATGATGTAACTAGGTTATTTGCCTCGCTCGAGCGCGACTGCGGCGCGCCGGACGTTGTCGTTTATAACGCAGGCTTGCGCGTGAGTGGCGCATTTGTGGATCTGATTCCTGCCGATGTTTCGAAAGCTATGACCGTCAGCGCGTTTGGTGGCTTTCTGGTCGCGCAACAGGCATCGCGCCGCATGCTCCCTAACAGGCACGGGGCCATTCTTTTCACCGGTGCATCGGCGAGCGTGAAGGGCTATCCGCAGTCGGCAGCGTTCGCGATGGGCAAGTTCGCATTGCGCGGCCTTGCACAGAGCATGGCCCGCGAATTGTCACCGCAGGGAATCCACGTTGCGCATTTCGTGATTGACGGCGGCATTCGCAGCGCAAGGCGGACTGAGCCAACAGACAAACCAGACTCCATGCTCGACCCGAATGCGATTGCCGCCAACTATTGGAACGTGCTGTGCCAGCCGCGCAGCACTTGGGCTTGGGAAATGGAAATGCGACCTTGGGTCGAGAAATTCTAGTGCAACGAATCTCGGAGTTCGAGATGTTTTTTTCGGGTTCGCGTTGCCAGGTTAGCGGACAATCCGACTGCCCCCGCCTTTGTCTGCTACTGGAGTGACAGCGGACAAAGTTGGAGCAGCGGCGACGACAACGGGTGCGGCAATGGCAATGCGTTTTGTAATACCTGTGGCGGCAATGCTTTTGTTATCTGGGTTCACTCAGGCTGAACTAGAAAAAGCTAAAAACACAAAGGAGTTTTACAAAGACGGCTATTGGAAATGTCTAGCCACCGAAATTCTCAGAGTGGTTCCGACAAATATGTCGGCACAAGAATTTTTTGTGTTCACAAAAGGAGTCTGCCCAAAAGAGCGAAATGACTTTTTTATTACACTTTCTAATTATATCAAAATGCTACATCCTGATGCTGATAGAAGTACGGTTATTGACGCAGCAAATATAGCGATCCTGGAGGCGCAAAAAGATGCTGTAGAGGCTTTAAATGATTTAAGATCAGGCAAAAGAAAAATGTAGATGCCATCTCGGCAAACTAGAGTGTGGACTCGTAAAACGCGCAGGCAATATCCGCCCGCGACCTTGCATGGGGCCTCGTTGTCTAGGACGTGCCACACGGAGCTAGAGCGACCAAAACCGCCGCCACCGCGATCAAGGAAGCGGGACTAGCTCCGTCGGAAAGCTCCTGTCTGATTCAGGCCAAAGCTGCTTCATTACAGGCGCCTAATAGCGCAAGACGCCGGGGCCGTTGCGATTGGCGGCTTCTTTATTTCCGATTCTGGCCCTTGGCGGAAATTGGAGAGACGCTAGCTCCGCTTTCGGAAGCGGACATCAAAATCTGAGGCTGGCATGTCCGCTTTCGACCTAAAGCGGAAATTGATCGTTGGCTTCCGAATGTCCCCTTTGTGCCATGTGTGGACGGCTCCGAGTTGGCAAGAACTTTCTTCACGTTTTTGCAGCCTTGGTCGGTGCAGCCATGTGTTCGGCCTTTAAGGTGCGGCACACGGGGCCGCTGGCCATAATGCCCTCCGCGGACCAGGTCCTGATCAGAAGCACGCATTCGACGATGCGCTGGCACAAGTGGGTTGTCCTGATCGCCGGATCGACCGGCTCTGCATTACGTGCTGTTGCCCTCCCAACCTTCACATCACGCCGGAGGTCCGACGCGATCTCGTTTACGCCGCAAGCGCGATGGGTTCCTTGTAGCGCTCGCCCCTGGCCATCAGTACCCAGACCATCCGCGCCATCTTGTTGGCGAGTGCAATGGCGGCGACCTTGGTCGGCCGCCGCGCCAACAATGCCGTGAGCCACGGCCGATGC
>JBARNC010000159.1:0-4219 GCA_049802775.1 Pseudolabrys sp. | reverse complement strand
AAACGCAGGCTGCCGCTGCCGCGTAAGTTACGTACACGCCACAATACCCGAGGGTATTTTTGTCATTTATGGTTCCCCAGCCTTGAGCGCGGCAATGCAAAGGGCGATAGCAGGTACGTCATGCTTTGCTTCAAGAGTGGGTTCATTCTTTCTCCAAACTCCTGCCAGACGGTTCCCACAAATCCCAACGTATCCCTGAAGCCCCGCTGGCACCAGCGTAACTGCGGCTTCAATGGAATGAGTATAGCCTTTAACATCCATCGGAAAGCCATGCCTGTCGGTGCGGATGCGGTTGCCGGCATTTATGAAGCTATGGATTGCTATATCAAGCGAAACGTCAGGCCCTGTCGCCGCTTCGAGCCGCGCGATCAGTTCATATCTTGTCATGACAACAGCCCCTCGTGGAGCGCGACTAGAATAAGGATAATAGCCGTAACTTTTGCTGAAAACTCGCCGCACCTGCCACACCTGAAGTGAGGGAAAGTTCGGCAAGAGGGGGCGCTGGCATCAGCGTTGAGAACAGTGTTTGAGAATCGCCCACTTATCTTTGAGATATTCGCCAACAAGTGGGAGCGATCGCATCACAGCGCTACAGGAACTTGAGGGTTGAGGCCCGTTGCGTCTTCCCTCGTCAGCCGACATGGCAGTCCCCTTGCCAACGGAGTGCTAAATGAGATTTCCTAAAGGCCATCCATCTTTGAGGTGCCGTGATGAATTCAGAAAGCTGGAAAAGCTGGAAAATTAAAGGTGCCATGATCAATTCAGAAAGCTGGAAAAGCTGGAAAAAATCACCTTACCAAGGTGTCGTAAAGCGGGATTGGGTCCCTACCGGGCGCATCGATTTCGCCACGCAGGTTGATGGCAGCGAAGACACTCAACCAAGTGAATTCAAGTTGCTCGTAGAAGAACGTAGAATTGTAGAAAGTATCGCTGGAAATGAAAATCTTGAGATTCAGTGGAGGCTTGCGACACTAAGGGAAGCAAAAACCGTCGTAACGCAGTACCACAAATACCTGTCGGAACATTCGCTCATCAAATCCCTATTCGACGAGACCGCATTGTTGGCTCCACCAATGACGGCTCAGGGCAATCCATCGGACTCGGTCTAGCGTATTTGCTCAAACAGCGATCGTAGCGCGTGCGGATCATCCGGGCCGCAGACAAGCGATGGTCTAGAACCCGTGGCGAAGCGCGCCATGACCAATATGATCGCGACCTGCATGGTGCCCTGCACTGCCAAGAACCAGCCCGAGGTAGAAGTGATGGCGGAGAGCGTCGGCATCAGGATAAGCGTGCGCGGAATTAGCCCGCCGATCATGGCACGCCGGGTATCGAAAGAGACGTGGCGCATCACATCGGCGCTGCCAAGGGCGGCGGGCATTGTTTCCTTGACACCCGATCCAAGTGACTTCTCTCCCGGATTGCGAGCATGTCTTCCGGCGGACTTCCCAAATACGTAAGCGACATTGACATGAAAATCGAAATAAAATTTCGAACATATTACAATTTACATTGGTCGCGCATATGTGACGGTTAATGACCGACCTAAATTCTCACTACGTCAATGAACGTCAATCCGACTTGCGAAGGGTCAAGGAGGGTTGGTACGCGGTGGACGAACACGGCGATCTCATATTTGGTCCATTTTCCAATCGCGAGAATTGCCTGACGCGGATTAGCCAGTCAGTGAATTGGTCAGCGTCTTTTGAGTCGCGGCGACCGGGAAGCTAACGCCCGCTTTCGGCGTCAATCTGCCATTCGTTGCAAATGTGACGCCAGTCACAGTCGGACGAGTTAGTCGTGCTACAATTTACAATCAGTGGGAACGGCCACTGCAAAAGAGGCATTGATGTCTGGGTTGGCGGAACTGGAGTGATTTTGATGCGTGGCTTTGCTGGCCTGCTCGCCTACGTTGTCGGACTTTCGGCAGTGATCAGCATCGGAATCGTTGGTCTGATGGCCATGCAGTCACCCATTGAACGAACGTCATCTGCACCAACCGTTGCGGTCGAATCGCATAAAGAGCGTCTCGCCAAGCCGGTCAAACAAACAACAGTCGGTCAAAAAAAGACACACTCCAATCACGAGCACCAGACGGTTCAGAAGCACCAGACGGTGCGTGTCACTCGTAAGCAGCCGCACGAAGCGCCGACCATAGCCGCAGGCGACGCATACGGATACGCACAAGAACCGCGCCGCATCAATCCGAACCTGTTTCCCTTGTTCGGCCGTTAGACTTGCATGGCAACCTTGGTGATGCCAATGAACCCCATTATGCGATTGGTGCTTGCAGTGGTCGTCTCAGCGGCGGCGCTTTATTTTAATGTTCCGGTTAGCCGAGCTTTTGCGGACGCACCTTGGTGCGCAGTCACTAACAAAGGGACTGGCAACATGTACTGGGATTGCCAGTACAACTCGTTCGAAGCGTGCGTTCCGAACGTGGTGTCTGGCAATCGCGGCTTTTGCAACGTGAACCCGGTCTTCGGACTGTATGCGACCAAGCCGACTGCACACCGTAAGTATCGAATACAGTATTAGGCTACATCGTTTGGGAATCGCGTATGGCCGCCCCTGCTGACAAAGCTGGAGCCTCATGACCCCCATGGCCGGTTACTCCGGCAGCTTTGAATGTAATTGCATATAGGGGGCGCTATGAGGTGATCAAATTTATCATAGAGGCCAATTATGACGGGTGAATGCACCGAGTCATCTTTGGACCGCACTAGATCATTCCGCGCAACACAGAAGCACCCAATGAGCAAACGCGAAACGGGACCGTATCTTACCCGCTATAGACGCGCGTGATTCGCGTTTGTCCGCGATTGAAGTAACAGCAGACACGGCCAGCGAACATTTCACAAAAGATGTAGCACCATTGAGAGAAACACCACCAAGATGAACGCCACAATCAAAAGCGTCACTTGTCCTTTGGCGCTTTGCAAAAAGCCGGGACGACGATTTTGATCGTTCGGCATTGTCAGGGGCTACTCTAAAGTCGATAGTCGTGGTCGGCGCGATATTGTAGCGCGGCTGTAAGTTGCTGGCGGGCACTGTCAGCCGGTAGTGCGCGACCAACTCTTGCCACGTATAGTGTTGGGTGAAACGGCCGCACATACATACATACATAATTGTATCAGGTTGCCCTCTCGGTCTCACCGTTCGGTCTAGGAGGACCCAATGAGCAAAAAACGCGAAACACCTATGACCGAGGGTTTTGGCTATCGCAGGCCCATGGATTGTTCTTTGCGGAATATCCGTTAGTGCGTCGGGCTGCGGATCGCGCCACCCGGCTTGTTGACGGCCTTATCTTGCCCGATGAGCCTCACGGTCGTGGCAACTGGCGCGATCACGCTTCACTTTCCGGCAGGCGAGCAATTGTTATTCAAGCAAAAGTTGGTGGTATGGGAATGTATTTGATGGGCCAAGCGCTCTTTTCCGCCCGCTTAGCGCTCGCCTGTGGTGCGGCGTCGGTTCGATCAATTTTATTGTGCCATCGGCCGGGTGGTGCATTGCTCCCACTTCTGAAGCCATTTCGCGAAGTCGAAGTTTGGTTATCCGATCCAAACAATCCTCGTATTTGCAAACCTGTTAATAATTAGCGCACGTGCGCGTGGGTGGTGCAGAAGGATCATCGGAGAATAGGTCAGCCAAGCGTTGGATCGCTTCCTCGTATTCTGATTCCCGCTCGTCCATCCTCGCAGCATCGGCACACCGAGCGCAGTTCGAAATCCGCCGAGTTCGACAGCGTCTACGACCGTTGGATGATGCTCGACGTAGGACTGTAGCTTGCCGAGGTCGGTGATATGGGCGACCTGCTTTGTGATCAAAACACGCCTAACCGGCCCATCCGGCACCGGTGGAAGTCGCGGCTTGCGCTTGCGCGCCTCAATATATGCAGGCGGTGCGCGCTGAGTATCAGCAACTGGGCGCAAGGTACTGCCATCGCAGAGGTACAGCGTGCCGAACTTGGCCTCGCAAATGCGCAGTGCGTTTTCCAGGGTGACCTGGAATACCGGCTCGAGCTTACCGGGCGATGAGCTGATGACGCGCAGCACCTCGGAAGTCGCCGCCAACTGCTCCAGCGCCTCGTCGCGCTCGCGCGTTGCGAGCCTTGGGCCTATTCGCGCTCTGACCCTTCACCGGCTGTCCGCTTCCACCGCGTCGCTGCATGTCGCCCCCTTGGGTGGGTCACGACGACGCTCGATCTTATGCAAATCCT
>JBARNC010000158.1:0-3094 GCA_049802775.1 Pseudolabrys sp. | reverse complement strand
TGACAAACACCAGCAGGAAGGAGCACAAGAACGGGACGCGCCACGCCCAGGCATTGAATGCGGCCTCGCCGAAGTACGCGCGGGTCGCGATGATAACAATGAGCGACAGCACGATGCCTAGGGTCGGCGAGGTCTGCAGCCAGCCGGTATAGTAACCGCGGCGTTCGTCCGACACGTGCTCGGCGACATAGGTGATAGCGCCACCGTATGAGCCGCCTAGGCAAAGCCCCTGGATCATTCGTAAACCGAATAGAATAATCGCGGCGGCCAAGCCGATCTGTTCGAAGGTCGGGATCAACCCGATCGCCCCCGTGCCCAGAGCCATACCGCCGAGCGTCATGAGGAACGTATATTTGCGGCCGACGCGGTCTCCCAGCCAGCCGAACACGAACGCCCCCAACGGCCGAACCAGAAACCCGGCGGTGAACAGCGCGATCGTGCTGAGCAGGGCGGCAACGGGGTGGCTCTTTTCGAAGAATTTGACCGACAAGATTGTGGCCAAGCTCCCGAAAATATAGAAGTCATACCACTCGATAACGTTTCCCGCGGCTGCGGCAGTGATTACGGTCCGGAAGTTCTTCGGAACTCGAACCGCTTGAGCCATAGCCATTTGAGCCATGTTAGTTTCCTCCTATTTTAGGGCTTTATCACTTCGCTGCGCGAGGTCGCACTGGACCGCCGCGAAGCGAAACATTTCCTCGCCAGTGCGCTTCGCAAGCTTTTGTTGAACTGAAGTCGGCTAGCCATAAGCGCAGCCCCCTGCGAAGTACCGAGTGCAAATTCGGAACGTATGGAACGCGACGTTAGGAAGCCTGCGCTAAATCTGTGGCGTGCCCCCTGCCACTCACCGCGCCCGGTCTCGGTCCCGGCATAGTGGTCAATCCTAACATTGCGGCTGGAACCCGTTTATACGACTTTCGGTGGGGCGGCGCCCTCTACGCCAAAGAAAAGCTTACGATTCTCGCGGTTTCGCTTGTGCTTCTTATCGGTCGCTTCGTAGCGCAGGGGCAAAACGCAAGGCGTTTCAGATTGGGTTAAACAATTCCTGAACTCATCTCGATCAAGGCAATCAGCCACTGCGCGGCTTTGAGGATCGCGATGCGCTGGTCGATGCGGGCGCGGCGGAATCTCTGATTGAGCAATGTCAACGCGTACTTGTAGCTCGGATGTGCCCGCGCCGTCTCGTCAAAGTGGCTCAGATGCTGGAGTAACGCGATGCGCCGCTTTTCCGCGCCGTCGTAACGTGGGCGGCTAACGCCGCGAAGCCCGGCGGCTCGGATTTTCGCGTTCCCACGCAGATTTCTTTGGTGCGGCATCGGGAGAGCTTACTCCAACGCGGCTTCCTCAACGATTTTGGCGCGCGGTGCGTGCGCAAGCAATGGAAATTTCATCAGAAACTGGACTCCATCTTGCTCCCAATAAGTGCCAGAGCCGAATAAGGAGTAGTAATTCATTGGGGTCTGATCATTTTGCCATTCAAGAGCCAAACTCTGAATGTCCGTTATGGCGTTGGCGACATGTGGTATATTTAACAAATCTTACCGATAAGGACGACCTATGGTGGCTCACGATCACGGCGATGAGCATCATCAGCACGGCTCGGAGCTGTCCGAAACCCAACTGCGGGTACGCGCGCTCGAAACCGTGCTTAGCGAGAAGGGCTATATTGACCCAGCGGCGTTAGACGCCATCGTTGACTACTACGAGACTAAAGTCGGGCCACGCAACGGCGCCAAAGTGGTCGCCAAGGCCTGGCGAGATCCTGCGTTTAAGGAGGCCCTCCTGGCAGATGCGACCAAGGCGGTCGGCACCCTCGGCCACGTCAACCGCGTAGGCGACCATCTTGTTGCAGTCGAAAATACCCCGAAGCGCCACAACATGGTTGTGTGCACACTGTGCTCTTGCTATCCGTGGGAAATCCTCGGACTTCCACCGATCTGGTATAAATCAGCGCCTTATCGTTCGCGGGCAGTCAAAGACCCAAGGGGCGTGCTCGCCGACTTCGGCGTGACGTTGCCAATGGACATAGAAATCCGCGTCTGGGACTCGACGGCGGAGACGCGTTTTCTCGTGTTGCCAATGCGCCCTGCGGGCACAGATGGCTGGAGTGAGGAGAAACTCGCCGAGCTCGTTACGCGCGACTCCATGATCGGTACAGGCCTTCCTAAAAATCCGAGCGAGATTCGCTGATGGACGGCGTGCACGATATGGGCGGCATGGATGGCTTCGGCAAAGTCGAAGTCGAAAAGAATGAGCCTGTGTTTCACGCTTCATGGGAAGGGCGCGTGCTCGCCATCCAGCGAGCGATGGCATACGCCCGTGCCTGGCACATCGACCATTCGCGCTTCGCGCAGGAACAGCTATCGCCAATTAGTTATCTCAGTGCTTCGTATTACCAGCGCTGGGTTCTTGGGATGGAGAAGAACATCATCGAGCGCGGCTTCGCGACAGCCGAAGAACTCAAGGCCGGCCATGCCACAATTCCGGGTAAGATGCTCCGAAGGAAGTTCACGGTCTCAGTGTTGCAGGACGCCGTAACGCGCCCTTCATACTTCCGCCAGCAACAAGCAGCCGCACTCTTCAAACCGGGGGATCGCGTACGCACTAGAAACATTCATCCGAAGACCCACACAAGACTGCCGCGCTACGCGCGGGGCAAGCTGGGTGTCGTGGAGCGATGCCAAGGCTGTCACATGTATCCTGACTCGGTAGCTGTCGATCAGGGTGACAATCCGCAGTGGCTATACACAGTAGTGTTCACTGGTAACGAACTGTGGGGTGCTGACGCAGATCCGACAGTCCAAGTTTCGATAGAGGCCTTCGAGCCATATCTTGAATTGGCATCGCGCTAATTTGCATAACACTGTAAGCAGTCTTCGGGATGTGCAATGCCCCTCTTGGCACAAAGCGGACATCGCTCGCCGCCCCGAATGTCCGCTTTCGGGGGTAAAGTGGACATTGGTCGGACTGGCGGTTTGTCCGCTTATGACCCAAAGCGGACATCCCATCATGCTTGCCGCAGAGGCTTTTCTTCGGGCGGCTTCACATGCTGAAACGAAATTAGCAATGCCAGGTCATAGGCAATCTTCAATAC
>JBARNC010000157.1:0-1553 GCA_049802775.1 Pseudolabrys sp. | reverse complement strand
ATGTAGCGCATATCGTCCAAATTGAAAACGATTTCAACGACCGACCGCGGAGCTGGTATGTTGCATTCTGCTTCTTCTTCTCCGCTGACGACGCGCCGCCGCCTTTAGCGACCCAATTAGTGTGATCAATTACAGTCAACGATATCGATCTCCGACACCGAACAACCGCAAAGACCGAGGTGAACAACCGGGAAAATGGGGTGATGCCAGCATAACGATCGGGTACCAGCGATATGCTTGGATTTTGGGGCAAGGGAACGCGGCGCCGGCATTGAACCTGACAAGAACTGAAAGATGGTCATCACATGGCAGAACCCAACAAGCTGGTCGCGACATCGCCGGTGGATGCCGGCGTACTGCAACTGCAGCTCGATCGCCCCGGTCAGCGTAACGCGCTCAACGGGGAGTTGTTGCGTCAAGCCGCCTCGATTTTGGTGGCAGCGGAGACGGATCCGGCAATCCGCTGTGTGGTCGTCACTGGCGACGCGCGCTCCTTCTCTGCGGGTGCTGACATCAAGGAAATGCAACGCAATGGTTTTCATGCCATCAGCAATCATGCACGGCAATCGGCGTGGCACGCTATTGAGCATTTTTCCAAACCAATGATTGCCGCTGTGCGCGGGCTTTGCCTCGGTGGCGGCCTGGAATTTGCGATGCTTGCTGACATTATCATCGCGGCGGACGATGCCGTGTTTGGCCAGCCGGAAATCACCATCGGCATCATTCCGGGCGATGGAGCGACGCAACGGCTCACCCGGGTGATCGGCAAATCCCTGGCCATGAAGATGGTACTGACCGGCGAACCAGTCGCGGCATCGGAGTTGTTGCAACGCGGCCTCATCGCGGAAATGCTGCCCGCCGAACAGGTGCTAGATCGCGCCATCGCGCTAGCCAAGCTGATCGCGAGCCGCGCGCCAATTGCCGCCCGGTTGGGCAAGGAAGCGGTGCTCGCGGCTTACGAGACCACTTTGTCGGCCGGGCTCGATGTCGAGCGCCGCGCTATTCGTCTCGCCTTCCGTACCGCAGATCAAAAGGAAGGAATGGCTGCCTTTGTGGAGAAACGCTTGGCAAACTTCATGGGTAACTGAGAATGCAGAAACGTGTCAGGCGAGGCAAACCGCCAGGCGCCGGTCCTGCCATCGTAGGGAAGGTCAAGCTTGAAGACGTTGCGCGAAGGTCGCGAAGCTCTGCGCGCGTTGATGAGCCAGAGCCCCTCTATAACAGTTGTGATGTGTACAACCGATACTTTGGCGATCAGCGCGTTGGCCGAGGCAAGACGGATGGGACTTCGCATGCCGCAGGAACTCTCAGTTACCCGCTTCGACGATATCGAAATTACCTCACAGTTCGACCCGCCCTTTGACAACTATCAGCGTGCCAGCTGTGGATATCGGCCGGACCGCTGCAGATTACCTGCTCAGCGCCTTTACGGGATCGACCAGGCGCCTCGCGGTTCTCTTGCCCTACCGGCTTGATCATTCGCGGCTCCGCCGGTGTGCCTCACAGCGTCCCCTTCCCCATAACTGCGCCGTCATAACTGATTGAATCGAAAA
>JBARNC010000156.1:0-2750 GCA_049802775.1 Pseudolabrys sp. | reverse complement strand
TCGGGGGTACGAAATCGTTGCTCGTTTTCGAGATGATTGGAAATTACGGGCTTGCCCGTGCGCAAGGCATAGCCGCCCGGGGAGGCCAAGTCGGCCCCGATGGTTGCATTCCCGACCACTCCCTCGCCCCACCCGACGCCCGCGCGAACCAAAAGCCTGTTCTCGGCCGGAATGTACTCCATCACTTTGCAGTATTCCGCTCCCAGACCTTCCGCCGTCGCCCTGGCGGTGTGGTTGAGCATTTCAAGGAAGCTCGTGCCCTGCAGGGCGATGACACCGAGTTCGGCGAGCAGCTCTTGTTGGCGAATGCGCAGACGAAGCGCACGACCGGTCAAGTCGTCTGACTGACCATCGCCGGGCTGCTCAACAACCGGCTCTTTCGGCTCAGATGACGAGTTCATAGCCGATTGGATTACCACATGCTGGCGAGCCTGAAATTATTAATGCCATTGGAACTCTGCGCCTCCGGTGGGGAGCTGCTTTGGACGCACACCAGCAAAGGGTCCGCTTTGGGTCATCAGCGGACATTTTGCGGTGCGGGAGCGATGTCTGCTTTACCCCCAATAGCGGACATTAGCTGATGCAATGGAGATGTCCGCTTGGTGCCAGAAGCGGACATGGCCCGAATATTCGTACGATGTGCGCTCTTCCTCTCGCTTAATCAGCCATGACAATGGTGCGGGTTAGCTTGCTACTGGGTCAGTACAATTGACCATATGCGGACATAGCCACCTTGTAATTGCAAAAACATCGGCTCATCGTTGCATCCTCATCAGACAATTCCCGGGAGGACCTCATGCCGACTTTTATGATGTCGCTCAATTGGACCGACCAAGGTATCCGCGCGGTCAAAGATTCGCCGAAGCGCTCAGAAGCCGCGCAAGAGCTCGCTAAAAAGGTGGGCGTCGAAATCAAGCATCTTTATCTCACGGCGGGCGAGAGCGATCTCGTGATCTTCGTCGATGCGCCGAGCGGAGACAATGTCGCTAAATTCGCGCTGGCGGTTAGTTCACTGGGCAATGTACGCACCCGGACCGCCCGTGCATGGTCAGCAGATGAATATAGGAAGCTCATTTCCGAGCTACCTTAATAAGCGCCGCGACCGTGCGTCGTCGATACAAACGATACGCCCTGTAATAAAGGGGAGCGGTAAGTTCGCTCCCCTTACTACAACCTACTCTGCAACTGTCCAAAGGAGGGAAAAATGAAAATGTTACCTCAAGTCTTGTTTTGGTTAGGACTCATTTCTGTCCCGTTCGCATGGCTCGTATGGTACTTTGGGTCGGGGATTGAAATTATAAGGCCAGTCCTTGCCAATATTAACGATCCCGCTCTAAGAGCGGCTTTGCAAGAGGCTCACGCAGAGCGGCTGGGAATTTGGGTCGCTGTTTGGCCAGTATCATTCCTGGTAATGAGTCAAATCCTTGAAAAGAAAATGCAGGGATAAGAAACACATTCGCTATTGTCCGAAAGCGGACAAATGCGGCCGCAACTTAATTGTCCGCTTTGTGCCAAGAGCAGACATTCGCCCAGCTACTCAATCAAATTGTCAGCGCGCGCGAGCAACGCAGGCGGCACAGCTATTCCCAGTGCCTTAGCCGTCTTCATGTTAATCACGTATTCGAATCTCGTTGGCTGTTCCACTGGCAAGTCGCTTGGCTTTGCGCCCTTCAAAATTCTATCTACGTGCACCACTGACAACCGAAAACTCTCGACGATGTCGGGACCATAACTCATCAAACCGCCACCACTCAGATACGCTTTGTTGGCAAAGATGGTGGGGAGGCGATATTGCAGAGCAGAACTACCAATTTTCGCGCGATTGCCTATCGTCGAACTATCGGAGACTATTAGGATCGCGCCCGCGCCAACTTGTGCTGCTCGCGCCATCAAATACGCGCAGGGAGCGATTCGATTGCAATGCCAAGTGCGCGTCCCGTCGTTTCGGCTTCTCGCAATTGACCCGTAGCTCCCGCGTTTTCCTTATTCCAAAGGACACCTATTTTCGTGAGAGTTGGAAACATCTCCTTGAGAATTTCGATGCGCTTTGGCGTCAGTTCCGGGGCGTAAACGGATCGTCCGGTGATATTCCCTCCCGGATGCGCCAAACTTGCTACTAGACCATCCCGACGGCATCTTGGCTACTTGCCATAACGATCGGAATCGTCGCGGTCGCCATTTTTGCAGCCCTAGTGGACTCCGAGCCAGCTACGATAATGATATCTACCTTGCTAGCGACCAGCTCGCGAGCGAGAGCTGGAAGACGTTCGCTTTTGCCTTCCGTCCAGCGATACTCGATATCAACGTTTTGGCCGACCACATAACCGTGCTCACGCAGACCAGCGAGAAACCCTTCATCGAGGACGCCTGGTGGCCCAGAACGGTCCATCAGATATCCGATACGCGGGATCTTTCGGGTCTGTTGCGCGTGCGCCGCCATGGGCCACGCCGCAACGATACTGCCGACAAAGGTGATGAACTCGCGCCGTTTCATTTGTGCCCCCGACGCTTGGTACGAAAGCATCGTACTGCGCCGGGCGGGCAGGCCGAAAGGGGGCTCCTCGGGTTCGCGAGGTGATGTCAGCTTTGGGTCAAAAGCAGACATTGCAACCGCGAAATGTGATGTCCGCTTTGCCCCCGAAAGCGGACATTTGCAGCGCACAAGTCCATGTCCGCTTTGTGCCAAAAGCGGACATCTCCCACAAAATAAAGAGGCCGCCACTTGAGGCGGCCGCCTTTTCTTAACCGAT
>JBARNC010000155.1:0-2708 GCA_049802775.1 Pseudolabrys sp. | reverse complement strand
GGGACAAACCCATCGCACCAGCGTCACCTTGGCAAAATAGCTTTGCCGAACGACTGATCGGATCGATCCGGCGCGAGTGCGTGGACCATATTGTCGTCTTGGGCGAGACTCACCTGCGCCGGATCCTACAAACTTCTGCCTGCTATTACAACAAGATCAGAACGCACCGCTCATTGGATAAAGATGCGCCAGTCTCTCGTCCGGTTCAGCCGACCGGAAGCATCAAATCGCACCCTATTCTTGGCAGACTTCATCACCATTACGTTCGAGTCTAGGTTTTCGGTACACACAGCGCGCGTTATTATAATTGTGATTCGCGTGAGGATATCGCTATGGCATTTTTTAAGCGTGAACTCAGCCCAATCGAGCGCTTCGAGAGTGCGGCGAAGGATAAGCAGGCGGCGCGGGAGAAGCTGGCCGACCGCCTGAACGCCGCCGAAGCGGTGCTTGGAGAGAAACGTGCCGCAGCCGAACGACTGGCGATGGCCTGTGCCGCCGATGCACAGCTTGATCGAGCAGAGGCCGCCATGCGTGTCGCCGAGGACCGCGCCAAGACGTTGCGCGCCGCATTGGCACAACTCGACGAGCAGATCGCCACGACCGAACGCGAATTGGCTCACGCCAAGGCGCAGCGTGATCGCGACATGGTGGCGGACGAGATTGAGAGGATGGCTGTGGCAATCGAGCAGGCTGCTCCGGGATTTGAAACTGGTGCTGCCGCGCTAGTGGAGGCTGTCACAAAAAGCGCGGCGTCAATGCCGGAAGCAACCCGCTTCGCAACTAATGTGGATGCGGTCAGTCGCGAGGTTCTCGCGGCTGCGGAATTGATTTGCGCGGAACTACGATCTACTGCGGCACGCACGCGCACGGGCAATGCGAACATTGCGTTCCGCACGCCGCCCGAGTCAGAGCCACCGCCGCCATCGGAAATCGAGCGCCAGTTGATCTACACACTCAATCCGCTGCTTTGGCGGGAGAACGGTGAGGTGCGCAGGGTATCGGCCTATGCGCAAGTTGGGCTGCCAAAAGCGCTGCTACTGGTCGCGCTGCGACACCAGCATGTGGACTATCTAAACGCCCGGCGCGTGCAGACCCTGATGCAGGTTCATGGCAGTGGACAGTTCCAAGCGCCGCCGCATGTCGACGATCCACGGTTTGTCGACCTCGATGCGCTCGCCGCCAAGGAGGAAAAAGAGAGCGCCCAGTCCGATGCTGCGTGAACGCAGCAATGGTGATCGACAGGTAATTGCCCATCACGAGGCCGGTCACGCCGCGGTAGCGTGCGATGATTCTGCCTTACAATGCGAATGCAGGCCGGATGAAATTTTCGGAAAGGACACCTATCTTGGCCACAAGAACATCCAGTATACCGTTCGGTACACCGAGCTATCCCCGGCCCGCTTTAAAGATTTTTGGAGAGACTAGGAGTCTCGCACATGCCATATTTGGCGGATGCCAAACGGTCAAGTTGTCCTCGTAACAACTGGGCCATTAGACGGCGGTCTGCCAAGGCGGACCGTCTATTACGTCGCGGAAGCAGACCCATCTAAGGCTGAGGCCGTTATTGCGGCATGCATGGCCCCGAATGAGAAGGTTCAAGCGTATGGTCCGCTTCCAGAGGCAGCGGTGAAGGCTCTTGGATTGAAACCGTTTCAGGCACGCATGATTAAATACCGCAAACACCCGATTGCCGGATGGTGCTCGGCGCGCTGAGTGCCTGAGCCGAGGCCATGACGGCCGCACCGTTCGCCTGGGGGCCTGAAATGATCAGGTTATGCGACGCTTGCAAAGCGCAGATAACGAAGGGCCCGGATGACCCCTGACACCCGGGGCTAAAATTCGTTTTTAAAGGGCCAGGTCGAGAAAAACAGTACCTTTGCATAAACTGTGGCGAGACGATCTTTCATAACCCGGACATAACTCCCGCTTGGCGCGCCGATTAGAATGGCGGCGTCCGAATTTAAGAGCCTCGGCGTCCTAATTTGTTGGAACGAGCCCCGTAAATTACAAATTTACGGCTTGAGAGGCGACGAACTAAACCAGGAGGAAGCCACGTGATGCTGGAAGCTTAATGGCCATCGTGGGCGATTGTGAGGGTCTTGTAAGTTTGTTCATCCAGCAGCGTGTCGAGCTCAGTGGCGTCGGCAATCTTCATCTTGAATAGCCAGCCATTGCCAGTCGGTTCGGCATTGACCAGACCCGGTTCACTTGTGAGCTTTTCGTTCACGCTCAAGACCTCGCCTCCGACTGGTGCATAGACCTCGGATGCCGCCTTTACTGATTCCACAGTGGCCGCAACCACGCCCTTGCCGAGTTTCGTACCGGCGCTCGGCAGTTCGACAAAGACAAGGTCGCCAAGAGCATCCTGCGCGTAGGGCGTAATGCCGACAGTCGCAATATCACCATCGATGCGGAGCCATTCATGGTCTTTGGTGTATTTCATCATGCGTCTACACCGTTCTGAGCGGGGCGAAGGCGTTTGTAACGTGTCGGCATGAATGGCAGCTTTGAAACCGTGACCGGGAGCCGCTTGCCGCGCACCTCTGCGAATAATCGCGTGTTGGGCATTGCTGCGTCGCGCGAAACATAGCCCATGCTGATCGGTGCGTTGAAACTTGGACCAAACCCGCCCGAGGTCACGATGCCGACCGGGGCGGTATCGTTCGATGCACGAAAGAGCGAGGCGCCGCGACGCACCGGCGCGCGGC
>JBARNC010000154.1:0-2268 GCA_049802775.1 Pseudolabrys sp. | reverse complement strand
CCAATTTTTAAAATCTGAAACGCCTCGTGCCCACGCCGAGTGGCATTCCATGCAATGGCCGATCGTAACGAGATAAGCGCCTCGCCTTACCGGATCGCGGAGTACCTGTTCTCCAGTGAACCCGGTTTCGGCATCGGGGTAGGCGTCGCGATGAACGGGCTGCAAGTAATTTGGAGGCGCTACCTGATTGCGCACAGGCTTTACCGATCGGAGATAAGCAACGATGGCATCTAAGTCGCGCGGCAAGAGCGCCTTGTAGAAATTAGCGGGCATGACCGCTGCGAGCGGTGTTCCAGGAAGACGCGCATGAGCCGGACGAGTACCGTCAACCAGAGCACGCTTGATATCGTCATCGTTCCAGTCACCAATCCCAGTTTCGCGATCCGCCGTGATATTGGCCGCCGTGACGCTGAACGCCGGGGTCGTGAACGACAGTCCACCCGCAAGCTCCTTCTCGGCTATTGCGGCACCAGTTGCGTTCTTAGGCGTGTGACAGTTGCCGCAGGCCAGAATGGTATTGACGAGATAACTTCCGCGCTCGACTAGCGTTTCGGCTAATGCATTGCCAGCCATCACGGCGAGGACCGCAAGCATGACCAACGATATCGAGATTCTTCGAATCAAGGTAACCCCCCAGGAAAGCAACGTTGCCATTCGGCCGTTGTATTGAAGACCCGTCGACATTACGCGGCCTAGATGACCGTTGAAAAGAGGCCTCGGCGCCTGTCCCAGGATTGTGGATTAATGGTGCAACATCCGAGACGGGTCCAGCGCAATCGCTATGTCCGCTTTACCCCCGAAAGCGGACATTTGCAGCGCACCTGCCTATACCCGCTTTGGGCCGGACATCTAGACCGGTGCTTTACTCAGGTAACCCGGCAGCGCGAAGCGCCTCGCTAAGAGATACGGAGAGCGCTGGCGTACAGCCAACGCCATTAAGTTGCCGGTTGATATGGAATGTCGGTTGAAACTCTAAAACTCGCGCCGCAGCAGCCTTCGCTTCGTCTAGTTGGTCGAGCTTTGCGAGTGCAGCTGCTAGCACCATGTAACAAACACTAAACGCAGGGCTGGATTGCACAGCCTTCCGGGCATCGGCAGCGGCCTCAGTATGTTGACCGCTCTGGAAGTGTCCAAGCGACGACGAGATAAAGGCCGAGGCGCGATAAGGATCAAATGGGCTGAGCCGCAGTCCGTGCTCGGCCCATTCAATCGCTCGTTCGGCTTCTCCGCCAAATGACAGAATTACGCTACCAAGGATATAGGTGAGCGCCGACGATGGGCTAACCGCCAACGCCGCCTCGAGTGCAGCGATTGCAGCGGCACGATCATTCTTATCCATGCCGATAACGAAGCTGGCGAAAGCGAGAGCAGACGCATCGTCTTGACCATGCGCGATAGCAGCTTCAGCGTGGCGAATTGAGGCCACCCGGTTTTCTTCATTCATGCCGCCACGCAAAAAGAGAGTATGGTAGCACTCTGCAGCATAGGCGTGTGCGAGTGCGTAAGTGGGGTCTAGCACAAGCGCGCGTTGCAGAAGTGGCAGCGCTTTGGCCACACGTTCGGGCATCCTCGAATAAACATCGGGCTGAGACTGCAACACCAGATCGTAGGCATCGAGGTTATCCGACCTTTTGCGCTTAACGCGTTCGAGTTCAACCAGACGCAGGCTCGGCTCTATTGCTCCAACGACGGACAACGTAATCTCGTCCTGCAGGGCGAAAATGTCATCGGATTTCCGGTCATATCGCTCGGCCCATACGTGTGCACCTGTTGCGGCATCTATAAGTTGGCCGGTGATGCGCACGCGATCCCCGGCCTTGCGAATGCTACCTTCAAGCACGTAACGCACGCCAAGTTCACGACCGACCCTCTTCACGTCGATGGCTTGATTTTTGTAGGCGAACGTTGAATTGCGGGCGATAACGAATAACCACTTGATGCGCGAAAGGCCCGTAATAATGTCTTCCACCATGCCATCGGCAAAATAATCCTGTTCGGAATCGCCGCTCAGGTTCTGGAATGGCAACACGGCGATCGATGGCTTGTCGGGTAATGCCAACAGCGCCGAGGGTTTTTCCACTTCTGATGACTCGCTTTGCACTGTGGGCTTCGCCTGAGCGGCAGCCCCGACCTCCAGCGAATAAACGCGGATCGGTTCGGCTATATTCTTAAGTTGAGTTGCGCCGAGATCACTCACCGCAAGATTCAGTCGCGCCTTCACCTGCCTGTAGGCATCCTCAGACAGGCAGATCGCGCCGGGACTGGCGA
>JBARNC010000153.1:0-1886 GCA_049802775.1 Pseudolabrys sp. | reverse complement strand
TTACGTGATGTTAGCGAAGGTGTCCAATAAGGACACGCAGACGGTCATCTCCGCACTCATCAAGCAGGCGAAAAAGCTACCGAATGAGCTGTATAAGTCACTGACCTGGGACCGGGGTAAGGGACTTACTGATCATCGACGATTTACGTTGGCGACCGACATCGACGTTTACTTCTGCGATCCGCAAAGTCCGTGGCAGCGCGGGTCGAATGAGAACACCAATGGGCTGCTGAGACAGTACTTTCCAAAGGGAGCCGACTTGTCGGTGTACTCGCAAGCTGATCTGAACAAGGTGGCGCGTCGGCTCAACGAACGACCACGGGAGACATTGGGATTCGAAACCCCGGCAGAGAGATTTAACGCTTGTGTTGCGTCGACCGGTTGAGCCGGCTACCCAAAGCGGACATTCGCCGGCCGCTCAACGACTTGTGCCTGAACCCCACACGCGGCTTCTTCCGGAGTCCTTATTCCAGCCGGTACGATACGTACTCCTAAACTTGGGGGCGTCCATGAATTTATTTCAGCTGTTATTCGGGGAGTGGCTTGAACTGTTATTCAGCTTTAGCGGACGCATCAATCGCGCGAAATACTGGCTTACATTCGTCATCTATTTCGTGGGTCTGCTCGCTCTGTACATCCTCTTCAGCCTCTTTTTGTCGTTCCCCACAGATGTATTGGGCCTCTTCCTGATCCTCTCCGTCCCCTTCGTCGCCATCACCATTTCGGCCACCGCCGTCGCCGTCAAACGCCTGCACGACCGCGACAAGAGCGGCTGGTGGGTGCTGGTGTTCTACCTGCTGCCCGGCGTGATCGGCAACATCGGCCCGTATACCGGACTGGATTTTGTGTTCCAGCTGGCGAGCCTTGCACTGACGATCTGGACGCTGGTTGAGCTCGGCTTCCTGCGCGGAACGTCCGGACGCAACCAGTATGGACCTGACCCGCTCGCGCCGACGAATGTCCGCTTTCGGGGGTGAAGCAGACATGCGTCGAACGTCGTGAAATGTCCGCTCATGACCCAAAGCGGACACGGTACAGTTATCTGCTTGATACACGCTCACGCAAAGTTGCTTGCAACATTGCCCCCTTCAGTGGCTGTAACCCGCCATTGGTCGTACTTGCGCTCAATGCGCCAGCAAGACCGGTAGCGTCGCTGCCGCCATAACATGTTGTGTTGCTCCGCCGAATATCATTTGTCTCAATCGACTCTGGGTAAAGGCACCCTTAATCAAGAGATTGCAGGCCAATGTTTGAGCGGCCCCGAGAATAGCCTCACCGGTATTTTTACCATCAAGCCCTACGGTCAGCGGCTCTGCCGGAACGCTGTTCCGTTGCAGATATCTGATCACCTGGTCTGCGGACGGGCCCGGTACTCCGGTTCCTCCGGTGACTGTCAGGACTGTAACTCGTTCGGCTCTCTCGAGAAGTGGCATTGCCAGAGCCACGGCGCGCGCCTGCTCAGTGCTGCCGTTCCAAGCGATCAACACGTTGGTGCCGATCCGTTCAGGCGGTGATGGTGGGGCTAGGAGCATCGGCCGGCCGCTCTCGAACAGACCGGACTCAAGCGCTCGATGGTATAAAGGAGACGAATTTACGTCCGGCCGATTCATCACGATCACGTCGAAGGCACGGCCGTAGTCGCCAACGAAGGTTTCGCCTTCGACAGGCTCGTTTAGCCAGCCGAATGATAGGGATGTTGTTCTCTCAGTTGAGCGAGGCACACCGCGTATTTGCATGAAGGTTTCGAAGGTTTGTCGTGCCCGCTGCGCCTCAGCTGCCATCTCGCGTTTATACTGCTCCACTGGAAAGGCGACGACGATGTCGCCTACGGCAAAGTCCACCGGCGTCCAACCCAGCGAAAACCCTTCGATGTAGCTATCGTAGCG
>JBARNC010000152.1:0-1548 GCA_049802775.1 Pseudolabrys sp. | reverse complement strand
CTTCTAGGCGCTTGTTGGCTGGTTAAGAAATGTGAGGGTGATGTCCGGATGACAGGCTACCGCGTCATACCTTACCTAGCGGTCGGGCTGCTCATATTTCTCATCGCCGTCTTTGTCTACTCGCTGGCCGAGAATCTTCAGGTGATGGGTAGATGGATGGAGCGGCCGTATCTGTTCGACTTCCCCATGATCGGCGCGCTGGCGGCAGTCGTGCTCGCGCTCAGTGTTCGATACCGCCAAGACGATCTGCCCTTTCCCATGGTCGTATTGATCTTCGTGTCGGCCTTTGGCGCGCTGGCCATCTCATTCTGGCCGTACATGATCCCGTTTGTCTTTACCATCGATGAGGCGGCGGCGGCGCCATCGAGTCTTGCATTTATGCTCTGGGAAGGAATTTTCGTCTTTCCGCTCATGCTTCTGTACACGTTCGTCAGTTACACCATATTTCGAGGTAAGGTACCATCGACGTCGCAGATCCATCATTGATAAGCATCGAATCAAAGGGGGAGGCTAACGCATGAGCGACGTGCAAGCAGTCAGAGCAATTGCGGTTCCGCGGCCGATCCCAGTCGTGCTTAGCGTTGTCGCCGGCTACGTCGATAGCTGCACCTACCTCGGTCTCTTCGGTGTGTTCGTGGCGCAAGTGACGGGAAGTTTCGTCCTCGCCGGAACGCTATTCGTCAAGAGCGAGCCGGGCGCACTTGCGAAACTTCTAGCCATTCCGTTTTTCTTCTTGGCAGGCATGGCTGTAACGGTGCTGGTCCATTCTATGAGAGGCCGCCCGCGCGCCACTTTGGCTTGGAGCTTAGTGATCGAATGCCTGTTGCTGACTGGCTTTTTGGTTTTGTCTTGGGCCGGCGCGCCCTTCGGGGGGCCGGATACGCCTGGCGCGATTGTCGCGCTGCTATTCGGCATAGCCGCGATGGGCGTTCAAAGCGCGCTGGTGCGCCTGCTGATGCGGGACGTAGCCTCGACCAATGTGATGACCACAAATACAACACTACTCGCTATCAATGCGGCTGAAATACTGCTCGGCTGGATCGAGCGTCGCAAAGCCGGTTCGACTGGCAGTTCGAATTCAAACTACGCGCAAGCGCGCAATGAGTATGCGGCGCTACTCCCGATCGGGCTTGGCTTCTTCGTCGGCACCGCACTCGGCGCCATCGCGTACATAAACGTGGGACTGCCCTGCGTATTGTTGGCGATTTTTCCGATTGGGGGTTTGGCGCTGTGGTACACGCGCCGCTCGTAGAACGAGGCCTGGCAGGCCTTTACCGCGGTGCTGCGGCAATATCGTCGGCGGATTGGGACTTAGAGCGATGGTAAAATACTAAAATCTAGTGTCGCCAGTTGTTCAACGCCGGGCCGCACTCGCTACGTCAATCACAATTATGCCGAAACCGAGCAACAAGGCCAAAGCTGTCGCGAGCAGGTCCGGAGTCGCCTCTGAAACAATGGCCGCGAGCACAATTACGCCGACGAGCGTCTGCGCGACCCAACCACTGTCGATAAACAGACTGGTCAATTCGCAAACGATGTTGATTATCC
>JBARNC010000151.1:0-2550 GCA_049802775.1 Pseudolabrys sp. | reverse complement strand
GCTGGCGAGCGCGCCGGCGTTAGCCGATGGCGGCAAGCGGTCCGACAAGGTGTCATTCTATTTCGCTGCGCACGAGGACGACTGGCAGTTGTTCATGAATCCGTCGGCTTTTCAGGACGTGATCAATAGCGCAGCCAAGACCGTGTTCGTACATCTGACCGCCGGCGACGCGGGGCTCGGCAACGGCCTGGGCGGCCGCAAACATCCCTTCTATCTGGCGCGCGAAAACGGCGCGGAAGCTGCGATCCGATTTATGGCCGACGCCGATGCGGTACCGGGCGAGCGCGTCGCGGCTCCGATGTCTTTCAACGGTCATATGATTTATCGAGTCAGCTACCTAAACACCGTGGGTTATTTCCTGCGCGTACCGGACGGTCATTGGTCTGGTGACGGCTATTACGAGACTGGCTTCCAATCTCTGAAGCGCTTGGCTACTGGCGAAAATGAGATTCTGCGAGCGGTCGACGGCTCGACCACCTACCATGGCTGGGACGATCTGGTTGCTACGCTGCGTGCAATCGTCACTTATGAACGCGGCAGGGCCGCTGTAGCGCAGATCAATGTGGCCGAGACTAATACGCGCATCAATCCGAAAGATCATTCCGACCATTTGATGACTGCGAAGGCCGCTCTCGAAGCCGTAAAGGATCTTTCCTGTGTACGGCGGGTCTACTATGTCGACTATGCAAGTTCGCGGCTGCCTCGAAACCTCGATGTACAGCAGCGCGACATGGAAAGTTCAGTTTTTGCAGTCACGCTCGCCGGAGTGCAGGCTTTGGATCACGGCACTTCCTGGCGTCACTACGACCAGTCATTCGTCGGGCGGAACTATTTCCGTGTCCAGGAACCGGCTCGATGTGACACGGCCATAACCACTATGGCGGAGTCGCGGCACTAGGTTTGTTCTAGGGACTTCGCGGTCAAATGTGACTCCGCGGTTCCGACGACGGCAATTTCACTTTTTTTCGTTCAATTGACGTGGGTCAATAACACGCTGTCGCGGGGCGCCTACTTTTTCGCAACCATTTTCAAGCTGGCCCGTTTTCGTCCGGCTAACGCTAGTCCGTAACCGCACCCGGCGCCCAATGCGCTATGCAGAAGTGCCGCTCGCCCTGCAAACTAGCCGCGTCGCATCGGTCGATGCGCTGCGTGGATTCAATATATTCTGGATACTCGGCGCCGACGGCGCGATCTGGGCGCTCGACCGGATGCTGCGCGACAAGGGACCGGCGCTGAGCGCGGCCGGCAGCTTCCTCCGTAGCCAAATGAGTCACGTGGCGTGGGAAGGGTTCAGCTTCTACGATTTCATCTTTCCGTTGTTCATTTTCGTCACCGGCGTTTCGATCGTGCTGGCATTACCTCGGCTGGTGGCCCGTGAGGGAAAGGCGCTGGCGCACCTGCACGTATTACGCCGGGCGCTGTTTCTGTACATCCTCGGATTGATATTCTACGGCGGCGTCGGCCAGCATTGGAGCGACATCCGTTTTCTCGGCGTGCTGCAGCGCATTGCGATCTGCTACCTGTTCGCTTCACTCCTGTTCCTGAATCTAAACGCGCGCGGACTGATCGTTGCGCTTGTGACGCTGCTCGGGGGTTACTGGGCCCTGATGAGATTCGTGCCGGTACCGGACATCGGCACCGGCTCATTCGCCCCGGACGCCAATCTCGCTGACTGGATCGATGCACATTATTTGCCAGGCCGACTGTGGGACAAAACCCGCGATTTGGAAGGGCTGCTGAGCACGCTGCCGGCGATCGCAACCTGTCTCCTTGGGGTATTGGCCGGGCTGTTGCTGAAGGACGAGCGCCTTACATCGACGCAGAAAACGCTGTGGTTGATCGGTGCTGGGACTGGGATGGTGTTAGCCGGCTATCTTTGGGGCCTGCAGTTCCCGATCATCAAGGCGATCTGGACGTCGTCATTCGTGCTGGTCGCAGGCGGCTACAGCGCGATCCTGCTCGGCGTCATGCACCAGGTCATCGATGTGTGGGGATGGAAGGCCTGGGCGACGATCTTTGTTTGGATCGGCGCCAATGCCATCACACTTTACTTCATCAATGGCGTAGCCGGCTTTGAGCCTTTCGCGTTGCGGTTCGTGGGTGGCGACGTATCGGCCTGGCTCGATCGGATGATCACGCCGGGAACCAGTCTTTTCGTCGCCCATATGCTGGGACTTGTGCTCGCCGTCGCACTTGCCGGGTTTTTGTATCGCCGAAAACTTTTCCTGCGCGTCTGAGACACTCGCGCAGGATGATCTGCGCGAAAAGAAAGACCGCCTCGCGGGGCGGTCTCGCCGAAAATTCCATCACGCTTACTAGCATATCCTCGGCAGCGCTATTGATGCTGCACCAGGACCTTGGTCCCGATCGGCACGCGCGAGTAAAGATCGGCGACATCGTCGTTGACCAGCCGGAAGCAACCGGACGACACTGCCTGTCCGATCGTCTCAGGCGCATTGGTGCCGTGGATACGGTAAACCGTCGCGCCGAGGTTCATCGCACGCGCCCCGAGCGGATTGCCAGGGCCGCCCGCCATCCAGCGCGGCAGAT
>JBARNC010000150.1:0-1743 GCA_049802775.1 Pseudolabrys sp. | reverse complement strand
TGTGCACCGCGGTGTAGCCTATTGCAGTGCGGTAGCGAGAGCTACCGCTGCCCTCCTTGGGCGTTTCCTCCCTAGACTTGGGCCGCTCGCACCCGCTAGCGGCCCCTTTTTTTGTGCAGGCCCAGCTATTCGGCAGCGGCCCGGTACGGCCGCAGCTGTTCCAACGGAATTTCGCCCAGACGCCTGGCCAACGTCTCCATATCCGCTGCCACGCGATTGAATGTCGAGGAACGCTGATAACGGCGCTCGTCCATATAAAGGGCACGGTTGATCTCAAGCTGAATGGCATGCAGTCCCGCAGCCGGATTGCCGTAATGCTCGGTGATGAAGCCACCAGCGTATGGCTTGTTACGGCTGACCGTGTATCCGAGCGCCCGCAACGTCTTTTCGACGGTTTCTGCCACGACGCCGACACAGCTCGTGCCGTAGCGGTCACCCAACACAAATTCCGGCCGCGGCCGTTCGTCCCTATGGCCGGCGGTCGACGGCATGGAATGGCAATCGATTAACACAGCGGCGCCAAACTCGCGGTGCAAGTAGGTAAACAGACGGCGTAGGGCGCGGTGATAGGGCTTGTAAAGGCTCTCGATTCGCCGAAGCGCATCGTCAACCGGGATGCGCTGGTCGTAGATTTCCTGGGCGTCGCCGACCACTCGGGCCACGGTCCCCAAACCGCCCGCCACCCGCATCGAACGAGTATTGGCGAAAGAAGGTAGGCGGCCTTCGAACATACGCGGATCGAGCTCGTAGGGTTCGCGGTTTACGTCCACGAAGCAGCGCGGAAAATGTGCGCGCATCAGCGGAAACCCGCAGCGGACGACGCCGGCGATTAGCTCATCAACAAAACTGTCTTCCGAGCGGCGGAGCGTGGCCATATCGAGCCGGCAAGCAGCCAAGAAATTGCGCGGATAGGTCGAGCCGCTGTGCGGGGAATTGAACAGCACCGGCCCCCAGGACGCCTTGGGCTCCAGGACTTCGAACGGTGGATCGAGCTCGTCGCGGACTTCACTCATGAAAGGCCATAGGAAGTACTGGATACCCTTGTGGTCGGATGGGCATTAACACCTCATTATACCGTCTATTGTTCATGGCTGCTCCACAAAGCCAAGTCATGCTTTTGGTTCACTCGTTGTTTACCTGGCATAAGTCTTAATCGGCCGGCTGAGGCGGCCTCAAGGGCGGCCGAACGGGGTGTTGAGTGTCCAAAATCCTGCTGGCTGAAGACGATACCGACATGCGGCGCTTTCTCGTCAAGGCGTTGCAGAATGCCGGATTCGAGGTGACATCCTATGACAATGGCCTCTCGGCCTATCACCGGTTGCGGGAGGAACCGTTCGCGCTGCTGCTCACCGATATAGTGATGCCGGAAATGGATGGTATCGAGCTGGCCCGACGCGCCGCCGAACTCGACCCCGACATCAAGATCATGTTCATCACCGGTTTCGCTGCGGTTGCGCTCAATGCCGATTCTAATGCACCCAAGCACGCTAAGGTATTGTCAAAGCCAATCCACCTGCGCGAACTCGTGACCGAAGTGCAGAAAATGCTGGCCGCCTAGCGCGTTTGCGCGGCCTTGCCTCGCCGGTTTAGAGCCGATAGATCAATCACGGTTTAAGGGCGCGTAGCTCAGCGGAAGAGCACCTCCTTGACATGGAGGGGGTCACAGGTTCGATCCCTGTCGCGCCCACCACGCAGTCTGGTTATCTAACACTTCGCGAAGACTTGCCGCATTGGCCCGCTATT
>JBARNC010000149.1:0-1523 GCA_049802775.1 Pseudolabrys sp. | reverse complement strand
CATCATTCTTCTGCCGTTTGACGTAGCGCTTCACGTAGGCCGGCGGCATCAGCTTTACCGTGTGGCCGAGCGACTTGAGCTCCCGCGACCAATGGTGCGATGAGGCACAGGCCTCGATGCCCACCAGACACGGCGGCAACTTCTGAAAAAACGCGAGAACATAACGCTGCTTCAACTGACGGCGGATCACCACTTGGCCAGCGCCATCAACGCCATGCACCTGAAAGACCGACTTGGCGATGTCGAGGCCGACTGTCGTAACCCCTTGCATGCTGGGCTCCTCTGAATCCTGGTTGCATCAACAGCAACCATACTCATGGCACTCACGTGCCGGTGGGGGAGCCGTCCACAGCATCAGAAGCAGACATTCGCGCATGAAACAGAAATACCGCTTCGCGGCGGTCTTCCCGAAGTTCGGTCAGGTGTTTTGATCAGGCGGTTGTATAGCAGCGGTTCTTCCGCTTTCTGCGCCAGCCTGGAAAGATTACTTTGCCTGCAGACGCCAAACGTACTCGGTCAATGCAAAAATTTTGGTACGCGCGAACAACACGGGATCGTAATGAGGATCAGGGTTGTAGCTCTCGAATTTGTACACTTGGCCCCAGATCGGCATATCCTGTGAGCCGTGCTCCCTTACCCGCACTGTTCCATCAATAGTCCAATAGACGCGCAAGAACGGATATACGCCGCCGTTCTTTTTGGAAAGCTCAGTGAGATTGGGCAAAACGGTACCTGCTCTGAGGAGCTGAACATAAGCTCCGTCACCCTTACCACTAGAAACATGGCATCCGGCGCAGTGCGTGTCATATTCATACTTGCCTGCATCGAAAGTTCCCGCCGTCAAGCTACTTTCTTGCGCATGTGCCATTGTAGCAGTGCCGACTGTAATTGCGGTGACTGTGAATGCTGTGACTAATTTGGAATTCATTATTTCCTCCCGGCAGATAGAGGTGCAACAGCGAATGCAGTTACCTTAATCGCGCTATGCGTGGTCCAAAGCGGCCATGGCGCTGGCGCAGTTCGTGTAAAGGAATTTATGGGGCGTCACGCTGGGAGCCCAGATCAGTCCGCTTTTGCGCCGCAGAATTTTACCACCTTGGCCCACTTCTCAGTTTCTTCAGCGACGAGCTTTCCAAAATCGGCGGGCGAGCCCGGAAGCAGGGATGCTCCGAGTTCCCCAAACCGTACCTTCGACGCGGGATCGTCGAGGATCGCATTGACCGCCTTATTGAGCTTGTCGATGATGTCGGTGGGCGTGCCCTTTGGTACGCCGATGCCGTACCAGGTGCTCGCCTCGTCGCCCGGCACGAATTGACTCACGGTCGGGAGGTCCGGCAGTACTTCCGAGCGTGTTGTACTTGTCACCGCCAGCCCGCGCAGCTTGCCCGTTTTGACATACTCGGCGGACGTAGGCAGGTTGTCGAACATCACTTGCACCTGCCCGCCGAGCAAGTCGGTCAACGCAAGTGCTCCCCCGCGATACGGCACGTGAACTAGGTCGACGCCGGTCATCATTTTGAACA
>JBARNC010000148.1:0-1858 GCA_049802775.1 Pseudolabrys sp. | reverse complement strand
TAGTTTCCGATTGGAACCGGACGCAATTCGTGTGCCTTTACGTGTTCTACATTTCTTATATGTTTCGCGCCCATTATTGTCTCCCCCTGTCGTTTCTTCCCTACAAGTCCTCGCGCTTCGCTCTCTGTTTCTACACCGACGGAGTACCACCCGTGCAAATCCCTCATGGAGGTGCGGACCACCCAAACGTGGCTTAGTTCAGTCATCAACATGCCTCCTAAAGCTGTACGTTGACGCGCTGTCTTCCAACCATCTAGCAATCCACAATATCACCGATCAGCAGTCATTAGGCTACTCGATGACAAAAATCGCCATTGCATTCTTGGCTCCTTCGCTCACGATCCGATCCGTCGCTTAATCCATTGCGCCTTGAAATCTGCCATCGCCTGCTCACGGCTCGCCGCGTACCCCTTATTGAAGATCGACGATTTCGCTTCGCCCGCCGTGATCGACCAAAACCACGGCCGTCCATGCGGTGCCTGCGGGTGAAGGAATATCCGACCAATGACCCGGTCACCGTCGTACACGTCGTAGTCGTCGCGTGACCATTCGCCGCTCGGGCGGCTCTTGTTGGCGCGGACGAGGGTTAGAGCGCACACGTTTTTCTATTGCCCAATTTCCATTGTCCAATAATAACGGCCAGAACGCGACACCGCTGACGCAATACCCTTGCAGCCCGGCAAGAGCATGTGCGCCTCATTCAGTACTACCGTGAAGGAATCTGTTGGTCGGGCTGCGGTGAAGGCGCGAGATCATGCGGCCCGATCTGCGTCCCGCCGATCAGCCCTTCGAGTGGGTCACGGTGTGGCACTGGCATCAGCGGCATGTCGTCGGCCGCCTGCCACCGGCGCTCGAAATTGTCTGCGATTGCCGCGCCCACCGTCTCAATGGGCCGGTGCTGTTGTGATGCGACGTTGCCGTTGACGTCAACCGGCCCCGATCGCGGCGGCAACAGTGTGAGCGGCGGCGAAACTGCAAATGACAACGAGATTATGGCCCCCGCGGCCATGGCCACACCGCTCGATGCCAGCAGTTGCATCGCCTGCATAGCCGAAATCGTATGCGCCATTCGTGGCACCGCAATGACGGAAGACCGACCCCCGGGCAAACGGATACGGCTGCCGATCCGTTTCATAGGTGCGTCTCGTATTGGGCAATGGTCATCGGAGGCGAAATAAAAGACCATATTCAGCCCGTTAATTCGATGGCCGTGACGCGCTCCGCACGTAGCCCTTGAAGCTGAAGCTGAGGAAAGCGCCCAGTATGCCGACGATCACCGCGACCACGATCGTAGGGGCGCGGCCGCCATAGATGGTCGAACCGATGGCAATCGCGACCTGCGGCACGACAATGCGGATGATGCCACCCATCGTCATCAGCCAGTCAAGAATCGTGACGATGACGCGCCAGTCCGCACACCACGCCTGGCTAGCAGTGACAGCAGGCCGGACAGATAGAACAGGATGCCGGTGTGTAGTGCCTCCGCGATCATGCTTTCGTACGTGCCCAGATTGATCAGCCGAGCGCGATCGCGACGAATGTCGGCCCCATGAGTCTGGCGAGAAATAACGAGCGATCCATGCGTGCCTCCGCTGCGTGGGCGCTCTATTCAAGTAGGTAGCCAACGCGAGTAGACCGCGCCACTCCTTGGTCTTGGGGTCTATACAACTCCCATGGGAAATACGATTATTGAAATGGGGAATGAGGGGCTGCCATGCAGGCAAGTCGTCGTGGCGCTGCTGCGCTTGCGCGTGCGGTGCGTGAAGAATTTAACCCAGCCGATTATTCGGTCGTCGTGAAGCGAAGGGCAAGCCCACCAAAGCCATGGCGGTGGGAGATTTACTGTGCCTGTAAAAGC
>JBARNC010000147.1:0-1889 GCA_049802775.1 Pseudolabrys sp. | reverse complement strand
ATCACGATGTGAACGCGGTTGTAAAGGCAATCGAAGCGGCCCGGGAATTGGGCCGTCAATCGGCGTTCGACCACATGCGCGAGGCAGAGGTCGTTCCCGGCCCGCACGCGGTTAGCCGTCAGGACATCATTGATTTCGCGAGGACCGCATCGGCCAGCTTCGGCCACGCCGTGGGCACCGCAAAGATCGGTACCGACGCGAATGCCGTCGTGGACAGCAAGCTTCGGGTTCACGGGCTGCGCGGACTGCGCGTGGCGGACGCTTCGGTCATGCCGTCTATTATTTCGGGCCCTGGGACCAACGCAGCGTCATACATGATCGGCGGCCGCGCTGCAGAACTGATCAAGGCGGACATCTAACAAGCGGGAGTGACATGCCGGTCACGATCGATGTTCATCACCATATCCTTCCGGATTTCTTCTAGCGCGAGACCAACGACAGTACTCACCCCGTTGGAGGGATCGCACCTGAAATAGGAGCGATGCGATGTCCGCTTTTGGCACTTAGCGGACATCCCTAGTTGCGCCGTACTGTCCGCTATTGGGGGTAAAGCGGACATGACGATTGCACCGCAAAATGTCCACTAATGACCCAAAGCGGACATTGCGATCAGAGAACGTTACGTCCGCTTCTGACCTAAGCGGTTATCAGGTCGGGCCTTATCTTCAACGACGATGGCCGAGCCTGATACGTAACGTGCTGGCCTTTTGGCGCAGTGAGTCAACGGAACGCTTCATCAGTCTAGAAATTTTCTTCACCCGCATCTTGTCCTTCGAATAGCGTCTTAGCTCCGCCACTTCAGCCCTTGTCCAAGCCATTCGCTTGATGCGTCGGCGTTTTGCTTTCTTGGCCATTCCACTCTCCATATCTTTTAAGAAAAGGTGGCAGGCTTAGTTTGACAGAACTGGCAGGGAACGATGTTTCAACGCTACAAGGACCCAAGGCGGACATAGTTGCGACCTGGAGAAATTCTAGCACATCATTCCAGAATGAACGTGACTTCCAATGTGACGCGATATTCGGTGACCTTACCCTTCTCCACCTTGCCCTTCATCGAGATCACCTCAAACCCTGTGACTCCGCGCAGGGTCTTGGTAGCGCGCTCCAAGCCCTCCTCTGTCGCCTCCTGGAAACTCTTCGTTGACGCAGCAGTAATCTTGCTCACCCTTGCGACTGCCATGACGTGTCTCCTCTCACAATGTTTACATGCGGCGCCTAACGGCAGCACCTCACCAGAATTTATGAGAATAGCCGCTTTTGCGTCCACTTAGCGCCGCAAATCACTGTAGAAATTGTCGGCCCCAACCTCGGGGACGGGGTACGGGGGGAGTACCAAGTTGAAGTCGGGGCCGCGCCCTCTTGGGGATGAGAGCGGCCCCGAATTTACTACCACTCCGACCTCAACGATCATCAACATTTCGCGACTACGTGCGCGGCACCACGCGCGCTTCGGCTTTGCCTCATCGATGGCCGCGAACGGACTGGGATGCCAACGCGATAATCCCCAACGTCCGCTTTTGCACATAGCGGACATGGGCTTGTGCGCTGCAAATGTCCGCTATTGGGGGTAAAGCGGACATCGTTTGGATTAGTCCCAATGTCCGCTTGTGACCCAAGGCGGACATCGGGCCTGATCAGCGTCTGAGGCCGGTGTGTGCATTTCTCACACACCGATTAGGAGTGACCTCTTATAATCTAGCATCGCACATGGCGTGGTCCTCACGGGGGCACACATGCAACGACGAGATTTCATCATGCTTCTCGGTGGTGCTGCGGCCGCATGGCCGCTCGCGGCGTACGCGCAGCAGGCCGCTAAACTCTACCGAATTGGCATTCTGTCCCCGGAACTCCCACCCCCCGGATTTCTTGAGGCTTTTCGGCAAGGGCTC
>JBARNC010000146.1:0-4974 GCA_049802775.1 Pseudolabrys sp. | reverse complement strand
GCCGACCACGGAAAATACGGAAGCGTGTGACGGAGAACGGAATGAGCAAAGTCGGCGGCAGCGATTCCAAGAACACCCTCTACTGCTCGTTCTGCGGCAAGAGCCAGCACGAAGTGCGCAAGCTCATTGCCGGGCCGACCGTTTTTATCTGCGACGAATGCGTTGAACTGTGTATGGATATCATCCGCGAGGAGAACAAATCCTCGCTGGTGAAGTCGCGTGACGGCATTCCGACGCCGAAGGAAATCCGTAAAGTCCTCGACGATTACGTTATCGGCCAGGATCATGCCAAGAAGGTGCTCTCGGTTGCCGTCCACAATCACTACAAGCGGCTCAACCATCAAGCCAAGCACAACGACGTCGAGCTCGCGAAGTCGAACATCCTGTTGATCGGGCCGACCGGATCGGGCAAGACGCTGCTGGCGCAGACGCTCGCGCGCATCCTCGACGTGCCATTTACGATGGCTGATGCGACGACGTTGACCGAAGCTGGCTACGTCGGTGAGGACGTCGAGAATATCATTCTGAAGCTGCTGCAGGCGGCCGACTACAATGTCGAGCGCGCGCAGCGCGGTATCGTCTATATCGACGAGATCGACAAGATTTCGCGTAAATCCGACAATCCGTCGATTACTCGCGACGTGTCAGGCGAGGGCGTGCAGCAGGCGCTTCTGAAGATTATGGAAGGCACTATCGCGTCAGTGCCTCCGCAGGGCGGCCGCAAACATCCGCAGCAGGAATTCTTGCAGGTCGACACGACCAACATTCTCTTCGTTTGCGGTGGCGCGTTTGCCGGACTTGAGAAGATCATTTCGGCGCGCGGACGGTCAACGTCGATCGGCTTCAGCGCCAAAGTGGTGGCCCCCGAGGACCGCAAGCAGGGCGAAATCTTCCGCGAGGTTGAGCCTGAGGATCTCCTCAAATATGGACTGATCCCTGAATTCGTCGGCCGCCTGCCGGTGGTCGCCACGCTCGAGGATCTCGATGAGGCCTCGCTCAAGAAGATCCTCGTCGAGCCCAAGAACGCCCTGGTGAAACAGTACCAACGGCTGTTCGAGATGGAATCGATCGATCTGACACTGGCCGAAGAGGCACTCGGTGCGATCGCCCGCAAGGCAATCGATCGCAAAACCGGCGCGCGCGGTTTGCGCTCCATCATGGAGGGCATCCTGCTCGACACAATGTTTGACCTGCCGAGCCTGGAAGGGGTCGAGGAGGTGGTGATCTCCAAGGAGGTCGTCGAAGGGACCGCCCGCCCACTTTACATCTATGCCGACCGCAGCGACCGGACGGCGGAGACGGGCAGCGCCAGCGCCTAATCGGCATCCTGCCGGGATTAAAAAATCCGGAAAAAGGGTGCCGATTCGCACGAGTTGCGGGGTTGTTACCGGCAAGGGACTCGCTTTAACTGGATAAAGCGCGGCTTCTTGCGGACCTATTTGCCTCGCCATACGTATAGCGTACGAAGCGAAGTGGCGTACGAAAGGTCGTATCTTACTACCGACTGGGCCAGGGTTTCGTAGCCTTGTTAAAAGCGCGCCGGGCAATGTGCCCTGCGCCTCCTTGCCCCTCCTACCAGCACTGCCGTGCGATGCCGCACCAGCGGGTCAAACGACAGGGGCACAACATAAGGACCAAGGACCAATGACCAACAAACCACGACCCCAGCTGCAACCCGGCGAAACTCGGGCCTATCCGGTTTTGCCGTTGCGCGACATCGTGGTGTTTCCGCACATGATCGTCCCGCTTTTCGTCGGCCGCGAAAAGTCGATCAAGGCGCTGGAAGAGGTGATGCGCTCCGACACCTTCATTCTGCTGGCCACGCAGAAAAACGCCTCGGACGACGACCCGGCGACCGACTCAATCTTTGAAGTCGGTACGCTGGCGAGCGTGCTTCAGCTGCTCAAGCTGCCCGATGGCACCGTCAAAGTGCTGGTCGAGGGCGCCACGCGGGCAAAAGTTCTCAAATACACCGACCGGAATGACTACTACGAAGCCGATGCGACCGCGCTCGCCGACGATATGGGTGACCGCGTCGAAGCGGAGGCCATGGCGCGCTCGGTGGTCAATGAATTCGAGAATTATGTGAAGCTGAACAAGAAAGTGTCGCCCGAAGTGGTCGGCGTGATCCAACAGATCGAGGATTACGCCAAGCTCGCCGACACGGTGGCTTCGCACCTCGCCGTCAAGATCCCCGACAAGCAGGATATCCTGGAGACGCCGTCCGTCACCAAGCGCTTGGAAAAAGTGCTCGGCCTGATGGAGAGCGAGATCTCCGTGCTGCAGGTTGAGAAGCGGATCCGAACCCGCGTCAAGCGGCAAATGGAGAAGACCCAGCGCGAGTATTACCTCAACGAGCAGATGAAAGCGATCCAGAAGGAGCTCGGCGACGAGGAAGGTCGCGACGAACTCCAAGAGCTGGAAGACAAGATTAAGAAGACCAAGCTCTCGAAGGAAGCGCGAGAGAAGGCCACGCACGAACTCAAGAAGTTGCGCCAGATGTCGCCAATGTCGGCAGAGGCCACGGTCGTGCGCAACTATCTCGACTGGCTACTCTCGATTCCGTGGAACAAGAAAAGCAAGGTCAAGAAAGACCTCAATCTCGCCGAGCAGATCCTCGACGCCGATCACTATGGCCTGGAGAAGGTAAAGGAACGCATCGTCGAGTATCTCGCCGTGCAGCAGCGGGCCAACAAATTAACCGGTCCGATCCTCTGCCTCGTCGGCCCTCCGGGCGTCGGCAAGACGTCGCTTGGCAAATCGATCGCGAAAGCGACCGGGCGCGAATTCGTGCGCGTGTCGCTTGGCGGCGTGCGTGACGAGGCCGAGATCCGCGGCCATCGGCGCACCTACATCGGTTCGATGCCCGGCAAGATCATTCAGTCGATGCGCAAGGCGAAGAGCTCGAACCCGCTGTTCCTGCTCGACGAGGTCGATAAGATGGGCACCGATTTCCGCGGCGATCCCTCATCGGCCTTGCTCGAAGTGCTCGATCCTGAGCAGAACCACACATTCAACGACCACTACCTGGAGGTCGACTATGACCTTTCCAACGTGATGTTCATTACGACAGCAAACACGCTCAATATCCCGCCGCCGCTGATGGACCGCATGGAGATCATCCGTATCGCCGGCTACACCGAGGATGAAAAGGTCGAGATCGCGCGCAAGCATCTGATCCCGCACGCGGTCGTCAAGCACGGCCTTGACGCCAAGGAATGGTCGATCGACGACGAGGCGCTGCTTACCATGATCCGCCGTTACACGCGGGAAGCGGGGGTGCGCAATCTCGAGCGCGAGCTTTCCACATTGATCCGCAAGGCGGTGAAGGAGCTGATGACTTCGAAGAAGAAGTCGATTGCGGTGACTGCCGCGAGCCTCGGCGACTATCTAGGTGTGCCCAAGTTCCGCTACGGCGAGATCGAGGCGGAGGACCTCATTGGCGTGGTTACTGGATTGGCTTGGACTGATGTGGGCGGGGAACTGCTCACCATCGAAGGCGCAATGATGCCGGGCAAGGGCAGGATGACGGTTACGGGCAACTTGCGTGACGTCATGAAGGAATCGATCTCGGCGGCGGCGTCTTACGTCCGTTCGCGAGCGGTTGCCTTCGGCATCGAGCCGCCTCTGTTCGACAAACGCGATATCCACGTGCACGTGCCCGAAGGTGCTACGCCGAAGGATGGACCGTCGGCAGGCGTCGCCATGGTCACCGCCATCGTTTCGGTGATGGCGGGTATTCCCGTGCGCCGCGACGTCGCCATGACAGGCGAGATCACGCTGCGTGGTCGTGTGCTGCCGATCGGCGGCTTGAAAGAGAAGCTGCTGGCTGCCGCGCGCGGTGGCATGAAAACCGTGTTGATCCCGGAGGAAAACGCCAAGGACTTGGTGGAAATCTCCGACACAATAAAAAAGGGACTGGAGATCATTCCAGTCACCCGCATGGACGAAGTGCTGGCTCGTGCACTGGTTCGCACACCAGTACCGATCGAGTGGGACGAGGCAAGCGCCAAGCTCGCCGCCACGGCGGCAGCTGCCGAGCCGGCAGTCGACGAAGACGGCTCAGGCCTGACTGCGCACTAAGCGCATTAGAGGCACGCAACGGCGCCGCGAGGCGCCGTTTTCGTTAGTTTGGCCGGTACTGTCGCCATGCTTGCCTCGCGACCTCAGATAGCGATAAACGAGCGGCGAGGGCGGTTAGCTCAGTTGGCAGAGCGCCTGCTTTACACGCAGGATGTCGGCGGTTCGAGTCCGTCACCGCCCACCACCCAAAAATTAAGCATCTGAGTTTCCTATCATTTCCGCTCTCGCGCCCTCACCTTTTGCTTAGGTGAGGGAATAGATGTTGCAGTTTCGTTCACCAGCTTGCCAATCGCCTCATACGCGAGCCGGCGACGATCGGCAGACTGCGTATACAGCGACGCCATCTTGCCGCCGCTCCAACCGAAGATCGCGTTGAGCTGCGCCACGGTTGCGCCGTTGTTTGCAGCGCGTGTCGCGCCGATCTTGCGGAGCCCGTGAGCGGATTTATTGACGCCCGCCTGCCTGCAAGCTTCAGAGAACGCATTGCCGAATGATTCTTTTGTCATCCGCTTGCCGTTCACACCGCAAATAAAGGCCAGCTCGGCAGTGGGCCCAATGCGCAACGCCTCCAGTAGCGGCGGCAAGAGCGAAATGTGGACCTCGGTGTTGGTCTTTTCCGTCCGCAGGCTCGCAACGCCATTGCGTACATGCTGGGGACCAATGCGCACAGCATCACCACGCCGAAGGCCGGTGTAGAGCAATACAGAAATCCATACTCGCTGCCGTGTCCCAAGCGGCCAGTGTGCCTCGTAAGCCGCGACATCCTCTTCGGTCCATACTGGGAATCCCTCGCCGGATTTGAGCAGCGGATATTTCACTTCCGCTGCCGGATTCGATTTGACGAGCTGAACGTCTTTCGCCCACTCAAATAGACCGCGCATGGTGTCGAGG
>JBARNC010000145.1:0-8101 GCA_049802775.1 Pseudolabrys sp. | reverse complement strand
GCGCTACCACAGGGCGGGCGCTGAGCGCCGGGCAAGCATGCCCGCCTCCCAACCCACGCACCGCTTTCGGGTCGGCGACCCCGTGCAGGTCGAGCGCGTGAACCCCACCGGCAATCCGCGCACGCCTCACTACATTCGCGGCAAGAGCGGCGTCGTCACCGTGCTGCATGGCTCGATTGTCAATCCGATCGACCACCGCGGCGTCTATCCGCCTCTGTGCAGCGTGCTCTTCCGGGTGCGCGATGTGTTCGGCGGCAGTAGCGATGACACGCTGTCGATCGACCTGCACGAGGATTGGCTCATGCCCGCTCGGTAAGGTACTCGCGCGGGGAGGTCCACTTGGGTCGAAAGCCAAGTGGGGACGAGCCCAGGGCAATGTCCGCTTTACCCCCAAAAGCGGACATGTGCAGTGCACACGCCGATGTCCGCTAAGGGCCAATAGCGGACTCATGTACCGCAGCAAAAAGCATCGTTATGTTGTTCGATCGCCTTGTCGGTCGCGGCCGAGCAGCGGCATCGGGACAGTGGGGCCGAGCGTCTTGGCGGTCTTGAAAAGGCCGCTTCCCGGCCTAATGACGACTTTCATGGAATCGATCGTCTAGTGGGGACGTGAAATGTCGAACTTTTGGACGTACTGTCACATTCCTTATTGCCTCCGCCAAAACTGCGCCGGGTCCGCACCGCAGGACGGTCTTGCAAGAAGGCCGGACGAGGTAGAATATTCGCCCCAGTTCGGAGTTCATCTGGGGAATCCCGGTTAGAGCGATTGGGAATCGGAGCACTCACAATGAAAACGCATACCGGCAAAGAGGCAACCGCGGCCTATTCACCCATGGAAGGTGATTCGGTTGTCATCTATACGCACAAATTCAAACCGCAGCACTTTCGCAAAGGTGTCAAAATAGTCACAGAACAATTCCCAAACGCGCAGTCTAAAGGCCAACAAAAACGGCTCAATATATTTCTAACGCGGCCATCCACCCATGAGATAGTGAACGTATCGTTTTTTGACGAGAAGCCCGAGAAGCTCGGCGTTGACGATTGGCACGAATCTAAAGGCCGGCTAGCGACGGTCGAGAAGCTGCAAGGTATGTTGGAGAAGCCGATTGACGTACAGGTTTTTGAGGTCGTTGACGCTGTCGGTGTCAGCTAATAGGCTTTTAAAATGCATTTTGAACTTCACGCTGCGTCGTTACCGCCTGCTGGCCGAGAACGGGCGTGTCAAGTCGCACGTAGCGACCTCGAAATACACGAAGGGCGATTGCAAATCGGCCGATGGGCAGCGAATGTCGGGAGCAGACTTAAGCTGACTGACGCGCCGGGAAGAGCATCGTCTGCTATGCCATTCTTCCAGCCGTACTGGGGAAAACTCACCGTCGGAATGAAAGGGGGGAAGCCCGATCCGCGCCTCGATCCTACCCGACCTGAGCGGCCATGAGCGTGCCTACTTTGCTGTGATGCATAATGCCGCTTCTACACCTTTCAGTGTGCTGGCTTGATCCGCTAGGATGCCTCGTCCCGAGCCTACGGGCGAGGCAATGAGACGCACCAGAGCAGGCGGTTACCCAATTAAAGCCAGACGCCGCAATACGGCGACGCGGAAGCGCCGCAATGCGCCAAAAGCCACGCGCAGTCGCAGTTCCCCCACTGCCGTAAAGGAAACAAAGGTCGCGCGGCTCACTCGCGAGTTGCAGGAAGCGCTCGCGCAGCAGACAGCGACATCGGATGTGCTGCGGGTCATCAGCTCGTCACCAGGCGATCTGCAGCCGGTGTTTGAGTCCATCCTGGCGAATGCAGCCAAGCTGTGCCCAGCGGCTTACGGCGCAATGTGGCTGAGTGAGGGCGATGGCTTTCGCGCTGCCGCGATCTACGGTGATTTGCCCGCGGCTTTCACAGAGCTGCAGCGGAGCGGGACTGTGTTCCGTCCCCGGCCGGGAGTGCCACTGGCCCGAGTCGCCGCGACCCGGCAACCAGTCCAGATTGACGATTTTCGATTGGATCAGTCGTACATTGACCGTGAGGCTCTGCCGGTTGCTACTGTCGAAGCCGGCGTCCGAACTCTATTGAGCGTGCCGATGCTCAAAGACGATCAGTTGATCGGCGCGATCGCTATGTTTCGCAAGGAGGTTCGCCTCTTCACCAACAAGCAGATCGCGTTGATGCAGAATTTTGCTGCGCAAGCAGTCATCGCCATCGAGAATACGCGACTGCTGAACGAGTTGCGACAGCGAAGCGAGGAGCTGGCGCACTCGGTCGAAGAACTGCGGGCGCTCGGCGAGGTCTCCCAAGCGGTGAACTCGACGCTCGATCTTGAAACCGTGCTGTCGACGATCGTCGCCAAGGCAGTGCAGCTCTCCGGTACTGAGGCGGGCGCTATTTATGTCTATGAGGAGGCCGTGCACGAGTTCCGCCTGCGCGCCACCTATGGAATGGCCCCGGCTTTGATCGACGCGCTCAGTCGCGCCCATATCGGCGTCGATGAGCCGAACGTGGCGTTGGTCCTCGCGGGGCGCGAACCGATCCAGGTCGCGGACCTGCGGAGGGAAGCTGCCTCGGACATCAACGAGATTACGCTGCGCGCGGGTTATCGCGCGCGACTGGTGGCGCCGCTCATTCGTGGTGATGAAGTCGTTGGCCTCCTGGTGGTCCGCCGCCGCGCCCCGGGCGCCTTTGCGAAGAACACGATCGACTTGCTCAAGACATTTGCAGCGCAATCGTTGCTGGCGATCCAGAACGCGCGGCTCTTCCACGAGATTGAGGATAAGGGCCGGCAGCTCGAAAGCGCCAGCAAGCACAAAACGCAATTTTTGGCCAACATGAGCCACGAGCTGCGCACGCCACTCAATGCCGTCCTCGGCTATACCGAACTTATCCTCGACAACATCTATGGTGAGGCGCCGGAAAAAATGCGCGCGGTGGTCGAGCGCGTCCAGGCAAACGGCAAGCACCTGCTCGGACTTATCAACGATGTCCTCGATCTGTCAAAGATCGAGGCGGGGCAGCTTATGCTTTCGCTCAACGACTATTCCATTAAGGACATGGTGCAGGGCGTTTACGTCGCGGTCGAAGCGTTGGCAAGCAGTAAAAAGCTCTCCTTTACCGTCGAACTGCCACCCGCTTTGCCAGTCGCGCGCGGCGACGACAGGCGTCTTACCCAGGTGCTGCTCAACCTCGTCGGTAATGCGATCAAGTTCACTGACCAGGGCGAGGTCGCGATCAAAGCCTCGGCAACCAACGGCGCGTACACCATCGCTGTGCGCGATAGCGGCCCTGGAATCTTACCAGCGGATCAAGAGAAAATCTTTGAGGAGTTCCAGCAGGTCGACTCGTCCCCAACCAAGACCAAGAGCGGCACCGGGTTGGGTCTCTCGATCGCCAAGCGCATCGTGGAAATGCACGGCGGACGACTGTGGGTCGAGTCGAGCCCAGCCTGCGGTTCAACATTCTCGTTTACGGTCCCGATACAGGTGGAGCGGCAGGCAGAGCGGCAATGAGCAAACGCATTCTCGTCGTTGAGGACCAGGAGGATAATCGCCAAATTCTGCGCGATCTTCTGGGAAGCGCGAGCTACGACGTGATCGAGGCCGAGGACGGTCAGGCGGCGCTTGCCATGGTCAAGAGGCAGCGGCCGGACTTGATTCTCATGGATATCCAGTTGCCACTCATGGACGGCTACGAGGCGACGCGCCGCTTCAAGGCCGACCCAGATTTGCAGAGCATCCCGATCATCGTGGTGACGTCCTATGCGTTGAGCGGCGACGAGGAGAAAGCACGCGCCGCCGGCTGCGACGGCTACGTAACAAAACCGTTCAGCCCGCGTCAGCTTCTGGCGAAGATTAAGGAGTATCTGCCGTGAGAGAGCATGGGCCGCGGTCTTCATCCCTTTTGTGCCGAGGCGTCAAGGGTCGGAGCCGGGGGCATTGGGTGAGCATCGCCGTTGCCCATGGTGCTTGTCGATTTCCTTCCCCCCCTCGCGCCGCAAGGGAAAGAGGCAAAGCGGGCTCACGGCGATGAACAAGCCCGCCCGTATCCTCATCGTTGACGACAGCGAGACCAACCGCGACATACTTGTGACGCGGCTCTCGAGCCATGGATATGAATGTTTGCAGGCCGCGGATGGCGAAGAGGCCTTGGCGGCCACTGCACAGCATCGCCCCGATCTCATCCTTCTCGACGTAATGATGCCGAAGCTCGACGGCTTTGAAGTCTGCCGCCGGCTGAAGACGGACACCACGTTACCGTTGATCCCTATCATTCTGGTGACGGCCAAGGGGAGTTCGGAGGACGTCGTAGCCGGGCTCGAGGCCGGCGCCGACGAATACTTGACGAAACCGATTGATCAGGCGGCGCTGGTCGCCCGGGTTCATTCGATGCTGCGCATCAAGGCGCTGCACGATCAAGTGCAGGCGCAGGCCGTCAAACTCGCTGAATGGAACAAGACGCTCGAGCAGCGTGTGACTGAACAGGTCTCAGAGATCGGGCGTATGAGCAGGCTCAAGGGCTTTTTGTCGCCGCAGATCGCCAAAGTGGTACTCTCGTCCGGCGGGGAGAAATTGCTGCAAAGCCACCGGCGGGATGTCACGATAGTCTTCTGCGACTTGCGCGGCTTCACCGCATTCACCGAAACCGCCGAGCCAGAGGACACTATAGCGATGCTGCAGGAATATTATTGCTGCCTTGGCGAATCAATTGACCGCTTCGAAGGAACAATAGAGCATTTTGCCGGCGATGGGCTCCTGATCATCTTCAATGATCCCATCCCCTGCGAGGACCCTTGCGCAAGGGCCGTGCGCATGGCCGTGGAAATGCGCGAGCGCGTGGCCACACTCGCCCAGAAATGGCGCCGCTTTGGCTACCAACTCGGCTTTGGCGTCGGAATCGCGGCGGGCCACGCAACGCTAGGCAGCATCGGTTACGAGGGACGGTGTCACTACTCGGCAAACGGCCAGGTCGTAAACCTTGCGGCCCGGCTATGCGCGCGAGCCACAGACGGACAGATCCTTGTCGATGGACGCGTGCAAGTCGCCGCTGAACCAATTGTCGGCACCGAGCCAGTTGGCGAACTGGAGCTGAAAGGCTTCAATCGCCCGATCCGCGCCTTCAACGTGCGCGAGCTTAAGGCATAGGAAAGCGACGTGAAAACAGCACTCGGTGACAACGACTGCAACGTGTGTTGGCGCATCGCACCAAGCTAGCCGCGGCACTCGCATTGCTACGGATGCTTATTAACGATCAGAGTAGTCGGTCGGGTCGGGTCATTCGTTGCCCTGCATGTCGAGGGCCACCTACGACAACGACCGGTGCTTCAGCAAGCTGGTAGCCCAAGGCGGAGATTTTTCGTGGGCTGCCAACAAGAGCGTCGCCGGCCGAATGGATCGAGACGCCGCGTGAGGAGGGCGAGCCGCAGATCGGACATCTGCCTCGGCAGCGGCCGTTGGCTGCGCAGGCAGCCCTGCTGCCACGCGTGCGATAGACGGGACTTTCTAGGGTCGTTCAGCGTTAGCGCGGCCTGACTCTTTCGGGGTCAATGAAAAAGCAGCCGTGAATGTGAGGCAGGTCACAAACCTTTCGTGCACCCCCTGCAATTATTTCGCGTGTGCCATCGCGCAGCAGGCCACATCATCTGGTGGAACTATCTGCAACATTCCGCCTATCGCTTCGCTAATCACTGCGGCTAGCGTCGCGCTCAGAATTACAAATGGACTTGGCCGTTCGTAAAGTAAGTTATTGAGTCTGTATATCGCGATTCTTTTAATTCGCGCTTACTTCAACAGCCGGAGAAACAAAATCGCATTCTCCCGTCGTGTCGATTTTTCACGCCAAAAGCTGATTGTGTATTTGATCAAAGCCGGTGCGACAATTCCGCACAAGGCTGATCTTGCCGCTGGCCGGATCGAGGTCGATCCGCTGCACGGTCAGGCCGATATGCTGCGCGCTGCGAACAGCGCGCTCGATTTCTCGTTGACGAAAGCGGACGGGGGTTTTCGGTTTGCGTCTTGGAGTAGTCACGCGATGCTCCCATTCTTCGTGCCCACCCTGTGCATGGGCGCGAGGTTAGAGTTTTCATCGCTTCTCTCCAAAAGCGCTTATAAGGCTACTTTCGGCTAAGTGCCAGATAATCTTCATAGGTTGGGGATAAAGGGCTCCGATAGAGCCGAAACAGCCCTGACCAAGGGCGGTCCAACGATGGGAGCGACTAATGGTTATTCCTGACCCGGGGATTTTGATGCAGGCGGCGGGCGCGATCAAAAACGGCGTCGATGCGCTCAAGAACGGGATTGAGCTGGTTCGCACGATAGCCGGCGCGACCACTGGCAGCGCTAAGCAGAAAAAAGTCCTCGAACAAACGCTGGCCACCGCAAGCTCCAGCGCGGCCCTCGCCGAGGCCGAGCTTGCCAGAGGATTCGGCTATGAACTTTGCAAGTGCACGATCCCGCCGACTCCAATGCTGACGGTCGGATTCGCCGGAGGTAGTCCGGTCTATGAGTGTCCCAAGTGCGGACTCAACACCGCCGTCTTACAATCCGGCTACACGAGAACAGCCACGCCTCGCTCATAAAGAAGCGGCGCCAAGGAGTGAGCCGGCCCTACACCAAACGCCGGCCAAGAGGAGATTGACGCTGGCGGTTGGCGAACTGATTCATGGGTCAGGATTCGCGGCGTTCGCGATGATCGTCACCTTCGTGTCAAAGCCGGCGGACGGACTTTCGGTCCTGACTGACGCGAACAAGGGCCCCGGCTCGCAAACCTTCGTATCGAAAGAGGCGTGGAACGAGCCATCATCGCTTTTCTCCATTTCAGCATTGTATTGCGTCTGAACCGGCGTCCGGCTTTTTGCGCCGGGCCATTGCCAGCCCACACAGCCGGATGAATGTTGAATCCGCCGCGCGCTTTCCATGTGCCCAGGCGGTCAATGTGGCGCTGCTCGGCTGATCGCAAATCTTCCACACGACATGAGGCCGCGACAGCGTGCGCGAACACGATTGGCACGGTGCGGCTCGCCCCTTGCAAGGCCGCCATAGTCGGGCTCGCCGTGGCCAAAATAACATCTGGGGTAAGCGCGACCAACTCCGTCGCGAATTTGCGATCGAGGTCTGCATTGCCTCCAGCCCAGCGGATATACGATCCGCACATTTTCGCCTTCGGTCCAGCCAAATTTTTGCAGGCCTTGCCGGAAGGCCGCAATGCGAGCCTGTCCTACAGGATCATCCGCTGCTCACGCGCCTCTTTCAATTCGCGGGCGAGCTGCGCGGCACTTGTTTCCTTGTTGGCAGCGAGGGAACTCCGACCACGTGCGGCTTTCGGGGCATCGCGGCGCTTCAACGTCTTCGGGCGTTGCGTTTTTGCTGCTCTGCCGCCTGTTTTATCGCGCCGTCTCATTGCCTCCCCCGAGACTGAGGACAAGGCAGCGTAGCGGCTTAAACGGGGTTCGGTAAGGGACGGCCCCATGTCCGCTTTGGGTCATAAGCGGACATTTTGCGATGCGGGAGCAATGTCCGCTTTACCCCCGAAAGCGGACATGTGCGGTGCAACTAGGGATGTCCGCTTTGTGCCAATAGCGGACATTGGCGAAACGACATCCTCAAATAGAAAGACCGCCCCACGGCGGTCGCCCCGAAGTTCATTTCGTTTTGGTCACGCAGCCGGTGCTGCTCGGACATTCAGTATGAATCCACGCCGACGCGCGCTTCGGGATGTTGGTCGAGGAAATGACGCAGCGCCATGAACAGTTCCTGCGCATGCCTGACACGGCCGGCGTCGAGCGCCTTGTGAATGTCATCAATGATCATAGTTCGGATGGCTTCTCCACCATGTGGCTGCTTCAGCAGATAGTCTGCCAAAGCGGTGGCCGCAATTTCCGGAATGTGCTCGTGCTCGCTGATGGCGTCGACTTCGTCTTTGTCCAGTCCGCAAAAGGCGATGCAATCCTCTAAAGAGATCATGGCATCCTCCACAGCCATTTGTCGGGCCGGCTTACACGCGAGTCGGTCAGAGCCACGGCAAATTTGCGAAAGCGGATCATCTTAACGTGATGATGCAGATCAATGGGTCAGCAATCCTGATACGATCAGGCCAATTGGACGTTTTTGAGGTCTCCCTC
>JBARNC010000144.1:0-1622 GCA_049802775.1 Pseudolabrys sp. | reverse complement strand
GAAAGGAAATGCAATGGCAAAGAACACGATTTGCCTCTGGTACGATAAGGATGCCGAGGCCGCTGCTCGCTTTTATGCCGAGACCTTTCCCGATAGCACAGTGGGTGCCATTTTCCGTGCACCCAGTGACTACCCATCCGGCAAGAAGGGAGATGTGCTGACGGTCGAGTTCAAAGTTGCCGGCGTCTCCTGTATCGGCCTCAACAGCGGTCCAATGTTCAAACATAACGAAGCCTTCTCGTTCCAGATCGCCACTGACGATCAACCCGAGACCGACCGCTATTGGAGCGCCATCGTGGGCAACGGCGGCCAGGAGAGCGCGTGTGGCTGGTGCAAAGACAAGTGGGGCGTGTCGTGGCAAATCACGCCGCGTGTGCTGACCGAGGCGCTGGCGGCCGGCGGCGATGAAGCAAAGCGCGCGTTTGATGCGATGATGGGCATGAAGAAGATCGACATCGCCGCAATCAAGGCGGCGCGGCGCGGCTGAGTTTCCGCGGCGGGAGGTCCATGATGGCCGCTATTGGCACAAAGCGGACATCCCTAGTCGCACTGCACATGTCTGCTTTTGACCCAAAGCGGACATGCCGAAACGCGCACTCAAATGCTGCGAAAGTCTCTGATCAGCAAAGCACCAGCGGATATAGTCGCGATTGTTCTCATCGCGCCGACCGGTTGAGTTTCGAGAGGTCTTAGTCCAGCAATCTTGAAGCCCTCTGGCGCAGAGAAGGTTTTACTGGAAGTTGGCGTGTTTGCATTTCGCGCTTCAACGCCGCCTCTTCAAGGTTGCTCTTGCTCAGTTCGTAGCTTTTCAGCCCCCAGTATGCTGCGAACGTCCACATGGCAACCCACTCACCGTAAAATAACCTGCTGTCAGAGCGTCCGAATTTGTAAGCCATAAAGAATACTACAGCCGGCGTGCGCTCATCGAACCCTGAAGATGGATGTGATTCCACCAGCCAATTCCCAAGAGTAGGAGAGGAAGGGCAATACCGAGCAACACTAGCCCGGCAAAGCGGACATACGAAGGTAAAAAGGTGAAAGCGTGAGGCCCGCGCAGTGTCGCCTAGTTCACATTCGGCGGATGCCGCTATTGGCACAAAGCGGACATGCCGTTTTTACCATCCATATGGAAAACCAAACGGTCGTGGCAATTTGGTCACAGCTTTCAGAACCTTGAGGAGGCTGGTTGCGCATAGTGGTAACTGGGCCCGGATGTGGCGTGCTCTTGCTGCGCTATAGTCTCGATGTGAATGCGGCTACCCTAAGGGGGCTACGCATGGATGTTCCAAACCAATTGCTCAGACTCTCGTTCATTTTGTTCACCATGGGCGTCTTGGTCTGGTATCTCGTCTAAGAGCCGATCCAAGAAAGCGCGGTAGCGACCACAGAGAGGCAAGCCCATGACACGAGCCGGTCAGGGCCAATGGAAGGTATCGATCCGAGTTTCGGAAACCGGTGAGCCCCAAGTCAGCTTTAGCTATTTTGAGTCGCGCGAAGAGGCCCTAAAATTTGCTTGTGAGCGACAACCATCTCATCACAAAGCCATTCTCATCGAAGGGCCAGGTGGCGCGTTGATGGATGAACATGAAATTGAGCTGCAATGCGCCGATATCCATCGGTGA
>JBARNC010000143.1:0-1797 GCA_049802775.1 Pseudolabrys sp. | reverse complement strand
ATCGCTCTAGCGCAGACGGGCAGTGAAGTTATTGCCAGGACACCGAAGAAGATTTATGAGTTCGTTCCCTACTGCACCAGCCACCTCAATGATTGCCGATCCATGGTAGATTTGGTTGCCAACGAACTTTTGTCCGAAGCGCAACCACATATTTGTGCGATCGGATTAAAGGACAACGAAATTGCGACGAAATCCATTATCAGTTGGCTTGCCCGGCGCGAGGAGACTCATGCCATGTCAACAAATATCGGACTAAGAACCGCAATCAAAGTCCTTTGGCACTGCTAGTGCTCGCCCGAATTTTTCTTTAGTTGCTAGCCGGAATTTGAAATGTCCGCTATTGGCACAAAGCGGACATGCCTGTTTGCACTGCACATGTCCGCTTATGACCCAAAGCGGACATGGGCTGTGCACTGCGGCAATGGTTTTGATGCCGGTTTCGGCCCCTATCGAAGTACTCGTTTGAGCGGTTAGGATGTTTTGTCCAGAGCCAAGGGGCGAGTGTGCAACGGCGGGATTTTCTCGGTGTTTTGGGTGGCGCGGCTGCATGGCCATTTGTCGCGCGCGCGCAGCAGACCGACCAGGTACGGCGGGTCGCTGTGCTCCTGAACTTGGCCGCCAACGATCCAGAATCATCCAAGGAAATGACGGCCTTCCTCGGCGGGCTTCAAGAACGGGGCTGGACACTCGGTGGCAATTTGCAGGTCGAGTATCGCTGGACCGGAAACGATCCCGAGCGAATCCGCAAACTCGCCGCGGAACTGGTCGCGCTCGTCCCTGACATAATGCTGGCGGCTGGGGGCACAGCTGTCGGCGCATTGCAACAAGTAACCCGCACCGTGCCGATCGTGTTTCGTGGAAGCCGCCGATCCAGTTAACCGTGGCTTGGTCGTGAGCTTGGCACGGCCGGGTGGCAACACCACGGGATTTACCCAGTTCGAATTCACCATTGCAGGAAAATGGTTGGAGCTGCTCAAGCAGATCGCGCCGAACGTGAAGCGAGCCGCTGTCATTCGCGATCCCAGCCAATCTTCCGGAATCGGACTATTCACCGCCATCCAGGCGAGGGTTGGCCGTTTCCTTATTGATGGTGCAAGATAGACCTAATTTCCGACCATGGTGGTAGCCATGGCTCCGAAATCGCCTCCCGACCAAGTCGGATGGGGCGAAATTAAGAACCAGCGGCGCGCCTGGTTGGGCGCGAACCAAAGGGAGGAACGACGATGAAGGCAAGACACCTACTGGTCGGCATGGCCTGCGCGAGCTTGCTGGGAGCCGCTGTGCTCGCCGGCAAGGCGCAAGCGCAGGATTCGATCTATGTCCCGCTGCTGACGTATCGGACGGGGCCGTATGCCGGCTCGGGCATCCCGATCGCCAATGGCATGCATGACTATCTTTCCATGCTCAACGAGCGTGACGGCGGCATCGGCGGCGTGAAGCTCACCATCGAGGAATGCGAAACCGGCTACGACACCAAAAAAGGCGTCGAGTGCTGGGAATCGATCAAGGGCAAGAAGCCGGCGGTGGTAAACCCCAATTCGACCGGCATCACCCTTCAGATCATCCCGAAAGCTGCGGTCGACAAGATTCCGATCCTGTCGATGGCCTACGGCCTGTCCGCTTCAGCCGTGGGTGACCAATTCCCGTGGATTTTCAATCCGCCGGCCACCTACTGGGACGGCCTCTCGATGATCATGCGCTACATCGGCGGCAAGGAAGGCGGCCTCGACAAGCTCAAGGGCAAGACCATCGGCTTCATCTTCCTCGAGAGCGGCTATGGTCGCGAGCCGTTGCCGC
>JBARNC010000142.1:0-37842 GCA_049802775.1 Pseudolabrys sp. | reverse complement strand
GCTGTTCCGCCGCGCATCAATCGTGTTCGCGCTCGCGATTGCAATATTTGGCACCTCGCCGATGCGAGCTGCCGAACCGGTTGATCTTCTTCTCGTGCTGGCAGCCGATGTCTCACGCAGCGTCGATAGCCAGAAATTTCAGCTTCAGCGGGAGGGCTACGCCGCAGCACTGGTCGATCCTCGTGTGCTCGACGCAATTCAGTCCGGCCGCCGCGGCCGTATCGGCGTGCTGTTTCTGGAGTGGTCGGGATTTGGTAACCAGAAGGTCGTGATCGACTGGATGTTGATCGACGGACCGAAGGCCGCCCAAGCTTTTGGGGATCGCCTGCTCGAATTACCACGCTCTTTCGCCGACCGCACCTCAATCAGCGGCGGCATCGATGCCGCTGTGGCGCAACTTGCTCGTGCACCATTTGATGCCGAACGGCATACCATCGACGTCTCCGGTGATGGCACAAACAACGCAGGCCGCGACGTGGGACAAGCACGCGACGAGGCACTGGCGTTGGGTATCAGCATCAACGGGCTAGTGATCCTAAGTGAGACTCCGCTACCTTGGAATCCCGAGCACACAAACCCGCCCGGAGGGCTGGCGAAATACTACCGAGACAAGGTCACCGGCGGGCCCGCCAGCTTTGTGCTAGAAGCCAAGGACTTCAACTCATTCGGTGAGGCGATCATCAAAAAGATGGTCGCCGAAATTGCTGACGCCCGCGGCCGGGAGGTGCCATTTGGTCGATAAGCTTAATCGCGCTGGATCGCCTTAGCCATGAAAGGGTCACATAGCCCGCCCAAGGTTGGCCACAGCGGGACTGATGCTATGGTCCGCCGGCATTGACGCCGAAACAACCGGAATCCTCCCTTTGACAGCCGCCACCGGCTTGAAACGCCTGGGATTTATTCTGCTCGCCGTAATTGCAGGCGGGGCGGCCGTGCTCACGACCGCCGGGTATCTGATTTCCGCCGATTCTATACGTCAGCAGGTGATGGGCGAAATCCACGCAGTGACGGGACTTGAGCCGGTTCTGCGCGGCAAGGCCAGCGTCTCGTTGTTTCCAACCGGCAGCGTTAACTTCGCCGATGTAGTGCTCGGCGATCCCAAGCATCCGGCTCTTACCGCAGTGCGATTGACTGCACGTTTGCGGTTTTTCCCGCTGCTGATTGGCCGCGTCGAGATCGCAGACGTCTCTCTCGATCATCCGAACATCGCGATCGAATTGCAGCCGAGTGGCCAATCCAATTGGTCTGGCCTCATTGAAGCGCTGGTGCGCAGCCAAGCCGATACAAATCGCCTCGCGGCTTTTTCCGAGATGCGCATTGAGGGCGGCACCGTCGTAATCCGTGACGAATTACGGAAGCTCACCGAAACATTGTATGGTGTAGAAGTCTCGTTGGCCTGGCCGGCGATTTCAAAGAGCTTTGGCGCCACTGGCCGCTTCATTTGGCACGATGCGCCGATGGATGCGAGCCTGACGCTCGCAGACTTTTCCGCTGCACTTGCCGGCAGCCGCAGCGGACTAAAACTGCGCGTGTCAGGCGCGCCGATGAAAGCCGCCTTCGAAGGCGCTATCAGCATCAAACCTACTCTGAGGCTCGAAGGCACCCTCGCTGCCGATGCCGCTTCGCTGCGCAACACACTGGTCTGGGCGGGACAGAATCCGCTACCGGGCGGCGGGTTCGGCCGGTTCGCGATTAAGGCGCGGACTAATGTCGTGGGCGGCACCATCAGCTTGTCCAGTGTCAATGTTGAACTTGACGGCAATAGCGCTGAAGGCGTTCTAACCTTCGCTGCAGATGGACGGCAGATACTGCAAGGCACACTTGCGGTCGATACGCTTGACTTAACACCCTACGTTTCGACCATCCGTTTCCTCGCCACCAATGAACGCGCGTGGAACAATGGTCGCATCACACTTGAGGGCCTCGCCAGTCTTGATCTCGACCTACGCCTCTCGGCAGCAAATGTTGTGATGTCTAATGCCAAAATCGGACGCACAGCCATTGCGGCAAATTTGCGTGGCGGCCATTTAGTGGTCACCGTCGGCGAGGCGCAGGCTTATGGCGGCGTGATTAAAGGCTCACTAGCACTCGCCAACCTCGAGCAAAGCGTCGACGTCAAATCGCAACTGCAATTTACCGACGTCGACCTGGAGGGTTGCCTCGGTCAGTTGTTCGGCCTCCACCGGCTTGAAGGCAAAGGTAATATTGCGCTTGCGGTTGAAGGCGCTGGGGACAGCGTGCTCGCGGTGACACATACGCTGAATGGAACAGCCAGTTTGACCGGAGCGAACGGTGCGATCGCAGGGCTTAATGTCGAACAATTGCTTCGTCGTCTAGAGCGGCGGCCACTATCCGGCGGCGGCGAATTTCGTAGCGGACGTACACCCTATGACAAGATTACGGTCGCGCTGAAGATTGCCCAAGGTACCGTCACGGTCGACAACGTGAAGATGGAGGGTTCGGCGGTCATTCTGGCGCTCGCCGGCTCGGCCTCCATCCCGGCGCGCGAACTCGATTTGAAGGGCACTGCCGCCCTCGTGGCACCGCCCAAGCCGGACGTCGCGCCATTTGAGTTGCCATTCATCGTGCAGGGCTCGTGGGACGATCCGATCATGCTGCCCGACCCTGAGGCCCTGATCCAGCGTTCAGGTGCGGCCGCCCCGCTGCTCAATGCCGTGCGTGAACGTCGTGCCCGCGAGTCAGTGCGCTCGGCAATCGAACGGCTGACGGGTGGGGCTCCGGCGGCCGGCCAGTCGGCTCCGGCTGCATCCGAAAAGGCCCAATAACTGCAACTTCACGCCGTGCTGGCGGGCCGCCCTTCGACCATCATTCCGCTGGAAATGAATCACCCACCGGCTGGGGACCGGCGCGATGGGATGCGGATGCTGCATCCTCTTTTTCGGACTCTGGCCAAGGTCGTCGTCGCTTCGCTGGTGGTGGGAACCATCCTTGCTCACTTCGGAATTACCGCCGAGCAGCTAATGCGCGAAGTCGGCCTGTCGACCGAACGCATCAAGGAATATGCAATGCAAGGCCTCGCCTGGGTGTGGCCAAACGTGCTCCTGGGTTCGATAGTGATCATACTTACATGGTTCGTAGTTTTTTATTTCGTCCACCCCGCGAAAGCAGCGGCGACTAGCACCGGCCCTAAAAATTCAGACTTGCGCTCCCAAGGCCGCACGTTCGCGTCGCATAACGCCGCGTTTGACGATCAGTGATGAAGCAACCGTGCCAAGCGCGACGATCGCAATCATAATTGTGCACACCGCATTGATCTCGGGTTTTACTCCAAGCCGCACTTCCGAATAAATTCGGATCGGCAACGTGGTCGCACCCGGCCCGGTCGTGAAGCTGGCGACCACCAGATCATCAAGTGACAACACGAATGCCAGCATCCAACCGGCAGCGATCGCCGGCGCGATTAGCGGCAGTGTGATGGCCAGGAAGGTCTTGAGCGGTGGGCAACCGAGATCCATCGCTGCTTCCTCCAGACAGCGGTCGAAGCCGACGAGCCGTGACTGTACGATCACAGTGACGAAACACATTGTCAGCGTGGTGTGGGCAAAGACGACGGTCCAGAAGCCGCGGTCTACGTTGATGGCGACGAACAGCAGCAGCAGCGAAAGCCCGGTGATCACTTCAGGCATCACAAGCGGCGCGTAAACCATACCGGACAACAGCAAGCGGCCACGAAATCGGCCCATGCGAGTGAGGGCAACGGCGGCGAGCGTCCCGAGCACCGTGGCGACACTGGCCGAAAGAGCAGCGACACGCAGGCTGATCCAGGCGGATTGCAGCATCGCATCGTCGTGCAGCAGCTCGTGGTACCACGCGAGTGACCAGCCGCCCCAGATCGTCACCAGCCGAGAGGCATTGAATGAATAGATGACCAGGATCGTGATCGGCAGATAGAGGAAAGCCAGGCCGAGTGCGACCGAGATGATGTTAAAGGGCGAAGCTCCGCGCATCATCAGCGGCCTCCTTCCAGCGATCGCTGTTGAAGGCGCTCATAGAAAAGGATCGGCACAAGCAGCAGGCCGAGCAGAGCGACAGCAATAGCAGCAGCTACCGGCCAGTCGCGATTGGAAAAGAACTCGGTCCACAAGGTCTGCCCGATCATTAGCGTTTCCGAACCGCCGAGCAGATCAGGAATAACAAATTCGCCGACAATCGGGATAAAGCAGAGCAGCGCGCCGGCAGCGACGCCCGGCAGCGACAACGGCAGCGTCACCAGCCAAAACGATTTCCATCGAGGACAGCCAAGGTCGGCGGCCGTCTCCAGTAGCGTTTCATCCATTTTCTCTAGCACTGCATAGAGCGGCAGCACCATGAACGGCAGATAGGAATAGACGACACCGATGTAGATTGCGGTGTCGGAAGACAGCCACGCAGGCGGCGTATCAATCACATGCAGCCGCATCAGGACATCATTTAGCGGTCCGTCGTGCTGCAAAATATTGATCCAGGCGTAAATTCGGATGAGAAACGAGGTCCAGAATGGAAGTACTACCGCAATCACCAGCAGCGGCTGCCAGGCGCGGGACACGCGCGCCATGCCGTAAGCGATTGGATAGCCGGCCACCAGCAGGAAAACTGTTGAGATTCCGGCGACCTGCAGGCTCTTGAGATAAGAAAAAAGATAAAGCGGGTCTGAGGATAACAGCCGAAAGGAGTCGGCGGAAAGTTGTGCAGTGAAATCCTTCAGCCCTGACCAACCGGCCGTCAAATCGAATACCGGTAAATAGGGCGGTTGCGCCAAGGCGGTCTGTGAAAGGCTGATTTTGAGCACGATCACAAACGGCGCAAGAAAGAAGGCGGCGAGCCACAGATAGGGCGCCAAGATGATGACCCGCCCGCCCCAGTCTCGTTTGCCGGCCTGTGCGCTCATTGGCTATCCGGTCAAAACGACGCCAGTATCTGGCGGCCACGAAAGCCAGACAACATCACCTACTCCGAATGAAGCCTTGCCGCGCGCGTTGGCGAGGGCAACCTTCATGAACGTCTGATCGGCGAGCCGCACTTTGTAGATCGACATGTCGCCGCGATAACCGATCTCGGACACGATTCCGGCCAAGGCGTTGAGCTCACCTGCTGGCCTTTCGCTATTCATACTGATCTTTTCCGGTCGCAACGCCAGCCAGGCATCTCCGGACTTGGCCGTGCCGATACCAGCAACGCGTAATTGGCCGAGCGCACTGTCGATGGCGCCGTTTGCAGAAATGCGCCCCTCAATTAGAGTCACCTCGCCGATAAAGTCTGCAACCCAGCGTGAATTGGGATGTTCGTAGATTTCCGCCGGCTTTGCCACTTGCATCAACCGCCCGTGATCCATAACTGCGATTCGGTCTGCGACGATCATTGCCTCTTCCTGATCGTGTGTGACGATCATGAACGTAGTTCCAAGCTTGCGCTGCAATTCCATCAACTCGAACTGAGTCTCGGCGCGCAGCTTTTTGTCGAGCGCAGCCAACGGTTCATCAAGCAACAGGACGCGGGGGCGTTTGACCAGCGAGCGTGCCAGAGCCACCCGTTGGCGCTGGCCGCCGGAAAGCTGGCCGATCCGCCGCCCACCAAGGCCTTGCAGGCGTACAAGCGTCAGCATCTCGGTAACACGCTCGGCGATGTCAGCCCGCGCTGCATTCTCCTGCCGCAGACCGAAGGCAATATTGCCCGCTACCGTAAGATGCGGGAACAACGCGTAGTTTTGGAACATCATGTTTACCGGCCGCCGGTGCGGCTGCACGGCGACAATATCTTCGCCATCGAGCAAGATGCGGCCTTCGGTTGGTACCTCGAAACCGGCGAGCATGCGCAATAGCGTGGTCTTGCCGCAGCCAGAGGGGCCGAGCAGTGCGAAAAATTCGCCTTGCGCTATGTCGAGCGTAAGCGCCTCAACTGCGGTGACCCTGCCAAAGCGTTTGCTGACCGCCTCGAAGCGTACAAGTGGCGGTTTTTCGCCCATTGCCCGGCTCTCTGCCGCTTCGCCGCCGACCGCCATCGATTCCCCATTTCGCGGCGAGCACGCTAACCGCCCGCTCCGGCACTCTCAACTCGGCATTTTTTCAAACGAGACAACACGGAGCTGGCCCGACGGCGACGTCAGCGTGTGCTGCACCGCCTCCTTCCAGCCGGAATATTTGCGCTCTCGCGCACTTGCATCCATGCGTGGTTCGAAGCGGTGGTCGAGGCGCCATTGCCCAGCGAATCCATCAAGGTCCGGGCAGATTCCGGCCGCACGCCCAGCGAGATAAGCGGCGCCCAATGCTGTGGTTTCCATCACCACGGGGCGATCGACCGGGCTCGCGAGCATGTCGGCAAGAAACTGCATAGTGAAGTCGCTGGCAGTCATCCCACCATCGACACGTAGCACCGTCGTAGAGTTTTCCGACGCCGGCCAGTCGGCGTGCATGGCTTCGAGCAAGTCGCGAGTCTGGTAGGCCACCGCCTCAAGCGCCGCACGGGCAAGCTCGGCCGCGCCGCAATTGCGGGTCAAGCCGAAGATCGCGCCGCGCGCCTGCGCATCCCAATAAGGCGCGCCCAGGCCAACGAAAGCCGGCACCAGGTAGACCTGTTCGGCCGGATTAGCGCGCTGCGCTAACGCACTTGCATCCGATGACTTAGCGATGAGCTTCAATCCATCACGCAGCCATTGCACAGCCGCGCCGGCGATGAAGATTGCGCCTTCCAGTGCATACGTGCGTTGTCCGTCAAGCTGATAGGCAATGGTCGTGAGCAAGCGGTTGCGCGACGCGATACGCTCGACGCCTGTGTTAAGCAGCGCGAAGCAGCCGGTGCCGTAGGTCGATTTCATCATGCCAGGCGTAAAGCAGCCCTGCCCGACTGTGGCTGCCTGCTGATCGCCGGCGATACTCAGAATTCGGATCGGGCCACCGAACAAATCGGGAGCAGTCTCTCCAAACACTCCTGCGCAGTCGCGCACATCGGGGAGCAAGCGCTGCGGCACGCCGAACAGGCGGCAAAGCTCGGCGTCCCACCTTCCCTTTCCGATGTCAAACAAAAGCGTGCGGGCAGCATTGGTGGCGTCGGTCAGATGCATCTTACCGCCGGTGAGGCGCCAAAGCAGAAAGCTATCGATGGTGCCGAAGGCGAGCTTGCCGTCCTCGGCTGCCGCGCGAGCTCCTTCCACGTGGTCGAGTAACCAGGTGATCTTGCTGGCCGAAAAATACGGATCGAGCAGCAGTCCGGTCTTGCTGGCAATTCCGCCTTCATGACCCATTCGCCGCAGCGACTCGCAATACTCCGCCGTCCGCCGATCTTGCCATACGATTGCGTTGTGGATCGGCTTGCCGGTTCGCCGATCCCAGATCAGCGTGGTCTCGCGTTGGTTGGTGATACCGATGCCGGCGACGTCATTCGCCGCGATCTGTGCCCGCGCCATTACGGTCCGCACTGTTGCGACCACCGCTGTCCATATTTCCTCTGGGGCATGCTCGACTTCGCCCGGCGCCGGATAGATCTGTCGCAATTCCTCCTGCGCGGTAGCGAGCGGTCGGAGAGCCGTGTCGAACACGATTGTTCGCGTCGAGGTCGTTCCCTGGTCGATTGCAATGAGAGCTGCCGGCATCGGTCGATCTTAAGGCACTTAGCCCGCGGTCGGAGCCGCCTTTCCGCCGAACGATGCCATGAAATGGTCAAGGACCGTACGGTCTTCTGGTGTTGCCTTCAGGCCAAGCTTGCTGCGCCGCCAGAGCACGTCTTCCGCAGTCTGCGCCCATTCGTTTTCCATCAGATAGCGCACCTCCGCGGCAGTGAGGTCCCCGGCAAAGCGCGGGCCCAAGTCGTCCATTTTTTGCGCGTCTTTGAGAAATCGCTCAGCGCGGCGGCCATAAGCCCGCACCAGCCGCCGCGCATGCAGTTCCGACAGAAACGGCCATCGTTCCATCACCTCGGCAACCTGTGCGTCGAACCCGTCGGGAGGAAACTCACCGCCGGGAAGTCTGGAGCTCGCCGTCCAAGGCGGAAGCGCCTCAAAGAAATGGCCAATCCGTTTCATGGCCGCTTCCGCCAGTTTGCGGTGAGTGGTGATCTTGCCGCCATAGATTGTAAGCAACGGCGCCTCGCCTTCACGCTGGTCGAGGACAAGCTCGTAGTCGCGCGTCACGTCCTCCGGCCTGTTGGCCCCATCATCATAAAGCGCGCGCACGCCAGAAAACGACCACACCAACTCATCCGGTGTAACATTGTCGCGGAAATATTGATTTACCACTTCGCACAAATAGGCGATTTCGGCCAGGTCGGGCGCGACCGAACTAAGATCGCCAATAAAATTTTCGTCAGTGGTTCCGATCAGGGTAAATTCGCGCGCAAAAGGCAAAACGAACACAACACGTCGGCCCGGGGCTTGCAGTAAATAGCTGTAGTCGTGCTCAAAGCGCCGACGAACGACAATATGGCTGCCTTTGATCAGCCGCACTGCACGAGGCAGCGGCTGTCGGATCACGGTATCTGCCACCGCGCCGATCCAGGGGCCGGCAGCATTGACCAGGACGCGCGCAGTCTTCACATCGCGTCGCCCGCGGGCATTGAGAACCAGCTCCCATTCGTCCCGCCGCTCCACCCGCGCACAGCGGGTGCGGGTCCGGATGACGGCGCCGTGCTCGGCGGCATCAAGTGCATTGAGTACGACCAGCCGAGAATCATCGACTGCGCAATCGGAATATTCGATGCCGTAGCGGAAAGTACGTTTGAGGGGCTGTCCGACTGCGTGATGGGTGAGATCGACGCCGCGCGAGGCCGGCAACAGTCGGCGCGCACCCAACAGGTCGTAAAGAATGAGCCCGAACCGCAAAATGAGCGGCGAGCGCAACCCTTTCAGCGGCGGCAACAAGAACCGCATTGGCCAAACTACGTGCGGGGCCATCCGTAACAGTACTTCGCGCTCGTTCAGCGCCTCACGAACCAAACGAAAGGCGCCATGCTCGAGATACCGCAGGCCCCCATGAATCAATTTGCTCGAAGCTGATGAGGTGCCCGAGCCGAGGTCATTCATTTCAACGAGCAGCACGCTTATGCCGCGACCGGCGGCGTCGCGGGCTAGTCCCGTTCCGTTTATGCCGCCACCGATAATGGCGAGGTCGAAGTCGGCCATTGCCTAATGATTCGCTTCATCCCGCAGAATGAGCGGCTTGCGCGACGCACTCAAGGACAGGAGTGTGTTAACCCTGAGTTTGGGCCACAACATCCACCGCGATTGCAAAATAACACGGGCACGGCCATATCGAGCCAATTGATGCTCGAATTTTCGAGACTGCCTGCCAGGGAACCCGAACCGCCGATGCCCTCGCCCCGCCTGCTCGTCATCGAAGGCAATTCCCCCCAGACCATGGCCGAACACGTCGCAGCCGGCGGCACAGTGGCGAGCAAGGGTTATTCAGACTTGTTGCGCGAACTTCTCCCTGGAGCAGTGGTGGATATCTGCTATCCCGGTGATCCTGTGGCGCTGTTGCCGGAAGGTTCCTCGCTCGAAGGCTATGACGGTATCGCCATCACCGGCTCGGGATTGCATGTTTACAATGCCGTCCCGGAGGTGACTCGGCAGGTCGAATTAGTGCGGGACGCGCTTAAAACCGGGACACCGATATTCGGCTCCTGCTGGGGCCTTCAGGTCATCACTGCAGCAGCCGGCGGCAGCGTTCGCAAGAATCCGAAGGGCCGTGAAATTGGGTTCGGCCGTGGCATTCGCCTCACCGAGGCGGGACGCAAACATCCCATGTATGCCGGCAAGCTCGATGTCTTCAACGCACCAACGGTACATCTCGACGAGGTCGAAGCACTCGCACCGGGCACTACGGTCCTTGCCACCAATGCAGTATCGGACGTGCAAAGTGCCGAAATTCGTACCAACGGATCGATCGCCTGGGCCGTACAGTATCACCCGGAATATCCCCTGCGCGAGGTCGCCGCGATCGTGCGGCGCATTGGCACGCGGCTAATCGAGGAGGGCTTCTTTGCCGATGCGGCCGACATCAAGACCTTCTCATATGACCTCGATACGCTTGACCGCGACCCCGGCTGCAAGCGGCTCGCTTGGCGCCACGGCGTGAGCAAGAACGTGCTTGACAAGAAGCTGCGTGTCAGCGAGGTGGCCAATTGGATCGAATTTCAGGTGCTGCCGACGCGAGTGAAGCGCGGGCGAGGATGACCATGGATTTTTCTGGCAAACAGGTGGTGGTGACGGGCGGCACCGGCGCGCTCGGCAGCACGGTGGTTGGTGCCTTGCTCGCGGGCGGCGCGTCCTGCGTCGTGCCCTACGTGCATGACGCCGAAGCCCAGCGCTTTCCCCATCGTGGCGATCCGAACGTGATGCTGGTCGCGGTCTCCGATCTTGCCGACGAAACGCAAGTTGCCAAAGTCTATGCGGGTCTCAAGCCCTGGGCCTCGATCCACATCGCCGGTGGTTTTGCCGCTGGCAAGGTCGCAGAAACCGGCAAGGTCGCACTGATGGCACAGATCGACAGCAACCTCACCTCCTGCTTCCTGTGCTGCCGCGCCGCGGTTAACGCCATGCTGGCAGCAGGCGGCGGGCGCATTGTGAATGTAGCGGCGCGGCCGGCGCTGGAGTGGCGCTCGGGCGCCGGCATGACCGCCTACAGCATCGCCAAGACCGGCGTCGCCGCGCTCACCGTGGCGCTCGCTGAGGAAGTCGCGAAGGGTGGCATTCTGGTGAATGCGGTGGCGCCCTCGATCATGGACACGGCCGCCAACCGCAAGGCCATGCCGAAGGCGAATTTTGACGCTTGGCCGAAAGTCGAGGAGGTGGCTGCAACGATTCTGTTCCTCGCCTCGCCCGACAATCGCGTCACTCGTGGCGCCATCGTGCCGGTGTATGGGAAGTCTTAGCCAGCGATAGGCACCAGCTCGAGCGGCGGGCGCAACAGTCGTTGTACAGCGCTAGAGGCAACCACGGTGCGGTCTTCCGCATAAGCCTCGTGATTCTTCTCGATGTCGTCGAGGTCGTATTGGTAATTCACCATCAGCCCGTACGCCTGCGCCATCGCCCGGTCTGAAGTATCGGCCAGCCAATTGATGCGCTCGAGCCGCGCGCCATTGCCGAGATGGAAGCGCGCTACCGCGTCGACCGGTAATCCGCGCTCGTTACGTGCACGCAAATAGTACCACGCGGCCGCGCGCATGACCGTATCCTGCACCTGCACTGCGATCTCTTCGTTGCGCCACCAGTCGGCCTGATCAAGTGCGGCAAGCATCACCTTGTCGGTGTCGGTGAGTGCCGCTGATTTCTCCTCGGCGCGTTCGCGCTTGAGCCACCGTGCAAAGTCCGTCACCGGCGATAGCGTCACGAAGGTCGAAAGCTTGGGCATTTCGCGGCTGACTTCCTCGACCACCTGTTTGATCAGGAAATTACCGAACGACACGCCGGCGAGGCCGCGCTGGCAATTGGAGATTGAATAGAACGCAGCGGTTCGCATCTTGTCGGGCTCGACCACCTCGCGCCCTGTGGCCAGGATGGGCGCGATTGCAGCCGGGATATCGCGGGCGAGCGCGACCTCAACGAAGATCAGCGGCTCGTCCACCAATGCCGGATGGAAGAAGGCGTAGCAGCGCCGGTCAGCCGGATCGATGCGCCGGCGCAGATCTTCCCAATCACGGATTTCATGCACCGCCTCATAGCGGATGATCTTCTCCAGCACGATCGCCGGCGTCGACCAGTTAATGCGGCGCAGCACCAGGAAGCCGCGATTGAACCATGACGAGAACAGGTGGATGAAATCATCGTCGACTGCGCGCAGATCGTCACGATGATCGAGCGAGTCCATTAATTGTTCGCGCATGCGCACCAGCGCGCCCGTGCCGCCCGGCGCGAGGTTAAGCCTGCGAAACAGCTCCTGTCGGCGCGGCTCCGATGCGGCATGCACTTCGGCGGCGGTTGCATCCGAGGGCGCCGTGCGCCAGGCAGTGACCGCTTGTTCTATGCGCGCCGGGTCGATGCCAAATCGCTGCGCCAGCGCCTCGAAAAAAGCTATGCGTGGGCCCGTCGTGAGTTCCGCATAATGACCGAGGATCTCGCGCGCGAGTGCAACGCCAGAAGCCTCGCCACGCCCAGACAAAAGGTGTTCGCACAGCTCAACCAGGTTCTCGGAGCGGGCCGAGACATCGCCACGCCGAACGCGGCCGCGGTCGAGCAGCGCGCGGCCGCGTTCGGCGATGGTCTGCAGCAGTTCCCCGAAGAACGAGGTGTTCATCACTTTCCTGAAGGAACGATGGCGCCCATCAGGTGATCGGGCAGCCAGGTAGCGATCTCAGGAAATATGCACAAAATGACGATCTGCAACATCATACAGATGACGTAGGGGATGGTCCCCCACATGACTTGCGTGACCGGCACGTCAGGAGCGATGGAACTGACGATATAGATGTTGAGCCCCACCGGCGGGTGGATCAGCCCGATTTCCATATTGATCGTCATAATCACGCCGAACCAAACCGGATCGAAGCCGGCCGTCGTGATGATCGGATAAAGGATCGGCGCCGTCATTAGGATGATCGCCGCTGGCGGGATGAAGAAGCCACTCACCAGCAGAAAGAGGTTGATGAGACCCATCAACACCCATTTATTGACGTGCGCGTCAGCAATTGCCTGCGCCAGCGTCTGGGTGAGATAGAGCGAGGTGAGCATGTAGCCGAACAGCACTGCGGCGGCGATGATCATCAGGATCATTACCGACTCGCGGGTGGTGTCGCGCAGGATCACCCACCATTTAGCCGGCGACCACATACGATAGATGATGACGGCCATCACCACGCAGAGTGCTGCGCCCACGCCGGCGGCTTCCGACGGCGTCGCGACGCCTCCGTAAAGCGTGTACATGACGCCGAAAATAATCAGGAGGAACGGCGCAATCTTCGGGATCGATTGGAATTTTTCCTTCCACGAATAGCGAAAATCAATCGCATGGGAGCGGAAGCCGCGCTTCCAGATGATGAAGATGGTCCACAGCATGAACAGGCCGGTCAGCATCAGGCCCGGGACTACGCCGGCGAGGAACAAACGGCCAATCGAGGTTTCGGTGGCGATGCCGTACAGGATGAAGGTGATCGACGGCGGGATCAGAATCCCGAGCGTGCCGCCGGCGCAGATCGAGCCGGTGGCGACGTCGTCCGGATAGCCACGCTTGCGCATCTCTGGGATGCCCATCTTGCCGATGGCGGCGCAGCACGCCGGTGAGGAGCCGGTCAACGCGGCGAAGATGGCGCATGCACCCAAATTCGCAATCACGAGCCCGCCCGGCATGCGATAGAGCCAGCGGTCAAGCGCTTCGTAGAGGTCCTTGCCGGCGGGCGAGGAGCCGATGGCCGCGCCCATCATCACGAACATCGGGATCGACACCAAGGTGAATTCGTGCAGGCCGGAATAGAACGTCTCCGCGGCCACGCGCAGCGAATCCATTCCCTGAAACAAAACGAGAAATGCGATCGAGATGGCGCCGAGCCCGAACGCCACCGGCGCGCCGGAGAGCAGGACGACGAGGGTCACGACGAGAACGATGGCGCCCTGGATGGTCGGACTCATAGCAGGTCTCCCAAGGCGTCGTGGGCGGCAAGCTTGGCTGCCTCCTCTCCTATGGCTTTCGGCGGCAATCCGAACGGCGGTTCGCGCTCGGTGATCAGCTTGATGATTTCGGCGACGTATTGGATCGTCAGAATGCCAAGACCGACAGGCATGGCTGCATACGGAATCCACAGACGCGCGCGCCATATCGATTCGGAGCGCCAGTTGTTCTCCCAAGCCTCGTGCCAAAAGTTAAACGTCAAGATGGTCATCACCAAGCAGAACGCCAGCGCCATCAGCATCGACGCCAGCGCGAGGCGATAGCGGCCTTTTTGTCCGAGATAGATCGGCAGCACGTCGACGTTCACGTGGCCGCGATTGAGCAGCAGGTAAGGACTGCCGACGAAGGCCGCGGCGACGATGCTGAAGGTGACGAAATCGGTCTGCCAGATCGTGTTCTGGTTGAGTATGTAACGGACAAACACCATCTCGCAGACGATGACGACGCTCGCCGCGATCAGCAGCGCGGAAAAGATGCCGCAGGCGACCGATATCAACCTGATACCTCTGAGAAAGTAATCCATGCCTGTTCCCCGGCCGTCAGCAATCGGCCGGCGGTGTAGTCCGCCGGCCGGACAGCGATGCTCGCCGCGTTATTTCACCGCGAGCGCTTCGTCGATCAGATTCTTGCCGTTCGGCACTTCGGCGGCAAACTGCTTGTAGGAGCTGCCCTGTGCCACCTCGACCCAGGCGTCGTATTCGGCCGGAGTGAGCGTGATAACCTCGACGTTGTTTTTCTTGAACGTGTTGACCATGTCGTCGTCGAGCCCCTTGCTCGCCTTGTTGAAATAATCCTCCGACTTCTTGCCGGCCTTAATCAACACGTCCTGCTGCTGCTTGTTGAGCTTGTCGAACGCCTTCTTCGACATCAGCACCGGCTCGTACATGAACCACAGCGCGTTGTCGCCGGGCGCGGTGATGCATTTCACCTGCTCGTAGATACGGAACGAGACGAAGCTGCCGGTCGAGGTGTCGGTTGCGTCCGCCACGCCGGTCTGCAGCGCGTTATAGACTTCATTCGACGGGACCGAGACGATCGAGGCACCGGCCGCCTGCCACATCGCGGCAAAGGTCGGACCGGCGGAACGAATCTTCAGACCCTTGATGTCATCCGGCTTGCGGATGCAAGCCTTCTTGGAGGCGACCGCGCCGGCGAGCCAGGCATCGGCCAGCACGATCACGCCGGCCTTCTCGATCGTGGCCTTGATGTCCTTCATGAAGGGCGAATTGGCCATGCGGGCCGCGCGCTCATGGCTGCGCACCAGGCCGGGCATCAGCGTGGCGCTGAAGGCGCCGATCTTGCCGCTGGCGTAATCGAGCGGGAAGGATGAAATATCGAGCTGGCCGTTGACCATGGCGTTCCACTGGTCGTTCGGCTTGAACAGCGAGGCGCCCGGATAAACCTGGATGTCGAGGCCGACATTGGCGGCCTTGGCTTCCTTGGCGATGATCTGCACCATCTCGTCACGAGCATCGCCTTTGCCGCCCGGGAACTGGTGAGAGGCCTTGAGCGTTACTTGTGCCTGCGCCGCCGCCGACAGTAGGAGCGCCGCAGCGGCAGTGGCGAATAATGTCGAGATTTTTCTCATCGTGTGTTCCTCCATGGGGTCTTTTTTAGCAGCGGAAATTCCGCAGCGTTTGGTTGATGTTGAACAATAACCAAAATCCCCTCGTCGCGCCCGATTTCAGATTAGCTGCCGGTGCGATCGAGCGCCATAGGCTCAGGATTAAATTTGGCCGTAACTGCATGCGGCTAGTAGATAATTCCCGCTATGGCCAGCCTGCACCGATCACCTTATAACCCCCGCCATCGCTATCCATTTCCGCGTTCTTCCGGGGAGTTTCTATACATGCCGAAGCCACTAGCGGGCCTCCGCGTCCTTGAACTTGCCCGCATCCTCGCCGGTCCCTGGGCTGGACAGGTGCTGGCCGATCTTGGCGCCGACGTCATCAAGGTCGAGCGCAACGGCACCGGCGACGATACCCGCGGCTGGGGCCCGCCCTTCGTGGAAGGCGCCGACGGCAACCATATCGGCTCCGCCTATTTCCACTCCGCAAACCGCGGCAAGCGCTCGATCGAGGTGGACTTCGAGAGCGATGAGGGCCGGCGCATCGTGCGCAAACTGGCGGCACGCTCGGACGTGCTGATCGAGAACTTCAAGGTCGGCGGGCTCGCCAAGTTCGGACTGGACTACAAGAGTCTCTCGCCCGAGTGCCCACGTTTGATCTACTGCTCGGTGACCGGCTTCGGGCAAGATGGTCCTTATGCCAAGCGCGCCGGCTACGATCTGATGGCGCAGGGCATGGGCGGAATCATGGATTTGACCGGCATGGCGGACGGCGAGCCGACCCGTATCGGCATTCCGGTGTCCGATATCTTCTCCGGCGTGTATTCAGTCATTGGCATTCTCGCTGCACTGATGCAGCGCGAAAAAACCGGCAAGGGTTGCTATGTCGACACCGCACTGGTCGACTCTACTGTCGGCGTGCTGTCAAACCAGGCGATGAACTATCTCGTGTCGGGCAATGTGCCAAAGCGCATCGGGAATGCGCATGCCAACATCGTGCCGTACCAGGTTTTCCCAGTCGCCGACGGCCATGTGATCGTCGCCACTGGCAACGACAATCAATATGTCAAATTTTGCAATGTATTGGGCGCGCTCGAACTCGCGCAAAATCCCGCGTACAAGGACAATGTTGGACGACTGAAGCACCGTGAAGACCTGATTGGAAAATTGTCTGCACTTACCGCGCGAATGAAACGCGACGAGCTGCTGAAAAAGCTCGAAGTCCAGCAGGTACCGGCGGGCCCGATCAACAATCTCGAGCAGGTATTCAACGATCCACAGGTGGTTCACCGTGGGATGAAATTGGAACTGCCCAGTAGCGCTGCCAAGGGCGGCACGATTCCCGGCGTGCGTACGCCAATCGTTATCGATGGCTGGAAGGCCGCCTCTGAGCAGCCATCGCCGCGCCTGGGGCAGCATACGGCCGAAATCTTGCGCGAGATCGGTGAAGGCTGACTCTCCCGCATTGCACGGCTCACCCCTTGATCGCGACCGGCTGAAAGCAGTGCATTGGCACAATGCCGGTACTTCCTGTTGCCGGCGCCGAGGAGAGACTAATGAAATTTGTATACGAGAAACCGGAGAAGTCGTCGGCGCGTTCGGCCGCACTGCCGGCAAAATTCACTGGATTCACAACCTCGCGGTGGACAGCAAGGGCAACATCTAGTCGATACCGGAAAGCGCGCACAGAAATTCCCCTTATGTCGGACCGCCGCTAAAATACTGTCACGCGACAGCTGTTGGGGCGAGTGCCTCGATGTCGGTTGCCACATCAATTACCGCCGTGCGCTTGGCGGCAAGTGCCTGAGCAACCGCCGGCGCAAATTCGCTGGCGCGTTCCACCCGGATTCCAAAGGCGCCCATATTTTCGGCGAGCTTGGCGAAATTCATCGGGTTGTAGGTCCACAATTCACGCGCTTTAGCCGTCTGCTCGCCGCCATAGGCACGGTCGAAGCCTCGCTTGGATTGATTGCCGCCACCGTTGTTGTTGACGACAGTAACCGACGCGAGATTCCATCGCACTGCTGTTTCAACCTCCGCGAGGTGGTACCAAAAACCGGCGTCGCCGGTGAACACCACAACTGGCCGCTCCAAGCAAGCCGCTTTGGCCCCTATCCCAGCAGGAAACGCCCAGCCGAGATGTCCAGCGCTGCGCAGGTAGCTCTGTGTTGGCGTGCGTAAGTCGTACATGCCGCCCATCCACATGCCGGCATGACCGGTATCAACGATGACGATTGCGTCATCGGGCACATGCTTAGTCAACTCGCCGCATATGCGCGCCGGGTGGATCGGCGCCGTGTCCGACTCAAGCATCGGTTTGTACTTTGCATACCAAGCGGCGCGCAGATCCGTGATTTCCTTGATCCAGGCCGTCCGCTTTGCAGCACTCGATTTGTCGATCTGGCCTAACATTCGCACGAGCACGCTCCTGGCATCTCCGAGCACACTCGCAACCAATGGATAGTTACGGCCGAGAGATTCTGGTTCGATATCGATCTGTATCGCGGGAGTGCCAATCCTCGGCACCGCCCAGAAGTGCGTGGTCATGCCGCCGGTTTCAGTACCGACGAAACAAACCAGATCTGCACTATTCACCGCACGGTTGGCACACTCGCGGGAATAGCTGCCGACAACTCCGACCGAGAGCGGGTGGGTCCCGGGGATAATGTCCTTGCCGTTGAGGGAGGTCGCGATCGGAATTTGGAGTGCCTCGGCGAGCGCAACAAGTTCCTTCCCTGCGCCTGAAGCTCGCGCGCCGCCGCCGGCAACAATGATCGGCCGCTCAGCCTTTTGCAGCAGCTCGAGCGCCGCCTTCACATGGGCTGCTTCCGGCTCGGGACGAAATGGCGGAACGCGAGCGAACTGCGTCTCGACAAGCGCGTCCATCTCGGCTTCTTCCAGATCCACCTGCCCTTCGTTGCCACGAAATTGCAGATGCACCGGCCCAGGCGCACCGGTGGTGGCGGTCCGAAATGCCTGCCGCACCATATCTGGAATGCGCGCCACGTCGTCGATGGTGACATTCATCTTGGTCACCGACTCGAACGCCGGCACGTCGTCTATTTCCTGATAGACCTTGCGGAACTTGGTTTTCGGATCACGCCCGCCGGTCATTGCAATCACCGGCGAATGTGCGAGGTACGCATCCCGCAAGCCGGCGGCGAGATTAAGCGCACCGATTACCTGCGCCATGCAGATACCCGGTTTGCCTGAGGCGCGAGCATATCCGTCTGCCATGTAAGCAGCGGATTTCTCGCCGTGGCAATGCACGCGCGCGATTTTCGTCCGCCGCTCCATTTCGGCCAAGGTCCGCCGCAGAACTGCAGGCACCATGAACACATGGGTGACGCCATAGCCCGCCAACATGTCGGCGAGCACTTCGGCGCCAACACGCTTGGTATTGTGTCCGACCGTTGTCATGCTGCGCTCAAGCCGGTTCGAATTTCAGCGCGATGCCATTGATGCAGTAGCGCAAATGCGTCGGCGGAGGTCCGTCATTGAACACATGGCCGAGGTGGCTCCCGCAACGACTGCAAAGGACCTCGTCGCGCATCATACCATGGCTACGGTCACTCTTGCCTTCGACCGCGTCGGGCAACGGATCGTTGAAGCTCGGCCAGCCGGTCCCGCTCTCAAACTTCATTTTGGAAACGAACAACGGTTGATCGCAAGCTGCACAGCGAAATGTGCCTGCGCGCTTCTCATACAACAATGCACAACTTCCCGGCATTTCGGTGCCGTGCTCACGCATGATCTCGTATTGCTCCGACGTAAGTAGCTTGCGCCATTCGGCTTCAGTATGGGTGACAGGATATTGCTTGGTCATAATTAATGCTCCCGCAATCGCAGTTACTTGATCGCCAGCGGATTGACCGGAGACCCCACCGCCCCGGTGATTGGAATGGCCGGCGCCACGAACAGAAACTCGTAGACTTTGTCCTGCTCGCAGTCATCGGCGAGTTCCTTCAAATTAAAGATCTCACCCATGGTCATACCCATGATTGGGATAGTGATCCAATGCCAGGGCTGGTTGATCCCTTCCTCGCTTTCATTCGGCCGCACCTCGCAGCCCCACGTGTCACTCGCAAGTGCGGCTAATTGCGTGTCCTTGACGAAATCGAGCGTTTCGAAAGAGAACCCCGGCGCGTCGCCTCCCGGATAACCGTCCCAACTTCCCGCCTTCTGGCAACGCTCCATCATGCCGGTGCGCACGATCACATAGTCGCCGCGCTTGAGTTCAACTTTTTGCTCTTTTGCGGTGTCATAGAGATCGTCATTGGTGATGCCGTAGCCGTCGGCGAGCGACTCGACTCCCCTGCAACGGGCGACATCAAGAAAGACGCCGCGCCCAACCATCCTGTCCTTGGTTTTTTCGATGCCGCATTTCTGCGCGCCAGCCGACGTCACCTCGCGGCAGTCATAGCCGTTCCACATGTAATTCTCATAAAATACGTGGCCGAGCCCATCCCATTGCGTTCCGCATTGAAGCGGCATGGTCACCATGTCGTCGGCGGCGCGAATTCCGCGCTTATCGAGTACGCCGGAATAGGCATCGGTACCCGTGCGCAGCATGGTGTGGATTGGATTTGTGCGACCCATCGCCGGATACTTGCTTTTTGCGCCCTGCGGTCCGGTGTGATCGAAGTTGAGCGCGAGCGAAATAACCTTGCCTTTCTTCACCAGGCGGGTAGCGGCGACGATATCCTCCGCGGTCGTGTAATTGAGCGTGCCAACCTCGTCATTTGGGCCCCACTTGCCCCAGTTTTTGTACTTCTCCGCGGCTTCGCGCATATCCTGACGGGTGATCTTTCGCGTCGGCATTGAATTTCCTCTAACGAAAATGAAACGACATCGGCCGGCGGAATACAGCCTGTGGGCGCGCGCGATGCAAGCCCTACTGGCAACGCACTCGCGCAATGCTACGATGAAAAAAAAAGGGGAGGAAAGGATGCACCCGCTGTTTCGCCCGTTGGCGGCCGGCATGCTTTTGTTTGGCGCGCTATTCGCAGATTTCACAGCCCAAGCGCAAGACACAACGGGTTATCCTACACGCCCGGTTAAGATTGTCGTGCCGTTCGCGCCAGCCGGCCCCACCGACGTGATGGCGCGCCTGATCGCGCAAAAGCTAAGCGATAGCCTCGGCAAACAATTCTACATCGAGAACCACCCCGGCGCCGGCGGCAATCTCGGCATGTCGCTGGTCGCCAATGCGGCGCCCGATGGCTATACGCTGCTGCTGGTCAGCTCCAGCGTCGTCGTCAATCCGAGCCTTTATGAAAAGGTACCGTATGACGTCTATAAAAGTTTCGCGCCGGTGACGCTGGCGGGGTCGAGCCCAAACATTTTGGTCGTCCATCCGTCGGTCCCGGCGAAAACCGTCAAGGAACTCATCGCCTATGTTCAGGCCAACCCGGGCAAAGTGAGTTTCGCTTCACCTGGATTTGGTACCACCGCCAGCCTCGCCGCGGAGGGCTTCAAATACGCGCTCAAACTCGACATTCAGCCGGTGCCTTTTAATGGCGCAGGACCCGCGCTCAACGCCGTTGTCGCCGGGCAAGTGCAGATCGCTTTCATGGCGCTGCCGCCCGTCACTCCACACTTGAAAGCCGGTACGCTGCGCGCCCTCGCGTTGACGACGGAAAAGCGAGTGGCCGCGGCGCCCGATGTGCCGACGATGGCGGAGGCCGGTGTGCCGGGCGTCCAGATCTCCGACGTCATGCAGGCCATGTTTGCGCCGGCCGCTACGCCGAAATTGATCATCGATCTCTTGCAGAAGGAAGTCGCCAAGGCGGTGGCAGCGGCTGACGTCAAGTCGAAGCTCGATTCGCTCGGATTCGAAGCAATCGCCGACACGCCTGAGCATTTCGCCGCGCGCATAAAGGCAGAAGTGCCGAAATGGGCGAAGGTGATCGAAGCGCCAAGATCGAAAAGGTGAAATAAAATAAACGGTTCGTATGGGGAGAAGTCCATGAAAGTCGCAACGCGCATTCTCGCACTTTTTGCTGCGCTGCTGGCCGGCGGCGCGGCCCAGGCGGCGGATTACCCCGATCATCCGGTCAAGGTCGTGGTGCCCTTCGCACCCGCGGGCCCAACCGATGTCATGGCGCGCTTGATCGCACAGAAGCTTTCGGAGGCGCTGAAGCAGCAGTTCTACGTCGAGAACCATCCCGGAGCCGGCGGCAATATCGGCATGACACAAGTCGCGAAGTCTGCGCCCGACGGCTATACCATCCTCGTGGCGAGTTCGAGTTACGTGGTCAATCCGAGCCTCTACGCCAAGAATCCGTACGATCCCTTCAAGAATTTTGTGCCGGTCACCCTTGCAGCCGCGTCGCCGAACATCCTGGTCGTCAACGCCGATTTCCCGGCCAAGTCGGTGAAGGAGCTTGTCGATCTCATCAAGAAAGAGCCCGGCAAGTACAATTACGCGATGCCTGGCACCGGCACGACGCCCCATCTTGCGGGTGAGCTATTCAAACTCACCTTCAACCTTGATCTCGCAACCGTGCCGTTCAACGGCGCCGGCCCCGCGATCCAGTCCGCAGTTGCTGGCCACACACCGATCGCCTTCGCCGCATTGCCACCGACAGCACCGCAGGTGCAGGGGGGCAAATTGCGTGGGCTTGCTGTAACTTCAGACAAGCGTTCGTCCGCCTTACCAGACGTGCCGACCATGGCGGAAGCCGGTGTCACCGGCCAGGAATCCGAAACGATGCAGGGCATTTTCTTGCCGGCTGGGACGCCGAAGGAGATTGTCGACCTGCTTAATCGCGAGATCGCCAAGGCAATGGCGATGCCAGACGTGAAGGAAAAATGTGCCCAACTCGGCTTCGATCCCGTTGCGGACAAACCGGATGAGTTCGCCGCCTATATCAAGAAAGAGGTCGAAAAGTGGGCCAAGGTGATCAAGGAAGCCAAGATCCCGCAGATCCAGTAAGTCACCCGCTTTACCTATAGCGATGCGCATCGTCGATATCCGCGAGACGGCGATTCCACTTAAGTCGACGCTCGCAAATTCGAGCTTCGACTTCACCGAAATGACAACTTCGGTGGTCGCTGTGATCACTGACGTGGTCCGCGGTGGCAAGCCGGTCTGCGGGTTCGCCTTTAATTCCACAGGCCGCTACGCTTGCGGCGCGCAAATGCGCGCACGTTTCATTCCGCGCATCCTGGCTGCCGAACCTGCTTCGCTGCTCGACGATACCGGTGGCAACCTCGATCCAGAGAAAATATTCAGCTGCATGATGCGGCGGGAGAAAGCCGGCGGTCATTCCGAACGCTCGATCGCCATCGGCACTATTGAAGTGGCGATATGGGACACCGTCGCCAAGATCGCAGACAAGCCACTGCACACGGTGCTCGCCGAGCGCTTTAACGCCGGCATAATTGCCAGCAGAGTTTTCTGTTATGTCGGCGGCGGCTGGTATTGGCCCGGGCAAACGATCAAGGATCTACAGGACGAGATGCGTCGCCATCTCGATGCCGGCTATACCATGGTGAAGATGAAGGTCGGCGGCCTGCCACTCGATGAGGATCTGCGGCGACTGGAGACCGTGTTGGACGTCGTTGGCTCCGGCGAGTGTCTCGCCGTCGATGCCAACTGTAAGTTCGATCGCGACGAAGCCTTGCGCTACGCCAAGGCGCTCTCTCCTTACAAACTGCGCTGGTTCGAGGAGCCCTGCGATCCGCTTGATTTTGCCTTGCTCGCTGAACTTGCGGATGTCTATAGGCCGCCGCTTGCCACCGGCGAAAACCTCTACTCGACGCAAGACGTGGAAAACTTGGTGCGCTTCGGCGGCTTCCGCGCTGGGCGAGATGTGATCCAGGTCGATCCACCGCAGGCCTATGGCATTGCCCAATATGCCAAGACGCTTGCGATGCTGTCACGCCGGGACTGGCCACGCACGTCGCTCTTCCCGCACGGCGGTAACCAGATGTCGCTCGCCATCGCCGCCGGCTTCGGTCTCGGCGGCGCTGAATCTTATCCCGGGGTGTTCGGCGATTTCGGCGGATTTGCCGACGATGCCACGATCGAGGGCGGCGCGATTTCGCTCTCCGGCCGCCCTGGCATCGGCTTCGAAGGCCAGGCTCGGCTTTACCGGATCATGCGCGAACTAGTGGGTCTTTAATCGCTATTAACACTCCGATCGCCCCGAAGCTCGGGTGGAACAAGGCCCGTTTCGGCGCCTATGAGCATGAGCATCTGGGTATTCACCACCCGGCTTGCGGGTCACACGGTACAAGCTTGGACCTCGGTCAAGTTGCTATTCCTTCTCATCGCTTTCGTTCCAGACTTTCACCATCGCAGTGATCGGCGAATATTTAGGGAAAATCTATTTCGAGACCAAAGGGCGTCCTCGCTTTGTTCGGAGCTGCTCCAACGAGACATGAAGCAATCAATAGGAACACAGGCGCTCCAACCTCTGAGAAATGGCTATTCGCGCGCAACACTTTGATCGGTTATTGTACAGGTCGACGTGATTTTACAACCCGGTCGACAGCGCCGATGGACACCGATGCCCTCCGCCGACTGCACTATGCCGCCGCCATAGGCTGCGGCGTATTCGCGGCCTTGGTCGCGCATATCTTATTGACGGTGCTTGGCATTGGACTCGATGCCGCGCTCCGCGACACCGCCACCGGCAACAAGCAACAGTTTGCCTCAGCCATGGCCTGGTGGGCGATCGGTGGGGCCGGCTTTGTCGGCGGCTGGGCTGCTGGTGCCTACCTGATTGCAGCCGCTCGTGAGCGCGAATTGATCTATCGGTTGGCGCAGCGCTTTCTGATAGCGTTGGTATTTGTGGCCGCCACCGCTGGCGGCATCATGAGCAAGACCGGCAATCTCGGTGGTTCAGTCGACGTAGTCGCAGGCCTCGTCGCCCTGGGACTGGGGTTGATTTGCGCCTTCTGCGGAGCACGCCTGGCTTATCTCAACGCCGAACAGGTCTAGCGGCAGAAAACGGTTTAGGCGCCAAAGTAGACCACAAAACACGTAACGATGGCCGTCCCGCGGTTTTTTCGCGCCACTCTCTCTCTCGATTGTTTCGAATATTCGCGTTATACTTGCAATTATAAAGCTCTGGAACCAACCAGGCGGGGGGAGACATGCGATTCCATGGGAGGAACAACCAATGCTCAACAGCGCAAGATTTGCGGCCATGTTGGCAACGGCCGCGCTCGCCTATGCGCCGGCGTCAGCCAAGGCGCAGGCGTGTGAGGATATAGTTCTCGGGGCCGCCCTTTCGGCGACCGGCATCTACGCCGCCAACGGGAAGAATACGCAGAACGGTTACGAATTTGCGCTTAAGAAAATCAACGACGCCGGCGGCATTAAAATCGGCGGCAAGTGTTATCATCTCCAAGTCAAATACTACGACGACGAGTCGGCGCCGGCGCGTGCGGCGCAACTCGTCGAACGCCTGATCGATCAGGACAAAGTCAAGTACGTGCTGGGCCCCTACGGCTCGCCGCTGACGAAGGCCATCCTTCCGGTCATCGAGAAATACCGGGTCCCGCTGGTGCAGGGCGAGGCGGCTTCGCGCTCGCTGTTTACGCAAGGCTATAAATATCACTTTGGCATCGTCGCGACGTCGGAAAAGTATCTCACGCCGGTCATCGACATGGCAGCCGAGGCAGCCAAAAAGGCCGGCAAGAAGCCCCAAGACGTCAAAATCGCGATGATCTACCAGGATGACGCGTTCTCGCTCGACGTGCGGGCCGGCGTCGTTGACGCTGCGCAGAAGTACGGTATGAACACGTTCATCGACGACCGCATGCCCAAGGACCTCAACGACATCACCACCTTTTTCACCAAGGTGAAGGCGTTGAACCCGGACGTGCTGCTGATCTCGGGGCACGAAAAGGGCGCCGCGACTGCGGCGCGGGCGATGAACGAGCACAAGGTCGAGGTGCCGCTGGTCGGCATCACCCATTGCGAGGCGGCCAAGTTGCTGAATGACTTCCCGAAAGTCGCCGAGGGTTTAGTGTGCCCGACCCAATGGGACGAAACCATGAGGGCAAGCGACCCGATGTTCGGGTCGGCGGCGGAATACAACAAGGCCATGATCGCCGCACATCCGGAATACAAAGTCGTGCCCTACCAGACCGCGCAGGCCAGCGCCGCCATCTATGTCTGGAAGGACGCGTTCCAGCGGGCGCAGTCGCTCGATCCGGAAAAGTTGCGTGATGCGCTGACCAAGACCGATCTCCCGACCTTCTACGGTCACGTCAAGTTTGCCGCCGACGGCAGCAATCCCGGCAAGGAGATCGTGATGCGGCAGATCCAGGGCGGCAAATACCTGGTCGTTTCACCGACCAATGTGGCGGCCGCTTCGCTGATCTATCCGCGCGATGCGCACTATTAAGCCGTAGAAAAGGGAGCGGGCGGCAACCCCTTCCGCTTCTATACCGCGTCCGTGCGTCGTCCAGTCGCAATGCGATGGAGTCGCCAAGTTCGCCCAATTCCATGACCGGTCGAGGGCTGCAATGGAACAGATCATAGGCAATATTTCGGTCTTGGCAGCCATGCCAGTTTTCAATCTTGGCCTGCTGATCGATGGATTGTTGGTCGGATCAATTTTCGCGCTTGCAGCCTACGGCCTCGCTTTGGTGTGGGGCGTGATGAACGTGAAGAACCTCGCGCAAGGCGATTTTATCATGATCGGCGGGTACCTAACGTGGAGCCTTGGCCGCCTTGGGTTCGACCCGCTCCTTGGTGTCCCAGTGGCAATGGTGGTCCTGTGGGGAATTGGTTGGGTGCTTTACCGCACCGTGATCAGCAAAGTTATTACGCGCGATCTATTCACCTCGCTGCTCGCGACCTTCGGCATAGCCATCGTTATCCAGCAAGGGCTCAATCTCGCCTTTGGCCCTGATACCCAATCAGCGCATGCTGACCTGCCGACTTTGTCGTTCGCTGGCGGACTAATCACGATCGCCACAACCCGAATTGTCGGCTTCGTGCTTGCGATTCTTCTCGCGATAGCCGTGATCTTGTTTATGAAAAAGAGCCGTATGGGCCAGGCCATCCGCGCGACCGCGCAGGATTCCCGGGCCGCCCGCGTCCTCGGCATCGACACGGAGAAGGTCTATTCGTTTACGTTCTGCCTCAATGCGGCGATTTGTGGCGCTGCCGGCGCGCTTGTCGCGGTGGTCTGGAATGTTCAGCCGTTCCTCGGCACAACTTATTCGATCCGCCTCTTCGTCATCGTGACCGCTGCCGGATTCGGCAACCTACCGGGCGTGATCGCCGCAGGATTCGGCATGGGGGTTTTCGAGCAGTTTGGTGGATTCGTACTGGGAGCCGAATTTCAGCAGGCGCTCATTGTGCTGCTGCTATTGGCGGTGCTCGCGATCCGACAGTTGCAGCAACTCCGCGTGCGACAGGCCGTGCAATGAGCCGCGCATCTCTGCATCCTCTCAGCATGGGGCTACTGCTATTAGCCGGCGTTGCCGCGCCATTGCTGTTCCCCGCCTACACCAATCAAGTCGCCGTGCTCTGGCTGATGATCCTCTTCGCATCGACCTGGGACATCCTGGGCGGCCAAATGGGCTACAATTCCCTCGGCAACATATTCTTCTTTGGCGCCGGCATGTACACCTCGGCCGTCGTGCAGATCGGTCTGTTCTACGACGTCGGCATGTACACGTCGGGAGCCCGCACAACACATATCGTTTTTACCAACACGCAGTATTTCACCGGATTTGCGCTAGGGACCGTAGCAGGCGGCATCGCCGCCGCACTCCTCGCGCTGGCAACATCCTGGATCGTATTCGGTCTGCGTGGTCCTTATTTCGCCATCGGCACGCTCGGCGTGGCTGTCGCTGGCGCCGAGCTAATCGCATCCTGGGAGTGGGTCGGTGCCGCCGCAGGCATCTCGATGCCGGTCTTTCCTGGCGCGCCGGACACACAAAAACTGTTCTTCTATTTCCTGCTGTTCGGCCTCGCGTTCGTCGTGCTCGCCTTTCTGCGCTGGCTCTATTCAACGAATTTCGGCCTGGCGATCAACGCCATCCGTGATGATGAGGAAAAGGCCGAGGCCATGGGCCTGTATACCCGCCGCTACAAGCGCGTGGCGTGGTCGATCTCTGCGTTCTTCCTCGGTATCGCCGGCGCCATCTTTGGCAACATGACCGGATTCATCGAACCGCGCGACGTCGCCTTTCCCACGACAACCTTCAACATTTTCATGATCCTGATGGTGCTGCTTGGTGGAAAGGGCACGTTTTGGGGCCCGGTGGTTGGCGCAGTGGTGTTTCACGTCATCAAGGAAGTGACCTGGACCTATTTCCTGGGCTGGCAATTTGTCGCCCTTGGTCTGCTGATCGTGATCATCGTTGTGTACTTCCAGCAAGGGATCGTCGGCTGGCTGATAGAAAAATATCCCGATCGGTTCGGAATCGCCCCCAAGAAAAAGGAACAGTCCGCGCGCACAACCGGCCTCGCTCCCCATCCGGAGGGCGCCGAATGAACGACGCAATCATCGAGCTCACGAATGTGAGCAAATCATTTGGCGGCGTGATCGCCAATCGCGACGTGTCATTGACCGTGCGGCGCGGCGCCATCACCGGCCTCATCGGACCTAACGGCTCGGGCAAGACCACCTTGTTCAACTCTATCGTCGGTTATCACCCGATCGACTCGGGTTCAATCCGCTTCGAAGACCAAGAAATTTCGCGGCTACGCGTGCAGGAAATCGCCCGGCTCGGCTTGCTGCGGACATTCCAAACTACCCGCATCTACGGGAAAATGAGTTGCTTGCAGAACATGCAGATCTCAATTCCGCATCGCAAGGCAGGTTTCTTCGACATGTTCGCCTACGAGCGGGCTGAGGTGGTCGAACGGGCTGAGCATCTGCTGGCCTTTGTTGGGCTTTATGAAAAACGCTATCTGCGCGCCGGCAGCCTTTCTTTTGGCCAGCAGAAACTGCTGGAATTCGCCATGGCCCTCATGAACGAGCCGACCGTGCTTTTGCTTGATGAGCCTACTGCCGGCATCAATCCCACACTCATCAATGGCCTGATCGATCGTCTCAAGCGTGCAAACTCCGAGTTCGGCATCACCATGCTGATCATCGAACACAACATGCGCGTGATTATGAATATGGCCAGCAAAATATATTGCCTGGCGCACGGCGAGATGCTGGCCGCCGGGGAGCCCAGCGAGATTCAGCGCGATCAAAATGTGATCGATGCTTATCTGGGAGCGCACTGATGGTAGCTTCAGAGCAAGCACAAACGGCGGGCTATCACGGCGGTGTTGGTGCGGTCATTTCCGTCGACGAAGTCGCGCGTCAGGCGCTCGAGATTGTTCGTGACATCGAGGTCGGACAACTTGACGCGCTTGCTGCTCACAAGCCGCATCTGAGGATTGACAACCTCAATGCCGGTTATGGGCAGATGGAGATTCTGCATGAATTCAATCTTCGTGTCGGTCGCGGACAGTCGTTGTGTCTGATTGGGCCGAATGGTGCAGGCAAATCAACCGTGCTGCATTCCGTCTTTGGCTTCACCAACATCTATTCCGGATCAATCTCAATCGAACAGGATGACGGGCCAATCGACGTGACGCGCCTGTCGTCTAACGAAAAGCTCCGTTCCGCCGGTATTGCATACATCTTGCAGGATAAATCGGTGTTTCCCGGTATGACTGTGGAAGAGAATTTATGGCTGGGCGCCTATCTAATGAATCGAAAGTCGGCCAAACAAGCCGCCGACAAAATCTTCGACAAATATCCTCGGCTTGCCGCACGTCGAAAGCACCCGGCCAAGGTTTTGTCGGGTGGTGAGCGCCGCATGCTCGAAATTTCCCGAGCGCTGGTCATGGAGCCGCAGGTGCTGCTGGTCGACGAGCCTTCGATCGGTCTCGAGCCCCGATTCATCGACGCGGTATTTGAGATACTGGGCGATCTGCAACGCAACGAGAAAAAGACTATCGTGATGGTCGAGCAGAACGCAAAGAAAGGGCTGGAATACGCTGACATCGGCTATGTACTGGTATCCGGCAAGCTCGCATTGGCGGGCCCCGCGAAGGATTTGCTCAACGACCCTGACGTCGGGCGCCTGTTCCTCGGCGGCTGATGGACGAGGCGACGGCGGTTAGCCGGTAAAGAGCACGTATCAATAGGGAATTTGATAGATCGTCATTTTATCGGCTACGCCGCGCAAGACCGTATCCTGTGCAGTCGGTGCGAGCTTGTACCGCTCAAGCATCTTTGAGACCTGCGGGTGCTCCACCACGGATTTGGTGGTCAGGATCGCCTGCGAGTCAGCGAGATTTTGCACGCGAGCGGCAATATTGACTGTCTGGCCAAAGTAATCGAGCCGATCGTTGAGTGTGACAGCCAGGCAGGGCCCCTCATGAATTCCGATCTTGATTAGCAGATCGTTTTTGATCTTGCGCACTGATTCACGCATGCGCAGGGCGGCAGCGAACGCACGGTCGGGTGTCGGGAACGTCGCCATCACTGCATCCCCGATAGTCTTGACAACCGCGCCCGCCTCGGAGGCCACGATCTCGTTCAGCACACGAAAATGCTCGCGTACCAAGTCGTAGGCGACGAGGTCGCCGACGCGATCGTAAAGCTCAGTTGAGCCTTTGAGATCAGTAAATAGAAACGTTAGGCTGGTGAGCTTTAGACCCTGATCAACGTCGAGCGTGTCGGTGCGATAGATATCGCGGAATATCTGGTTGGTCAGAAGCCGCTTCGCGGTGAGAAATGCCTTTCGCTTGCTAAGCATGTGATGAAGCGTGTCGCCGGCGATCCAGACTGAAGGCAGGGCGCGCAAATCGGTCTGGTTTTCGAGTGCAAGCCGCATCGGCCCGGGGCGCATTTCGGTTGTCACGGTTGGTGCCTGTACCCTGTTGAAGATCAGCGCGAGATTTTGACGTTCTCGCGTCGGCTCGCCTTTCACATCAATGAAATGCGCCGCATGGGTGACCGGCTCGAATACAATCAAAAACTCGGCCGGCATCTGAAGTGACATTTGCGCCTTTTGGCCGGGCGGCAATTCAATTGAGTCGATCGTGACCTCTTCCATCAGGTCTTCAAATCCAGCTTCGGGCAAATCGACCCCGGAGCCCCAGAAAATTTGCCGGAAGTATTCCCAAGGATGCAGTGAATGCGGATCGTGCGCTGCGATCCGGCGAACTCGCGGATTCACCGTGAAAGCAACCTCAACCATTTCATCGAGTGTCGGCTCATAGCCGCTGGCGCACAGCGCGCAATCATACGCCTCTTTGTGCACAGATTTCAGCGTATGGTTGACGTCAAGCACCCCGCCGCACCCAGGGCAAAGCACATTCCATGTCAAATCAAACAACCCAAGTCGCGCAGCGTGCAAGAACCCGCCGATGGCCTTTTCCTCATCGATGCCATTCTGAGCGGCGAATGACAACACGTTGACACGGCATAGTTGCCGATCGGTACCGCCGCTAATCAGTGCTTCGATTGCGGCAACGACTCCGGGATCGGCCGAATTGCGCAGTGCGTCGAACAGCGGTTTCGCATCCATCACGAGACAAAGCCTACGCTTGAATTTGTCACAGGCAACTGCCGTTCCCCAACCGAGGGGGCGCGATGGACCGCACCACCTTCTGAATCCTGACTATTCCCAGATTATGACATTAGGAAGAGAACCGTCGGCTTGACGCAACGATGTATAACCGACGCCGGCAAGACCGCGGAATAAACCTAAATTGAACTGTCTTTTCCCGCTATTCCAGCGATAGTCGCCTTTTGATGCTGCAGTTTCGAGAACCGCGGCCAACCGACGCGACGCAAGCTCACGAAGATCGTCGCTCCTGAGGGCGCTGCTGGCCTCGCAGAAAAATTCGACGCTGCCGAGCGTGCCACAGCAGAGTGTATCGACAGCGCCGGGCCAGCCTCTCGTCGTACCCTCAACGGCGTTTCGTATATCGTTTGCCAGGATTTCTGGATCCGCTACGCCCCGTTTGATCATGGCTATCCGCGCGAGACCGATACCGGGAGCTCCATGGCACCATTGACATGGCCAGGACGGTTGCCCCTCTCCGCGCAGATCAGGCCAATTATTGCGGTTAGCGTCATAACTCGAATTTTCGAACGCGATACATTCCGACGCCGCTTGCGCGAATTCTTCGCGCCCAGCTGCCGCAGATAGCGAAGCGAGGGCATAGGCAAAGCCGGCCGCCCCGTGGGACATGCCGTTAAGCGCTTGCTTGCCGAAGCCTTGTCCAACCCAGCTCCGGCGGCCTTCTGGCCCGAGTCGACTTTGAGCAATGAGATGCTCGCCGCACTTGATTGCGCGATTCAATACATCGACCGATTTGCTGTCCCGATAAAGACGAAGCAGACACAATATCGCACCCGCGCTTCCGCCGACGACATCCAACTGTTTGTCTGCTCGAATTAGATCATCGATGAATAATTCAGCTGCTACATGGGCGTCCGCAAGCAAGCCATCATCGTGAAGGAGCTTCGACATTACGGCAAGGGCATATACGATCGAGCCCAAGCCTGTCGCACCGCCAACCCCCAGCGAGCGAGCCATTCGTGCCGTATTGCGGCCTTTCAGATTTTTTCGAAGATGGGCAACACCAGCCCGAGCAAGTTCGGCAGAAGACTGGCGCCCCGTACCAGCTGCATGAGCGGCAAGAAATACCGCGATACCTGATACGCCATTGTAGAGATCGGGCCCCAGGCAAACGAGCTGAAAAACTTCGGCATCGCCAAGGCAGTCGAGACCGATCCACGCGGCGCCAGGGCCACGGCGAATTGCATAACGAGACAGGTCTTCGGCGATCTTGTCGGCTTCGGCAATGAAAAACGTCTTCGTCGGCGGGACAGTAATGCCTGACCTTTCCGCTAATTTTGTCTGGCCGGCCACTATCGGAGCGTTGGACTTTGACAGCGCTGTCGTATTCTGACTGATGACCTCAATTTGCCAGTCGATCTCGCGCTCATCGAAGTCTTGCACGCGGGCCCGAGCACGGCTCAATCCCGACTCTGCCCCTATCCGGATCGAATGGCCTGTCGCATCGCGAATATCATTTTCATCACTGGGCGAAAAAAAGTGCGGGACATTCAGAGCAAGGAGGGCGGACCGTTCGGCCCGCTGTAGTGGCCATAAGACATCGGAACTTTTGTCCCACTCCGCTAGTCTAGCAATGAAATCCGCTTGAGCAGACCAAATTACCCCATCGTCCATTGTCCGATGATTTTTCAGACGTTGAAGCAACATCGAATAGAACCGTGTGGCGCGAATGACCTTGCGGACTGGAATGCCGGCAAAGCCCTCGTACATGTCTCCCCACTTTGGGTCCCTACTCTGCCGCAACAGAAATTTGGCGTAATCCTCGAAGCCTGAAACAAAATCGTCGATGTGATCGGCAAATTTGGCATAGACGCCGTCTACGTACGGCAGATTCGGGTTGGTATTGCTGGCCTCTTTTGATTTCGCCGGCCGCATCTCATCAGAATTTATGTTGTCCCACGTTATTTTTATTTTTGAATTCCAGTCCGCTGTCATCCCGCCGATCGCAAAGACATTGTTTTCGGGCGACCGCCCATATGCGGGAAGCAGGCCGACCATCATGACAGAGTTAGCGAGTTTTTCCGTCGCGAGGTTGAAGGCCTGCGCCTCCGGATCCGCGGTTCCGTGGTCTTCGACGGTTGACTGGAGAATCGTTTCCAGATCGATCGGTACCGGGTGATCGCCCGTTGCAATCATGTTCTCCTGGTGCATGTCATTGGCCACGAAGCAATGAAAAAGCGCGAGCCACGCACCGGCACGCCGGAAAAATCGCGTGTATCCTTCCCGATCGGCGCACTCCGTATGAGCGATAAATTCGGTCCAGCCGTAGCCATCAGGCGCAATCGCACGCACCGTCTTGAGTTCGATCGGCGGATTGGCTCGGTTCAAACGCCCGATTAACCTGTGCCATGCAATATCAAGACGCAGATCCTTTGGCTTGTATACAGCCCGCGCGCCGTCTACGAAGCTGACAATCCGGACTGAACGGCCGCCATTGTGCGGGTCGGATAAGCCTCCTTCGATTTTTGCAACGGGACTGTCCGCGTTGGAACACAGAATGTCCCGACGGATAGTCGGAAGATCGGCATCAAGACGCAGAACAAATTCGCGAGAAATCTCGATCCACTGCCGAGTCGTCACAGCAATCAGCCGCAAGAGCACCGGCTTGTCTTCGAATAATCGCCGGAAGCCGCCAGCTTTCATTTCGGCGATGAATTGGTTGTAGAGTGGTGATTTGACGGCGCCCCGCTGCAACGTCGGTGCATCGGGCGCCGCTTTACTGGTCTTCCGTGCTTTGACGAACTGCTCGTAAATTGCTGGAGCAGAAAGATTGGACAGTTCTTTGAGCAACGAATGGCGTAGGCAAGCATGGGCGGATTCAGCCAGGTTATTGAGTATTCGCGGGTCAATGCCCGACCAAAGGAGCTCCGTGGCTTGCTTGACCACCGGCGCGAATAAGTGCTCGAACGCACAAGGTTCGAACCCATTTCTTGCCGTAGGTTGTTCGACGTTTTCCTGGCTTTGTAGCGCTGCCTCAATCCAGATTGCGTCAGCAACCCAAGCCGGCGCAGAGGTGGAGGCTTTGCGACGAATGGTGGCGAATCTCTTTAGTATCTCATCGATCGCCCACCCGTCGCGGCCCAGTCGCTGCCCAAAGAGCGACCAATCACCGCTGGCACATGACTGGCACCAGGCGGCGAGCCGCCGGGCAGCGAGGTCGGCATCGCCTTTTTGACCCGGCAAGGTCTCAAAATCATCCGACAGAATTTCGTCGATGGTCGCGGCGCGAACGATCAAGCGCTCATAGAAGGCATCCATCGATTCCGCTCCGTCGGGTAATTATACCCAAGCCCCGGTCATCCCATTCGGTTGTATCAGCCCCGGTGCTAACCGGGAGTAATGTGGCGTCCGGGCGACAACAGGCAACGATCGGGCGGGTTTTTGGCCGGTGGCGTGAATTGCGACGGGATCGCCGGAACACGGGCCGGGAATGAACTTTTGTGACCGGAATTGGTTAGGAGGGGGCGCGATTTGTCTACAGAAATCAACCCCCAGCCTGTCATAAGTGCCTGCGGATATAGGCTTATTCCAATTGACTTTGCAGGGACCGCATCGGATCATGGTTCATGGCGCTGGGAGGGGGCGTTTTTCCAAGATCTCTTACTGCCGGCGCCGCTGGCGAATGAAAGGATATCAATGCCATGAAGAACACCACGATGGGACTTTCGAAGCTTGAAGAAGAAATCCTTGCCTTCGAAGTCACCGATGAGGCTTTGGAGATCGCGGCGGGCACGAAGGAGAAGGCGAACTTCACCCTCGGCGCCTGCACCGGCCTGTCCGTGTGCGATGGCTGATCGGTAGGTAGACTGGTCCTAGCCTCCCACGCATATTTCTGAACTGCTGGACCGACGAAGTCTTAAACGAGGCGCCGGAACGTTTTTGGGCGCCTCGTTGCGTCTTGGCATTGCTTGGTGAAGTCATCGTGCGCATTGGCATTTTTCAGGCCAACTGCACGCAAGAGTCGGTTCAATTTGTCGCTGCCTATACCTCTGCACTGTTGTCGCAATTGAAAAACACATAGCATTGGCTGTCATCGTTGCCCGCCCAGCTGCGACCTCCGTTGGAGTATCCGATGAATCGCCGGTCCCTGCTTACATCCGCCATGGTCGTGCTTGCCGGGCGGCGGCTCGCCTTGCCCGACTGGATAAGCCCCGCCAAGGCGCATGACGCTAGCCCGGCTTGGCGGCACGGCATAGCGAAGTTCGGGGAACTGAAATATCCGGCCAGCTTCAAGCAATTCGACTACGTCAATCCGAGCGCTCCAAAGGGTGGCGCCGCGTCGCAGGTAGCGCTCGGTACCTTCGATAACTTCAATATGGTCGTTGCTGGTGTCAAAGGCACACTCGCCCAGGGCATCGACTTAGTCTACGACACGCTTTTGGTGTCGGCGCTCGACGAAGTATCGAGCGTATATGGGCTTCTCGCCGAGGCCGTAAGCTTTCCGGACGATTTCTCCTCGGTCACCTTTCGACTCCGATCGGAAGCAAATTGGCAAGACGGCAAGCCCGTCACGCCAGACGACGTGATATTTTCCTTCAATGCATTTAAAAAAATAAGTCCGCAGGCTGGAGCAAGTTACCGACACGTCGTCAAGGCGGAAAAAACCGGCGACCGGGAAATCACCTTTACATTCGATGGGCCGGGCAATCGTGAACTGCCGCAGGCCGTCGGACAGCTCACTATCCTGCCAAAGCACTGGTGGGAGGGCACCGACAAGGATGGCAAGAAGCGCAGCATTGAGGAAACCACTCTCGATATGCTGCTTGGCAGCGGGCCTTACAAAATCAAGGAATTTTCGCCCGCCCACAATCTCACCTATGAGCGCGTCAAAAACTATTGGGGTAGTAGCCTCAATGTTAATATTGGCCGCAACAATTTCGACGAGTTGAGATTTGAATATTTCCGCGATGCAACGGTTGCAATCGAGGCGTTCAAGGGAGATTTGGTCGACTGGCGTAACGAGAACAGCGCCAAGAACTGGGCTACGGCTTACGATTTCCCTGCGGTGAACGAGAAACGCGTAATCCTCGAAGAATTCCCAATCAATAATGTCGGTGTGATGCAAGCATTCGCCTTCAACCTGCGTCGTAACAAATTCAAGGATCCGCGAGTTCGGCTTGCCTTCAACTATGCGTTCGACTTCGAGGAGATGAATAAGAAAATCTTCTTTGGGCAGTATAAGCGCACTGCCAGCTATTTCGAAGGCACCGAACTCGCGGCCACCGGACTGCCGACCGGCCGGGAGCTCGCGCTTCTGGAAGCTGTGCGTGACAAGGTCCCCCCTGAAGTTTTTACAAAGCCCTACTCCAATCCGGTCGGTGGCGATGCGACCGCGGTTCGCAACAATTTTCGTGAGGCTTTGCGGCTGTTCAGAGAGGCCGGTTACGAAGTGCGGAATCAGCAAATCGTCAATGCCAAGACAGGCGAGCCTCTTGAGGTGGAATTCCTCACCAATGCTCCACTCTTCGAGCGTGTCTTCTTGTTCTTCAAGCCGTCGCTGGAGCGCCTCGGCATCACCGTGTCGGTGCGCACGGTTGACGAGGCGCACTATGAGAACCGGCTACGCGGGTGGGATTTCGATATCATTACGTTTGCTTGGGGTGAATCGCTTTTACCCGGAAACGAGCAGCGAGGTTATTGGGGCTCGCAGGCAGCCGATCAATCGGGATCGGACAACATCCTTGGTATCAAAAACCCAGCCGTAGACGAAATGATCTCGAAGATCGTTATAGCCAAAACCCGCGATGATTTGGTCGCCGCCGTCAAAGCACTTGACCGTATATTGCTTTGGAATCAGTACGTCGTGCCGCAATGGGGCTATGCCAAGTTGCGGACCGCGCGCTGGAACCGGTTCAGCCGTCCCGATCCATTGCCGAAATATGGCATGTCAGCATTTCCGGCCGTTTGGTGGTGGGATGCGGACAAAGCAGGCAGGACGGGAGGCAAAAGATAGTACGCGTGCAGCCGTCACGACACCCGCCAGTCTGTGGCAATGGCAAGTCTGTGGACTAGGTCTTGCGCAATGCCATTTCGGCTTTGATGAATTCCTGGTGGTCCGGCGGTTCGAAATCAAGCAGTGTCCCACCCGACGCAAAGTGTTCGATGAAGGCCATGCCGATCACGTAAGTGGCGCCAACAGACAGCGCCGGCGTGGCTATTGCGCCTATCGCGGTTCCAGCGATAGGCACGCTTTTTATTATACTGGCCATTCCTATTCCGGTGCTCGCTGGAATCATCGTCCCAGCGAAACTCGCTATGAGCGCCTTGCCGCGATTCTTGGAAAATGGAACATCGTAGATTTGTGAAATTCGACGCAGCATTTGGATTTGGACTCCGCCGACGGCTGCCAGGTCGACGACCGGCACCGGTAGAAGCCCAGCAGCCGCAGACCATAAAGAGAAACGCTTGACCAGCTCGCGCGCACGTGCCTTGCGTTCGTCAGGGGCAATTTTAGTGATGTCGTCTGTCGCGATTGAAGAGCGCCGCCGGGTGTTCACGGATACCGTCGCTTCCGGCATGGGCTCGGACGTTCTCGGATGCGGCTCAGGGCTGCCCTTATGGGTTACGTTTGGCCGGATGGCCTTTGGTAGACTCTTTTTACTCATGTCACGCCGCCTGTTTAACGCCTACTAATCCATCAATTTCACTGGCGATTGCGGCAATCTCACGCGCCGCGAGCCCGTTCCAACTAATGAGGCTTGGTGTCGCTCCCCAGAGGCCTGCTTCCGCATAGGCGACACGGTTGGTCATCTCGCTGTTGAGCACCGGGAACCCGGCCTCGATCAATTCCGCGCGTATGTGTTTGGCAATGACCGAGTCCCTCGTGGTCTGAGTCAGAACGCAACGGAAAATTGGCCGCCGGTCGCCGGCACCGTCGATGAGTGAATTGAGAGTATCCAGCATGCGATCAACGTCCAGCGGCGATGCCTTGACCGGAACAAGAAGAAAATCAGCCGCGGCGATACAAGCCAATGTCGCCTGGGAGCGGAACCCGGGAGTGTCGATGATGATTGGACGACCTGTGGCAGCAAGACTTTGCGCGGTCTTCCACGCGTCGGCTGTTGCATCCTCCACCACCGGAACACCGCCAAGTGCCCGCTCGCGCGAGGCGAG
>JBARNC010000141.1:0-4770 GCA_049802775.1 Pseudolabrys sp. | reverse complement strand
GTTGAGGCCTCATTCTCCAAGGCCTTCACTGAAGCGACGCTCATAGGCCCGAATATAGGCTTCAGACGAGAGCTTTAGGTGGCGTCGTGTGAGTGCGATCAAGTCGTCACGACACGAGCGCCGCCATGGTCGCGAAAACGGAAACCATGATAACTATTCCGCAATGAGCATTGCGCGCGGGGACATCACCCATTACGACAATACGGATAATCCATAAGCAGCTCCATAAGCATCACATATCGCTACATCACTCTTTCCTGCCGTTCGCGCATCGCCAATGACCATCGTGGGAACATCATCAGGCAAATGCCGTCGAAGAACATCGCCACTTGCTTTGCGAGCCTTCTCGTAGAACCACTGCCGAACTCGAGAATTCTCGGCGACATGGCGCAATAGCGGCCAGCGAAACACGCCCCATGCCAAAAGCATATTGACCAAAATCGTTATGCCCCCGCGGTAGGCCGCTCCCGCCGCAATGACAATATGATCAAAATTCCTCAACTCCTTGAACTGGCGATCAACATCCCAGTTAAAGACAAAACCTACACCGTTCTCTTCACACTCCTGAAGAATGCCTGCGATGTATTCAGAAAAGCTCTCGGGCGCGGCTTCTACGTTCTGGAAGCGTGGCGCATACCCTGCCCAACGAAACCCGCCACCCGCAACGGCACACTTTTCGAAGACGGTCACTTCGTTTTCGGCCGCCATCAAAGCTGCGTAGGAAAGCCCGGCAGGACCGGCCCCGATTACCGCGATCCGCTTCCCCTTCAGCACCAACGGCCGGTCAGCAAACATCCGCTCCCGCCCGGTCATAGGGTTGACGAGGCAATGCAGTTTTTTCCCTTCCCGCATTCCGTCGACGCAACTATTGCAGGTCAAACAAAGATGGACCTGCTTGCCGCGTTCAACTTTCACGACCCAGTTTGGATCGGCCAACAGGGGGCGGCCGAGCGCAATGAAATCGGCGAGCCCTGATTCGACCGCATCGATCGCCCGCCACGGCTGTCCGAATTTTCCGACGGCAATCACGGGCACGGATACCAGCTTCTTGACCTGCGCGGCATAACCGAGAAATGGCGTCACCGGTGTTGCCATTGGCGGGATCATAATCGACGCCGACGGCTGCGAACGATAATGGCCTCCCGACATATGAATGGCGTCCGCGCCTGCCTGCGCCGCCCATACCGCAACCTGCCGAGCTTCTTCGAACGGCATGCCGCGCGAAAAAAAATCGTTGCCGTTCAACCGAAACGTGACGCCGAGATTCGGCGCGGCAGCCTTGACCGCGCGAATGATTTCTAGGCCAAATCGTGCGCGATTTTCGATCGAACCACCATAGTGGTCGGTACGCTGGTTTTCCTCAGGCGTTAGAAATTGCGAGATGAGATACCCGTGTGCCGCGTGGATTTCGACCACATCGAAGCCAGCCTCTTGCGCCCGGCATGCCGCGGAAACATAGGATTGCACCGCCTGCGCAATGCGCGCCTGGCTCATTTCTTCGGGGATAATAATCGCGGTGTGGCCTTCCTGAACGCTGTGCGGAATGGCAGACGGAGCGACTGGCTTCTCTCCCGAGATATCCTCGCGCGTATGTCCGCCCGCATGTCCCAGTTGGACGCTCGCTTTAGCGCCGGCGTCATGGATGCTCTTTACCAACCGTGTGAGGCCCGGCAAGAATCTGTCATCATAAATGCCAAGCTCAAAATTGCGGTGTTTGCCGGCCTTCTCCGGTGACATCATTTCGACAGTTAGCAGTCCCACGTGCGCGCCAGCACGCGCCACGTAATACGCAACGGTCTGATCTGTCACAAAGCCGTCGCGGTTTCCAAAGCGTGTCGTCATCGGCGCCATGATTACGCGATTGTTCAACGTAACCGGCCCGATGACGCCTGGCGTCAGCAGCCGAGGCACCATCCGCCGCCTTCCAGTTTTAATTGCGGGTAACGAGGCATGATGCTCTCCTTTGCGTGATCAGTTGGTCCATAGACCCCCGCCGACATTGACGGCCTGCCCGGTCATGTAGCTGGCTTCGTTTGATACAAGGAAGGCAGCCACCCGAGCGACATCATCGGGATAACCGAATCTTTTGAGAGGAATGGTGTTTATGCGTTCGGCGGCCAGTGGCAACCCATGCGCACGATGCAGCGCTTCGGATTGCTCGCGCATTTTGGTGTCAACGATCAGCCCCGGCGCAACGGCATTGACGCGGATCCCTTGGTCGGCGAGCTCGGCCGCCATTGCCTGCGTCAGACCCACAATCGCAAACTTGGTCGCACAGTAGGCGCTGTAATTGGCAATCCCCTTCTTGCCGAGCCATGAGGCGAGATTGAGCACGCAGCCGGACTTGCGCGCGACCATGTGCGGAATCACGGCGCGGGATACCAGAAACACACTATCGACATTCACTTGGAAGCTGCTGATCCAATCTTCCTCGCTCATTGCGAGGAGGGTGCCGACGCGCAGGATTCCGGCGTTGTTGATCAAAATATCAATCTTGCCAAGCCGTTGAATTAGCGTCGCCATGCCCCTCTCGACATCGCTCTTCTTGGCGACACTGCCGCTGACCACGTGTGCACTACGCCCCTTTGACTTGATATCAGCGGCGGTTTTCTCCGCGGCAGTGTCGTCAATATCAAAAATTCCGACATCGGCGCCTTCATCGGCAAGTCGCAATCCGATGGCTCGACCAATGCCATTCCCCCCGCCGGTAATAATCGCTGCCTTGCCTTTAAGGTCATACATTGGCGCTTCCATCCATGACTACTGTTTTCATTGTGCGGTCCAGCCGCCATCAGCGAACAGACATGAGCCGGTACAAAAGCTCGACTCATCGCTTGCCAGAAACAAAATCGCGCGCGCGATCTCGATCGGCTGGCCGAGGCGATTCATCGCTTGGCGCATCGCCAACGAACGCCGCATTCCAATCGGGTCCGGCGCTTTGCTGAGCATGACGTCGAAATACGAAGACTCGATCGTGCCTGGCGCTACGCAATTGATGCGGATATTGGCTCCGACATGATCTAGCGCCATTGCGCGCGTCAATGCAGCAACCGCCCCCTTCGAGGCGCAATAGGCCGCACGATTCGTAATACCAACCTGAGCCACCGCCGACGCAGTGTTGACAATCGAACCGCCGCCTTGCCGTTCCATAATCGGGACGACGTATTTGCAGCCGAACATCACGCCTTTTACATTGACCGCCATGAGGGCGTCCCACTGCTCCTCCGTGGTATCGACCACGGTGCCTGCGAAGCCGAAGCCGGCATTATTCACCAGCACGTTCACGCGCTGATGGCGCACGGCAACATCCTCGATCATCGCCTTCACATCCGTGGCGATGGTTACGTCAACGGTGGCCGATTCCGCTCGCCCGCCGTGGGCCTTTATCTCTTTGGCTGCGCGTTCGGCGGCTGGACCGTCGCGGTCGGCAACCACGACGTACGCGCCTTCCTGGGCGAACAGTTTTGCCGTCTCATAGCCGATGCCGGACGCCGCGCCGGTTACGATCGTGACCTTGTCGGCAAGACGCATGTTCGCCCTGTTATGCTGATTTTGTGATGTTGGAGATGGGCCCCGCTGGCCTGACTGACCTGTATGTCAGTATTTCGTGGTTTAGCCCCGGGTCAAGGATTTTGTGGCTTCTGCATCGTGGATTCCGTTATCTCGATCTCCAGAATTCCGCGCCATCGGCGATGGAGATCGCGCCCGCGTTACGCCGCGACCGCAGCTTCGCGCTTTACCCATTTCATAATGTGCTCGGCGACCGCGACCAGCTCGGCGCGTTGGTTCCTCACCTCGACTTTGGCTCGCGTCCGCCGTTTCTCGTGGTCGGCTTCGGCGATGGTGTAGGTGACCTCGATTGTGTCACCGATTAAGACCGCGCCGAGAAAACGCACACGATCGTAACCGAGCGATACTGGAGTTGAATCGATACCTTTGGCACGGCTGCGCTCCAGCATCAATGTCGAGGCCGTCGACATATAACCGATGAGGAGTGCACCATGCGCGATGCGGTGACCGTAGATGGAAGTCCGCATGTATTCCTCATTCACATGGTTTCCGGCTAAGTCGCCGGTTATGCCGGCAAAGAGATAGACGTCGGTTTCCCCGACCGTCTTTGCAAATCGCACCTCATCGCCAATCTGGGCATGCATGACGGACGCCATGATTGATGTCTCCTCTGTCTTGTTGTTTCGTCTCACCCGATTGCGTCACCGCTGTCGATGTCGAAGAAATGCAAGCCGCGCGGGTCCAGCGAGAGGCGTAGCGGCTGGTGCGGCGCTAGCGCGGTCTCCGGGTCGATGCGCGAAACCAGTACCGTGGTGCCGGCGGCGCGCACACCTGCCAGCAGCTCTGCACCCAGTTGTTCCGTTACCTCGATGGTGCCATCGAAACCGGTGCCATGCTCCCGGCGCGGCTCGCCCATCAGCACGTGCTCCGGTCGCACGCCGAGCACCAAGGCGCGCGATTTGTACCGAGTGAGAGCGCCTGTCCGCTCCTCCGGCACGCGGATACAGAAATTCTCGGCGATGGCGTGAAGACGATCCTCGATGCTCTGCAGCTTGACAGTGATGAAGTTCATCGCCGGCGCACCAATGAAGCCGGCCACAAAGCGGTTACGTGGCCGCGTGTAGATCTCGAGCGGAGTCGCCGCCTGCTGGATGCGGCCGTTGAGCATGACGACGACGCGGTCGCCAAGCGTCATTGCCTCGATCTGGTCGTGGGTGACGTAAATTGAGGTGGTAGCGACGCGCTCGCGCAGCCGTTTCA
>JBARNC010000140.1:0-2018 GCA_049802775.1 Pseudolabrys sp. | reverse complement strand
ATTTGGATCTTCTCAGCGGCATCCGCATCCTGAGCTTCAACCATTTCTTCATGGGGCCCGCGGGTATTCAATACTTAGCGGATCTCGGCGCCGACGTTATCTCGGTCGAGCCGATCGGCGGTGCATTCCAACGCAAATGGGGCGGTGCCAACAAGCAGGTTGACGGGCAGACCATGCTGCAGCTCGCGGCCAACCGAAATAAACGCAGCTTGGCCCTCGACCTGAAATCGTCCGCTGGCATCGAAATTGCGCGCAAGCTCGCCGCCACCGCAGATGTGCTCGGCGAGAACTATCGGCCGGCGGTGATGAAAAAGCTTGGGATCGACTACGAGGCCGTGCGCGCGATCAATCCCAAGATCATCTACGCCGCGGCGTCGGGCTATGGCCAAACCGGGCCCTATGCCGACCGGCCAGGCCAGGATTTGCTGATCCAGGCGCTCTCCGGTCTCGTGGCGATCAACGGTAAGGAACCCGATGGGGCGCGGGCGGTCGGGGTTTCTGCCGCCGACCACCACGGCGCAGCACTGTTCGCGATGGGCATTCTCGCCGCACTGGTGCGCCGAGCCCGCACGGGCCAGGGCTGTCGTGTCGACGTGAGTTTGCTGTCATCTGCGATCGACCTGCAGCTCGAATCCTTCACCTGCTACCTCAACGGTGCGAAACCGGCATCGGTGCGCCAGCCGCGCCACATCGCCGGCTGGTACTTTGGCGCTCCCTACGGAATCTATCGCACGGCGGACGGGCACCTTGCGCTTTCGCTCTCGGCGTTGACGACGGTGGGCGAGGCCATCGATCTGCCGGCGCTCGCCGGAATCGGCGATGCCGAAGGCTATGAGCGCCGCGAGGAGATCGCCGACCAGATTGCCGCGCGGCTTCTCGAGCGTCCGACGGCCGTGTGGATCGAAGCGCTCACCAGACATGGCGTGTGGCATGCGCCCGTGAACGACTACGCGGACGTAGTCGCCGATCCGCAGGTGCAGCACAACAACAGCTTCATGACGGTGGCTGGGGCCACCGGTGCGCCCGTCACTATGGTGCGCCATCCGGTGCGCTATGACGGTGCCGCACCGGACGTCTCCTTGCCGCCGCAGGCGTTGGGAGCGCAGACGCGTGAGATCCTGAAGGAAATCGGCTACGGCGACACCAAGATCGACAATCTCGCTGCGAATGGCGTCGTCGGATTATCGCAGCCAGAGACTGCCGGGAAACCGTCAGCTGCAGCATGGACTGATGTGCGTTTCCTAAAATACGAAGAGCAAGGGAGGGCATAATGCTGAAGAAGAGAAGCCTATTGCAATTGACGATCGGCGCCGCGTTCGCGGCGTGGACGACAGCGTGGAGCGTGCCTGCAGCACAGGCGGCGGATACGCTCACCATCTGTCATGGTGGCCACCCCATTATGGTCGCCAGTCAGAAAATCCTCGACAAGTGGGCCAAGAAGGAAGACGTCTCGTTAACGACGACGCTTATCGCCTACGACGTCTACGTGCCGAAGGTCACGCAAATGCTGACAACCGGCAGCCCCCAGTGCGACATCATCTGGCACAACGACGATTGGGGCCAGATCTGGAAGCAATATCTGGTGACGACGGACGACGTAGCCGGCATTGACACCGTGGCGAAGCAACCGCTCGACGCCTTTTGGAACGACGACCACAAGCTCACGGTGGTGCCAATGGCCCATACCATGGGCACATTCTTCTACCGCAAGGACCTGATCTCGCCCTCCGAGGTGCCGAAGACTTTCGACGAAATGGTCAAACTCGGCTAAATGCTACAAACGGAAGGCAAGGTCAAATGGGGCTACGTCGGCGGCATGGCGTTTAACCATACCTGGTTCACCCAGTGGTGGACCATGTGGAACAACGGCTGCGACATCTTCAAGCCGATCTATGGGCGCGACAACAAAGTGCTCGCCGAGAACGGCTGGACGTCGATCATCGATCAGCCATGTCATAAGCAGATTGTCGACTTCTGGTGGGACGCCCTCCACAAGAACAAAATTTCGCCGGAAGCCA
>JBARNC010000139.1:0-6511 GCA_049802775.1 Pseudolabrys sp. | reverse complement strand
AGGTTATTTGAAATCGCCATCCGGTTTCCCCGCTCGTACCATCTCTTGGCAATAAGCGTAGAGCGCATCATAGACGACCCACTCGGCAGCATTGACCTCGTGATCGTTTTTGTAGCCAAGATGCCGAAAGCCTTCGGCGATGGCCTCAAGCCCAGGCCCCTCCGGCTGACGATAAAGCGTGTTGTCGGTATCTGCGCCATTGACGATTTTTTCGAGAAGGACCAGCGCAAGATCACTCGCAAGCTTGTACTTCTTCACGATCGCCTCGAAGGAGCATTCTTTGCCGTGATGTCCCAATTCGACGTTTTTGACATCGTATGGAATTGCATCGAGACGCTTTGCTTCTTCCATCACCTTGTCGGCAGGCACGAAATAGAACTCTGCGTCCTTATCGATGAACTTCTTAATGAGCCACGGACATGCTACGCGATCGACTTTGACGTATTCTCGGGTGATCCATTTCATTTTGTTTCTCCGCTGTATGCGACCCAACTTGCGAGATTGTCGTATTTGCTGCGCTAAACGACCAACGCAGTGCCTGAAAACAATACCAGCACTAGTACGACCTTTCGGAATGTCATTTCGTTGACGCGCCCATATAGCTTCAAACCGAGCCAGGTTCCGGCAAACAAAACCGGCAGTCCTAGAAGAAAAAGCCTGATCGTCTCCGGCGAGACGGCGACCTTGGCGCCAAGCCAAACCGCACTCATCGCAAAAATCGCGACAGCGGCTGGTTGGAATACCGCGCGTTGCTGGTCCTTCGGCCAGCCACGTAGCCCGCACCATATTGTCACCAGGATGCCAGCGAGCCCCGTAATACCGGCAAGGATGCCGTTAAGGAGCCCGACGCCAGTATCAGCGAACGGGCCGCCAGCTGTGATCGGCTTTATCGCTGGACGAAACAGCGCATAAAAACTGTAGAGGATCAAAAAGGTTCCCACACCGGTTCGTACGTGAGTGGGATTTGCCCATGTCAAAATGGTTACTCCGATCGGGACACCAATCGCCGCCCCGATCAGAAAAGGCCAAAGCGTTTTCCAATCGATTGCATGACGAAGCTTCCAGACCGAATACCCTTGCACGACGAGCCCGAACGCAATGATTAGCGTTGCGGTCTGCAGCGGTGAAAGGATGTAAAGCCAGAGCGAGGCTGCAATAAGTCCGAACGCAAAGCCGGACAGGCCAGCAACAAGCGCGCTTGCAAATGTAGCTGTGAGAAAGATCGTCAGATCTAGGAACCCATCCATGTGCTCGCTCCAAAAAGAGGCGAGCAGCGCTTGAATGGGATGACCATTTAATGGGGAGGCTGCGATTTCCCCGAAGTAATTGTATCAATACCAGCGCCTCATTTCAACGAACGTGATGATGCACTGCACGCCGCGCATCGTGCCGCACTTGAAGTCCCAGCTCGCTCAGATTGCTGAGCTGGGTGTCATCGAGTTCGGCAAGCGCGCTGTAGCTATTGTGGCGGCTCAGCAACGTAGGGGTGGTCTCAAGGCTTCGTCGTGTGTAAGGCCGATATCGCGGAGCTGGCGCTCATCGAGATCGGCAAGGGCCCGTAGGGTTCGCCGACGCGTTCGCCATTTCTTGAATGACGTACGCAGCGCCAGAAAGGCATCGATCGCCAACAAGACTATGTGATCGTCCCTCAATAAGACGGACGAAGCCTTGAGCGGGCTATTGTCACCTCGCATTAGCATAACTATTGCTCCTTATTCATCCGGCATCCATCTGCCGCCGCTTGATGTGATGTATATCTGGCGTTATTATAGCTTTGCGCAAAGCATTCTTTCTCTCGCATGCCTTAGTTTTTCTCATGTATGGACCTGCCGGTGCGCCGCCTGCCACCGCTCAATGCGTTGAGGGCTTTTGAGGCCGCCGCGAGGCACGAAAGCTTCACCCAAGCGGCGCAAGAGCTGTGCGTAACGCAGGGCGCCGTCAGCCATCAGGTCAAGGCACTGGAAGCTGAACTGGGCTGTCGGCTGTTCAATCGCGAACACCGCCGCCTTGTCATTACCTCGGCCGGGCAGTCCTATCTCACAATCGTGCGCGACGCCTTCGACCGGCTGGCGCTGGGGACTGAAAATCTACTGCAGCAGCACAATACCGGCGTACTCACGGTCAGCACCTCACCGAATTTCGCTAGCAAGTGGCTCGTGCACCGGCTTGGACGCTTCGCCGAACAGCACCCCACTATCGATCTGCGGGTGGCCGCGACAATGCAGCACATCGATTTTGCGCGGGAAGATTGCGATCTGGCGGTTCGCCACGGTGACGGGAATTGGCCTGGACTGCACGTGACCAAGCTATGCGCCGAGGAACTGTTTCCAGTATGCAGCCCGACACTTATGCGCGGACGACGCGCGCTTCGCACTCCGGCGGATCTGAAGCACCATACGCTCTTGCATATCCGCGAGCGGCGCGACTGGGGCACATGGCTGGAAGCTGCCAACGCCACTGGTGCCAATTTCTCGCACGGCCCGGTCTTCAATCAGGCCAGCATGGCCATCGACGCAGCCATCGATGGGCAGGGCATTGCGCTGGCACGAAGTGCGCTTGCAGCATGGGATCTTCGCGCTGGCCGTCTCGTCCGACCATTCACGCTGTCGCTCAAAGTGCCATATTCGTATTGGATTGTTTGTCCAAAACCGACTGCGGCACTGCCGAAAATTTCGACGTTTCGTGATTGGCTGTTGGTCGAAGCGGCCGAGGACACGAAGCGTATAGAACAACTCTGACAACGTACTTATGTGATGTAATCGTAATTTCAGTCAATGCCCCCCGCTTTTTCTTAAACGCGGGCCTTATTTCCTGGTGCGCTTCTTATGCCGCGTGCGAATGCGCAGGCAGTCCGTCGTGAGCGTGCTTTTCGATGCGATGGTGCCGCTCGCCCGACTTTTCCTCTGGGTCAACATGAATAACTACGAGTGAAAGATACTTGAGATGGTGAAGCAGTTGATGCCTTGCTTCCTCGGCAATTACATGTGCGTGGGAAACTGTGATCTGAGAGGGTACCGTAATGTTTACTTCGGCATGTAAGCGGTGGCCGAGCCAGCGGGCACGAACCTCGGTCACTTCTTTGACTTCCGACACATGCTCCGCGGCGTGGCGGATTTCATCGATGACGTGAGGATCGACGCCGTCAAGCATCCTGGTGAAGATTTGTTTTCCACTCTGTATCACGATCCCGAAAATCGCAACGGTAATGACGAGACCGACAATCGGGTCGGCGAGCGGGTAGCCAAACCATACGCCCAGCACACCGACAAGCACCGCCAGACTGGTCCAGCCGTCGATCCGCGCATGGTGACCATCGGCGATCAGAGCTGCACTACCAATTCGGCGTCCAACGCGAATACGGAAAATCGCGACCGCTTCGTTGCCGAGAAAGCCAATCGTAGATGCCGCTGCAACCGCCCACAGATGCGAAATATCCTGCGGATGGAAAAACCGATCGACGCTCTCATAGCCGGCCACAATTGCACTGAACAGGATGGTGAAAACGATGGTGACACCGGCGAGATCCTCGACCCGGCCGTAGCCGAAGGTAAACCGCTTATTGGGTCGCTTGCGTGCGAACAGAAACGCAATGCCCAGCGGAATAGCTGTCGCTGCATCTCCGAAATTATGAATGGTGTCGGCCAGCAAGCCCACGCTGCCTGAGATGAAGACGACCGCAACCTGCAAGAGGGCCGTCGCCATGAGCAAAGCGAAGGACCATTTGAGAGCCCACAGCCCTTCGGTAGTTGTGGTGATGGACGGATCGACCACGCCGTGAGTATGGCTGTGGCCGGAGTCGTGGCCATGACCGGAATGGCTGTGGTCGTGGCCGTGATCGTGGTCACCGTGATGATGCGCCATAAATGGCTCTCCGGTTATAATTTCAGCGGCTAGTAAGTAGCCACAGACCGAATGCGATAATCGCAGCCGCGCCGACCAGTTCCATTGCTTGTCCGAAGCGTTCGCTCGTCCGTGCAGTTTTTTCAATAAGATGAACGATGCGCTCGCGCAACAGCACTGCGGCGACCGCGAATATGGCAATGGTTGTGACCATTCCCACGACCATTCCGGCGGTCAACAATAAACCCGCTATGATAATGCCGTTGCTGACGGCATAGACCATGATGAAAGTGGTCAAAGGACACGGAACAAGTCCTGTCGCGAAGGCAAGCACGCGTCCATCTGTTGTGGGGCCGTCGTGGTGCCGATGCCGTATGGCATTGTAGAGCAACCAAATTCCGATCAGAACGATAAAGGCCGCGCTGGCGGTTTCAAATTCAGGTGCACGGCCCGCGCCACCGATGGTGCCCCGATTGACCATTAAAACCGGTGAGAACAAGCACCACGGCTGAGCCAACGTGGGTCAATACGAGCATAATGCTCGCGCTTAAACCGGCGGCCACCTTGGACGGACGGCCAAGAAAATAGGACACCAGCACCGTCTTGCCGTGCCCCGGCATGCATGCATGAACAAACCCGAAGAGCGCGGCGATGCTGATGCCCGTCAACAGCGTCAGCGGGTCAATTCCGTTGGCGAAGCTCTTTAGTTGGCCGCCCGCCTCCGCATAGAGCCAACGTTGGAGTTCCAGCATAGGCCCTCATTGAGTATCAACGGCGGTTGAACATAAACACTGGATAAAAAAGCAACGAGGGTCGGTTCCATCAACTTGCGCTTAGATGCGCGCTCGCTTAACTTCCATGTTTACGGGGACACGCAGGCTCCCCGTCAGACGGCCTCACCGTCCAAGCGCTGCGCAGCACTCGATTTATCGAGGAGATTGCGCGTGGATGGAAACCGGCCAAGACTAATCCCTCTCGTACCACTGGTTTTAGCTGTCGTAATTGTCGCGACGGCTATCCTATTTTGTGGGTCGGACGGCTTTTCTCAGTCCGCTGCGACAGTCGTCGCGATTGCAAAAATGGATGTCGGCGCGCCTCCGGCCGACTTTCAATTTGCCCGAACAGGCCAGGGCAGCGAAAGTCGGTGGACTGTCGTGAGCGATCCAACGTCTTTCGGCGGCCAAGTGATTGAGCAGTCGAGCACAGACCGGACGGACTATCGTTTTCCGCTTGCCATCTTTAACTCGATCGTCGCGAAAAACGTCGACGTTTCCATAAGTTTCAAGTCAGTCGCGGGTCGTGTTGACCAAGCAGGTGGGATTGCCGTCCGTGTCCTCGATGCCGACAACTACTACGTCGTGCGCGCGAACGCCCTTGAGGACAATGTTCGCTTTTACCGCCTCGTTAAAGGTCGTCGGGAGCAAATCGACGGCGCGAACACAAAGGTCGCCGGCAATGTGTGGCACAAGCTCGGCCTCAAAGCGGACGGCGAACGATTCACCATTAAGTTTGACGGCAAAATTCTATTCACCACCTCCGATAAGACCTTCGCCGGCGCGGGAAAAATTGCGCTCTGGACAAAGGCCGACAGCATCACACGCTTCGACCAGATCTCGATTGAGGTATTGCCCTAGCACGGGGAGCGCCGATGACGTTCAGCATGAAACCACTTTCCTGCGACCCGGCCCATGTCAAGGGAATGTCTGAGCGGCTGATCATCAGCCATTACGAGAATAATTATGGAGGGGCTGTCAAACGTCTGAACGTGATCGAGGAGAAACTTGCCGAACTCGATTACCAGAATGCCGCCGGGTTCCTCATCAACGGTCTCAAACGTGAGCAGCTCGTCGCCATGAACTCGATGATCCTGCACGAGTTGTTTTTTGACGGGCTTGGAGATCAAAGCGAACCGTCACCAATGTTGCGCGATGCGCTTACACGCGACTTTGGCTCGTATGAGCGCTGGCGCTCTGAATTTATCGCCATGGGAAAAGCGCTCGGCGGCGGCTCCGGCTGGGTGTTGCTGTCATGGTCGCCGCGCGATCGCAAGCTCATTAACCAGTGGGCGTCAGACCATTGCCATACGCTCGCCGGCGGTACACCGATTCTCGCGCTCGATATGTACGAGCATTCCTATCACATCGACTTTGGCGCCAAGGCCGCGACGTATGTCGACACCTTCATGGCGGCGATCCGTTGGAAGAAATCCGATCGGCTGTTTAGTGAGCTTACGAAGAATCCAGGAGCACAACCGGGCGATAAGCCCACCTAGGAGGTTGGCATGCGTGCATTACTACCGTTTTTTGCTGCAGGAGCCATTTTAGCATCGGGTTCCGCGAGCGCCCAACAAATCGACTGGCAGAAAGTCGATGCGGCATTTGGCAGAACGCCCATCGTAGCAGGCGACGTTCATCGGTACGGCTTTCCTCGCACCGATCTTTCAGTCACGGTCGATGGCGTCGCCATTAAGCCAGCATTGGCGCTTGGCGGTTGGGTCGCTTTCAAGCCAACGTTTGATGACGCTATGGTTATGGGGGATCTTGTTCTCCTCGAATCCGAAATCAATCCCGTCATGGCAAAATTGATCGAAGGCGGTCTCGAGATTACCGCCGTTCACAATCACTTGCTGCGTGCCAATCCTGCGACTTTCTACATGCATGTCGGCGGCCAC
>JBARNC010000138.1:0-3759 GCA_049802775.1 Pseudolabrys sp. | reverse complement strand
TAACCAGCGGCGATAACTCACTGCCACTTGGTCGGTGCCAAGAAGGCAGGAAGCGGAAAGCTAAAGCCGCTGCTGATTGGTCAAACACCAATCAGGTTTTGGCGAGACCGCCTTCGAGGCCGTCTTTCTTTGCTCGCCTATATGCCCATGTCCGCTATTGGCTGTCATTAGCGGACATTTTGCGGTGCGGGAGCGATGTCCGCTTTACCCCCGAAAGCGGCCATTGATCAGTGCATCGCGCATGTCCGCTTTACACCCAATAGCGGACATTCACGTCGAAAGCCAAATTCACCCCCGACAGCCGCGTTATCAGTCTTTCCAGAAGCCCTTGAATCGATCGGGGGCAAGTGCGGTGTAGCGCACCGTTGACGTGATTGAGCGGTGCCCGAGATAGTGTTGAATGGCGCGAGTGTCCTGGCCATCGTTAGCCAGTTTGTAGCCGCATGAGTGGCGAAGCATGTGGCTATGCACCGCGAACGGAAAGCCAGCTGCGTCGCCTGTCCTTGCAACCATGCGCTGATAGCCAGCCACGCTAAGGGGTGCCAGGCGCTCGGAAACGAACACATAGACGCTTTGAGGCGTCTCACGCTTGAGCCGGCGTAGAGCACGCAGCTCACGGCCACCGATAGGATGCACGCTGGCTGTGCCGCCTTTAGAACGCCGTACGTGCAGCTTGCCGGTCTGGAAGTCGATATCGTCCCAACGGAGGGCCACGATCTCTGAGGCTCGCAGGCCGTGTCGGTAGGCGATCAGGATGGCTGTGGCGTCCCGATGCCCCCACCGGTTGTCGCCCGCGGCCTCGATCAGCTTCTCGATCTCGCGCTCGGTCAGGTACTCACGCGGGCGAGTAGACCGTTTAACTGTTACATTTACACGCGTTGGAGCGCTCATTTGGAGCATCGTATTTTCCATGCTTTTCCCCTAGTGCTGCGAGTCAAGGGCTATTTCCCCTCCCGTGGCGCCCAAAGTACCGGCTTGCCCCGGCGGTCCCGGGCCACACCCACACGCACCGCGAACCGCTCGGCGGATAACCGCACCTGTTCGTAACGCCAGGTCTCGAAGACCTTCAGCCTAGGGTAGGCACATTGGATCAGCTCGCTTGTAGTAAGGGGTCGGCCGGGATTGGCAATAAATGCGTTCAAAACGACACTGAGATCGAGAATGCTATCGCGACGTTCGCCAGCCATGCGGGCGGTGGGCTGATTGTTCTGCCGAATCCAATCACGTTAGGACATCGCGACTTGATCATCGAGCTGGCAGCGCGCCATCGCCTCCCGGCAATCTACCCGCTTTCTTTCTTCATTGCGTCCGGCGGCTTACTCTCCTACGGGATTGATCTGACCGAGCTATGGCGCAAGACGGCGGGGTATGTCGATCGCATCCTCAAGGGCGAGAAGGCTGGCGACTTGCCGATTCAGCAACCGACCAAGTATGAATTGGTGATCAACCTCAAGACAGCCAAGGCGCTCGGCCTCACTGTATCACAAACGCTACTAGCGCGTGCCGATAAGGTGATCGAGTGAGCGTTGTAATGTCCGCTATTGACACATAAGCGTCATTTCGCTGCGCCGCAAAATTTGGTCGCTATTGGGGGCATAGCGGACATTGGTCGGCACTGGCGCTGAACGGATCGGTCGCGATTGACCCAAAGCGGACATTGTTGCTCGATAGACACACTTCACCGCCGACCATAAACTCAGCTCTAAATCGCGGTGGGCGGAGTGATCTTCATGGCTCAGTCGCGGGTCGAACGGCGGTTAGCCGCAATCCTCGCAGCCGATGTGGCTGGATACAGCAGGCTGACTGGCCTGGATGAAGAGGGGACACACGCTCAGCTCACGGACCATCTGCGCTCCCTTGCCTTTCCCAAGATCACCGAACACCGTGGTCGTGTCGTCAAAAACACCGGAGACGGGCTGTTGGCTGAGTTCAGCAGCGTCGTGGACGCGGTGCGTTGTGCCGTGGATGTCCAGCGCGGCATGGTTCAACGTAATTCCGATGTGCCGCAAGAGAAGCGGATCGAGTTCCGCATCGGCATAAACGTCGGGGACATCATCATCGACCGTGGCGACATTTTCGGGGATGGCGTCAACGTCGCGACTCGTCTTGAGAGCATTGCTGAGCCGGGGGGCATTTGTGTCTCCAGCCGTGTCAAGGAGGACGCCGAGGGTAAGGTTGAGATCAACTTCGAGAACGCAGGCGAGCAGCACCTCAAGAACATCGAACGGCCGGTCCGCGTCTACCGGGTGCAGCCGAGCGGTCCAGTAAGCTCGCGGCCCACCTTGGCGCTTCCGGACAAGCCATCCATCGCGGTGCTTCCATTTGAGAACATGAGCGGAGACGCCGAGCAGGAGTATTTCGCTGATGGGATGGTGGACGAAATTATCACCGCGCTATCGCGTTTCCGAAGCCTGTTCGTGATCGCGCGTAACTCGACCTTCACCTACAAAGGCCGGTCTGTGGATGTGAAACAAGCCGGTCGGGAGCTTGGGGTCCGCTACGTGCTTGAAGGCGGTGTGCGCAAAGCTGCAAATCGAGTACGCATCATCAGTCAGCTCATAGATACGACAACGGGAGCGCATATCTGGGCGGACCGCTTCGAGGGCGGACTGGAAGATGCTTTCGATTTGCAGGACAGGATCACGGCGAGCGTGGTGGGAGCGATTGCGCCGAAGCTGGAGCAGGCCGAGATCGAGCGCGCCAAACGCAAGCCGACCGAGAGTCTCGACGCGTACGACTACTACCTGCGTGGGTTGGCGCGTACTCGCCACTGGTCGAAGGAGGCTAACAGCGAGGCGCTCCAGATGTTCTACAAGGCGATTGAGCTGGACCCGGATTTCGCTTCGGCCCACGGCATGGCGGCGTGGTGCCACGCTCAGCGCAAGGGGTTCCGCTGGGTGACCAATCGAAGCCAAGAAATCGCTGACACGACAAGGCTCGCTCGGCGGGCGGCGGAGTTAGGCAGGGATGACGCAGTCGCATTGGGCACCGGCGGATGGGCACTCGCTTTAGTCGTCGGTGACCTTGATGACGCAGCCGCTTTCATCGATCGCGCGCTCGCGCTCAATCCGAACCTGGCGATGACCTGGCAGTTCAGTGGTTGGGTGAGAGTCTGGCTCGGCGAGCCCGAAGTGGCCGTCGAGCATTTCGCACTCGCCATGCGCCTGAGCCCGCTCGATCCCCTCACCTTCGTGGCGCAGGGCGGCACCGCGTTCGCCTATATTTTTGCCGGCTGCTATGACTTGGCGCTGTCATGGGCGCAAAAGGCGGTGCGGGAGCGGCCGAATTGGCCGGAGGGGCAACGCCTGGTCGCGGCAGCTGCTGCGCTCAGCGGGCGGTCGAAGGAAGCGCAGCAAGCTATCGCACGAATGCGTGAGATGGACCCGAATTGGCGCCTTTCGAATGTCAGAAAGACAGCTTTGTTCCGCCGACCAGAAGATCACGCCAAATACGTCGAAGCTCTGCAAAAAGCGGGTCTGCCGGAGTGATCAACGACAAATAGTTATCACCGTCCCGCTGCTCGGATGTCCGCTTTTGGCACAAAGCGGACATACCGAGTTGCACTGCACATGTCCGCTATTGGGGGTAAAGCGGACATCGCTCCCGCATCGCAAAATGTCCGCTAATGACCCAGCTCGTTCGACCTGATCCGAGTTTTGAGATCTGGCAATCCGACGAACCGGTTAGGGCCGCCCATGAGAACCCTATCAATCATAGGAATCTTGAAGGTATTGTCGTCAATCTTGTCAACAGCAGTGC
>JBARNC010000137.1:0-71176 GCA_049802775.1 Pseudolabrys sp. | reverse complement strand
CCGTCCTCGATCGGCCCAGTGATAAAGATAATCCTCTCCTTCAGAAGCCGTGAGTAAATATCATAGGCCCGCTCGCCACGGTTGGTTTGCTCCACCACCATGGGCACCAGATAATTCATATAGGTATTGAGAGGGTCTCTCATTTCGTCTCCTTGACGCGAATCACGCCGGCTAGATTAGCGCCGCCGGCCCATCCGGTGATTTATTTTCCCAAAGTCGGCCGCACAAGGCTCCCGCGGATCAGGGAGCCGAATCGTCTTCTTTGTAGAGTTCCTCGCGCGAAACCTTGCTTTCAGTCACGCCAGCGAGTTCAAGCAGGAAATCAACCACCTTTTCTTCGAATATCGGCGCCCGCAAGGCAGCAACCGCCTGCGGATTTTGCCGGTAATAGCCCCACACACGCTGCTCCTGGCCGGCAAACTCACGCGCGCGCTCCATTACCGCGCGGTTCAATTCATCCTCGGTGACAGCAATGTTGTTCTTCTCACCGATCTCGGCGAGCACGAGACCAAGCCTAACCCGGCGCTCGGCAATAGCACGATACTCGGCCTTGGCTTTCTCTTCAGTGGTGCTCTCGTCGGCGAAGATCTTGCCCTCAGTTTCAAGTTCCTGAAGCACTGATTTCCACACGCGTTCGAATTCTTCCTCGACCAGCGTTGGCGGCGGGTCGAATCTATGCATCTTGTCGAGCTCGTCGAGCAGCGCGCGCTTGAGCTTCTGCCGCGACATTGTCGCATGCTCACGCGTAATGCTATTCTTCACCGCTTCACGCAGCTTCGCGATCGACTCCAGTCCCAGCGATTTGGCGAAGTCATTGTCGGCGGTCACCGTGCCGGGCGTTTCGATTGACTTTGCATTGACCACGAATTCGGCTGCCTTGCCGGCAAGATCCTGCTTCATGTAGTGCACTGGGAAGGTCACGTTTAGCGTCCGGGTTTCGCCCGTGGCGATGCCTATGAGTTGATCCTCAAAGCCTGGAATGAACGTCTTCGATCCGATCAGCACGACAGCATCGTCGCCGGAGCCACCTTCAAATGGCGTGCCGTCGATAGTGCCCACAAACGAGATCGTGACGCGGTCATCGTTGGCTGCCTTCTCGCCTTCCGGCCGCGCCGTGTAAGGCTTGTTCTGGTCAACGATGCGAGCAATGCCCTGCTCGACTTCGTCGTCAGTGACGTCGGCAGCAAGCTTTGTCAGTTTGATGCTTTTAAAATCCCCGAGCGTGATCGGCGGCACGATCTCAAGAGCCATGGTGTAGTTGAGATCGGTCTTGCCGGTTATCAATTGCTCTATCGCGCCTTCGTCCGTCGGCAGTGTCACCTTCGGATCGGCGGCGAGCTTGTAGCCGCGCTCACTGACGATCTGATTATTGGTGTCGCGAACCGTCGTCTCGATCACCTCGGCCATCGTGGAGCGGCCATACATGCGCTTGAGGTGGGTAACCGGCACCTTGCCCGGGCGGAATCCATTGATCCGCACACGGTCTTTCAATTCATCCAGACGCGCATTGACCTTGGCATCCAGTTCGGCAGCCGGAACGACGACCTTGTACTCCCGCTTAAGACCTTCGGACAGCGTTTCAGTAACTTGCATCGGACACACTATTTTCTCTGCTTGCACTCGCATCGCACCGGCTCACGTCGAGCCGAACGTGGGTCATGTTGGAATACGGGCGGGCCCGCAAGTCTCTTTAATCTCGTTGGCCTCGTTGTGGTGCGGGCGGAGGGACTCGAACCCCCACGACTTTCGCCACTGGAACCTAAATCCAGCGCGTCTACCAATTCCGCCACGCCCGCAGAGGGCAATTACGGACGATTTTGGCGCCGCAATCCGGCACGGCTTAACGCGCCGGTGCCAGCCAAGGCAAGACCACACCGCAGGCGGACCGTGAAAACATGGGGGATCAGTCTCCAATGGCCGCATCAGCCAAGACGGGCTGCAAGGTCCGCAAATAGCCGCCGGTACACCCGTGGCAGTATTTCGGGTAGGTCCTCCGCAATCAGCCCAGCACCGAATTCGCCAGCCGCTTCCCCATGCAGCCAGACCGCAGCGCTGGCAGCCTCAAACGCAGGCATGCCTTGCGCCATCAGGCCGGCAATCATGCCGGAAAGCACGTCCCCAGACCCAGCTGTAGCGAGGCTCGGCGGGGCATTGTCCGCGATCGCCGCGCGACCCCCAGGAGCGGCCACGACGGTATCTGCCCCCTTATAGACAATAATAGCGCCGCTGTAATCGGCAGCTATGCACGCTTTCTTAAGTTTTGAATTAGGAACAGCCTTTTTTATTAAACTATTGAAAATACGAAAAAATTCTCCTTCGTGGGGTGTCAAGACCACGTCACGGGCCGCCCGCTTGCCGATCGCCTCGACCAGGGCTGCCGGCTCCTCTGCGAAGCTTGTCAGCGCGTCGGCATCAAGCACCACTGCAGCCTGGCTGGCGAGCGCGGCGAGCGCCTGCTCTCGCGTTCCTGCGCCAACGCCACCGCCGGGACCCACCACAACAGCGTTGCGCCGCTTGTCCGCGAGAAACTTACCAAGTTCGGCCGATCCATCGACTGGACGGACCATGACTGCCAGGCTTGAAGCGGCATTGATGGCCATGGCCTCCCTGGGGCTGGCGATGGTGACAAGCCCTGCTCCTGCGCGCAGCGCCCCGCGTGCCGCCAGCCGCGCCGCTCCTGTAGTTGACGGGGCACCTGAAACGACGACCGCATGACCGCGGGAGTACTTGTGACCCTGCAATCTCGGTCGCGGAAAAGAAGTGCCCCAAAGGGGTGGCGCGTTCGCGAAAGTTTGCGGATTGATCTTGTCCAACACGCTTTCCGGAATCCCGATGTCGGCGACCTCAGTGATGCCGCAATGCAGACGGCCCGGCATCAGCAAGTGGCCCGTCTTGCGCCGGAAAAATGTCACGGTTCGTGTTGCGCTGACGGCAGCCCCCATCACGGCGCCGGTCGTTCCGTTCACGCCGCTCGGTAGATCAACGGCGATGATCGGCACGCCGCTTGTGTTCATCGCGCCGATCATGATGCGCGGCAGTCCTTCGACGTTGCGGTCGAGGCCGGCGCCAAACAGCGCATCGACAATGATGTCGCAATCGCTCAACGTGGCTGGCGAGGCCTCTTCGACCGCCCCGCTCCAGCGTTCGGCGGCCAGCGCAGCATCCCCCTTCAGCTTCTTCGGTTGGCCGACGAAACACAGGCGAATTGTGTAACCGCGTTTCGACAGATGGCGGGCCGCGACGAATCCATCGCCACCGTTATTGCCCGGACCGGCCACGACAATGACGCGGCGCGGCTCCATCCTGGCGGTGGCATCGGCCACTGCACGGCCCGCATTCTCCATTAGTTCGCTACCGGAAATGCCGCCAGCGATGGCAAGACGGTCCGCCTCCGCCATCTCAGCAGTCGTGAGCAATTCAATCATCGCGAGGGAGACACTAACGACCGATCTCGGGCCCGACAATTCAGACTAATTGCTTGCGGCGCAACAAGTCTTTGGCGGCTGGCTAAAACCTAACCACTTTGCTTAACTTGTGGGCGTCGAACCTTGGGCAACCCATAAGCTAGCCCCCGCTTCTCCAATAAGTCATTACCGATAATGGCTTTTTTGTATCTCAGTGGCTTGGCACGGGACCTGCAAACCGGAAGCGCGGCTCTCCGGGGTCAGTTCCGGCGAGCTGGGGGAAGGACAGGTAATGAAAAAAATCGAAGCCATCATCAAACCCTTCAAACTCGACGAGGTGAAGGAAGCGCTGCAGGAGGTCGGCCTACAGGGGATTACAGTCACTGAAGCAAAGGGCTTCGGGCGACAGAAGGGACATACCGAGCTATACCGCGGCGCCGAATACGTGGTTGATTTTCTCCCAAAGGTGAAAATCGAAATCGTGCTGGGCGATGACATGGTGGAAAAAGCGATCGATGCGATCCGGCGTGCTGCTCAGACTGGCCGGATTGGCGACGGCAAGATATTCGTTTCCAATATCGAAGAAGCAATTCGGATCAGGACCGGGGAATCCGGAATTGATGCAATCTAAACCGCGGGCAAAAGGCCTCGCGGGCAAATTTCATGAAAACAAGGGGGAATGCAATCCATGACGACAGCCAAAGATGTCATGAAACTGATCAAGGACAACGATGTAAAATATGCCGATTTCCGGTTCACTGATCCGCGCGGCAAGTGGCAGCACGTCACCTTCGATATTTCCATGATCGAAGAAGATACTTTTGCCGAGGGCCAGATGTTTGACGGCTCCTCGATCGCCGGCTGGAAAGCGATCCATGAATCCGACATGAACCTGATGCCGGATCCGTCCAGCGCCTGCATCGACCCATTCTTCGCGGAAACCACGGTGTCACTGGTCTGCGACGTGCTCGAGCCGACCACCGGCGAGCCCTATAACCGCGACCCTCGTAGCATCGCAAAGAAAGCAGAGGGCATGGTGAAGTCGCTAGGCGTGGGCGACACCGTCTATTTTGGCCCGGAAGCCGAGTTCTTTGTGTTCGACGACGTCAAATACGCCGCCGAGCCCTACAACACACGTTTCAAGCTCGACTCGATCGAGTTTCCGACCAATTCCGACACAGAATACGAAGGCGGAAATCTCGGCCACCACATCGGCACCAAGAAGGGTTATTTCCCGGTGCCGCCGCAAGACACCGCGCAGGATATGCGCAGCGAGATGCTCGCGGCGATGGCCAAAATGGGCGTCAAGGTCGAGAAGCACCATCACGAGGTCGGCTCCGCGCAGCACGAACTTGGCATGAAGTTCTCGCCGCTCACCCAGATGGCCGACCAGCTGATGATCTATAAATATTGCATCCAGCAGGTCGCCCAGATTTATGGCAAGACCGCAACCTTTATGCCGAAGCCAATCTATGGCGACAACGGCTCGGGAATGCACTGCCACCAGTCGATCTGGAAGGGAGGCAAGCCCGCTTTCGCCGGAAACAAGTATGCAGATCTTTCGGACATGTGCCTGTCCTACATCGCTGGCATTCTCAAACACGCGCGCACGATCAACGCATTCACCAACCCGACTACCAATTCCTACAAGCGGTTAGTCCCGGGCTTCGAGGCGCCGGTGCTACTCGCCTATTCGCAACGCAACCGTTCGGCCTCGTGCCGCATTCCATACACCGCCAATCCCAAGGCGAAGCGCGTTGAGGTCCGCTTCCCCGACCCGCTCGCCAATCCGTATCTCGCTTTCGCGGCAATGACGATGGCCGGTCTCGACGGCGTCAAGAACAAGCTTGATCCGGGCTCCGCGGTCGACAAGGACCTTTATGACCTGCCGCCGGCCGAACTCAAGCAGATTCCGACGGTGTGCGGCAGCCTACGCGAGGCACTCGGCAACCTCGACAAGGACCGTGCATTCCTAAAGGCTGGCGGAGTGTTCGACGATGACTTCATCGACTCATATATCGACCTCAAGATGACGGAAGTGATCCGGCTTGAACACACCCCGCATCCTGTCGAGTTCGACATGTATTACTCGGCGTAAGCGTTCCTCCCAACATCGCGCGAGCGACGCAACTTTTGGGCGCTCCGCGCGGAGCGCCCTTTTTCTTGACCGAGGAGTTGGAATCAGACGATCAGAAAGGCCACAACCACCAGCCCGGCGGCGATACCAGCAGCGGTCGCCAGCATTTGCCTGCGATGGCGCCTGGGCCCATAAACACCGGCAGCACGGCGGGCGGCGATCAGGGCAGCGTCGAATTCAGTTGAGTTCGAATATGCGCATGCCAATGCGGCACCTGCCCGCTCGACATAGACCTCAAGAGAGAGCGATTCGGGATGGGAACGCCACATAAGCGTATGGTACCGCAAATGGGGTAAATGAGAGGTTGCGGCGTCGGTGATTTGACGGTCGGCTTGGACTAGCCTGTCAGAAGGCCGTCTTGTGCTGCGACCCCCGGGCAAAAGCGCCCGTTCTTACTTGATGGGCGCGGCGCGCGGCGGCGATCAGTCGAGCTCGCTCACTCTCACCATCTCCTCTTCGGCGACATGGAGCCGATTTCGGCCGTCGTTGCTTGGCGCGATAGAGAGCGGCATCCGCACGCGCAACCAGCGCATCGATTGCCGTGACCGCGTCATAGGAAATGGCGGCGCCGATGCTAACGGTCGCCCCGGCGGTGTGGGTGCCGATGGTGGCGCCCGAAACCTCAAAGCCCGAGCGGACACGTTCGGCGATTTTGCTGACGCTCTCCAATCCGCCTGGAACAATCGTTATAAACTCTTCGCCGCCGCGACACGCGTGCTCGCTCGCACCACTTGTCCGAAAACGCGTAATACACTATCGCCAACGGCATGACCAAAGCGGTCATTGATTGACTTGAAGAAATCAAGATCGAACATCAGCACCGCCACTGGCTCGCCTCATCTAGCCTGCTGTGCGCATAGGGTGGGCGCGTTATCCATGAAGGCGCGGCGGTTAAGCAAACCGGTCAGATGATCGGTGCACGCAGCGGCGCGGTAGACGTGGACGTGATGGTCCTTGACCATCAGCATAACAATAAATGCAGTGCCAACCGCGTAGAGTATTGTTTCAAGGGTAAAAACCGTCAGCCAAGCCGCGTTATGTCCTGCAGGCAAGAACGCATGCATTGCGAGCGGCACCAGAAAGATCCCCGCATGCAGGCATGGCACCACGATGGCCGCGGCGGGCGAATAACGCGTTCTGCATCGCTCTCGCCAAAGTTCAAAAGTGATGAAGAGCGTGTAGATTGGAACTATCAAGGCGCCGACGATCTGGCCGTTGCCATCTTCCAGCACTCCGGGAATTTGACCGAGCCCCAACCAGAGCGCGGCGCCAATAAAAATCGCGAAAGGCAATACGCGTCTGCCCTGGAACAGTCGTACTCCGTTCCAGATCATGCCGCAGGCAAGGAAGGTCAGCGTACCGGGCGCTCCCGGCGGCAATTTAATTAATGACGTCGGCATGCTCCCCAGCGCTATCGACGAGGCACCAATCAGATAAGCCGAACCCCACCACGCCAGCGCGCGGATATTGCGTTGCTGCAACCAGTCAATGATCAGAAACAGGCCGAGCAGGCCAGCAATGCATATAGCCACCAACGACAGCGTCGGCAAATCCAAGGTCCAGGATTGCGGATTATTCGTTAGCAACATGTGCGCTCCCACCGGCTGTCCGGTGCACGCCGAACCGCAACGGTATAATTACGCCGTTCCTTTAGGGAATCTGTTGCGCAAATAAGCCGGCTTCGACGAAAGACTTCCTCGAATTGTAATCAGTAACTTTATGCGATATTGAACTTCGCGCGCGTTCCGCGGGCCAAACCTGCGTCGCTGTATGGTAAACGTTTCGAAAAAAACCGAATGATCGCAAAGTCGCAGCCAAAAAGGCGCGCTTTCGGCGCGCCGTTTGTAATTCGGCTAGCGCTTCGAGAACTGGAAGGAGCGCCGGGCTTTCGCTCGGCCGTATTTCTTCCGTTCGACCACGCGTGGATCGCGCGTGAGGAATCCGCCCTTTTTAAGTGCGCCGCGCAAATCCGGCTCGAAATAGGTGAGCGCCTTGGCCAAGCCGTGACGCACCGCTCCGGCCTGGCCGGACAAGCCGCCGCCAGAGACCGCGCAGGTAACGTCGTATTGCCCGTTGCGATTGGTCGCGATCAACGGCTGCTGGATCAGCATCCGAAGCACCGGACGCGCAAAAAATACTTCCACCGCCTTGGTGTTAACCAGGATCTTGCCCGAGCCAGGCTTGATCCAGACTCGAGCGACTGCATTCTTGCGCTTACCCGTGGCATAGGCCCGACCCTGAGTATCAACCTTCTTTTCGTATTTTGGCGCTTCGGGCGCTGCCGGCTTGAGGGTCGCCAATCCTTCCAGCGATTGCATGGTCTCAGCCACCATCAGGCACTCCTCACGTTCTTGCGGTTCATCGCGGCAACATCGAGCTTTTCGGGCTTCTGCGCCTCATGGGGATGCGCGGGGCCCGGGTAGACCCGCAAATTTCCGAGCTGCACGCGGCCGAGCGGCCCGCGTGGCAACATGCGCTCTACCGCCTTTTCGACGATGCGTTCCGGGAAGCGACCTTCCATGATCGCCTTGGCCCTGCGCTCTTTGATGCCACCGATGAAACCAGTGTGGTGGTGGTAAACCTTCTTGTCACGCTTGCGGCCGGTGAGCACCGCTTTGGCGACATTGATGACAATGACGTTGTCGCCATCATCAACGTGTGGAGTGTAAGTCACCTTGTGCTTGCCGCGCAGCCGCAATGCGACGATCGAGGCAAGACGCCCGACGACAAGCCCGGTGGCGTCGATGGTCACCCACTTTTTCTCGATGTCGGAGGACTTGGCCGAGTAAGTGTTCATGATCATTCCCTGAAAACCGTGAGCGCGCCCAGCCGCGCTGAAGGGGATTTATCTAACGGGGGGCAAACTTCTGGTCAAGCACTGTCTATGATTTTTATGTCGTAAAATCAATGCTATAGGTGAATGGTTACATATTACCATACCTAATGGGTGCGGCGTCAGGGGATCGAATAAGTCGACGTCGCATGAGCAACTGGTTCGGACGCCCCGTCCGAACAGATCGTGACTTCCCCCACCGCCAGCCGCTTGCCGATTTTCATCAATCGGGCATCCGCAATCAGATCGCCCTTTCCCGGCTTGCGCAGGAAATTGATGTTGAGATTGGTCGTGACCGCGAGCGGCTGAGGGCCGACAGCGGAAAAAACCGCGACATACATCGCAAAATCGGCAAGCTCCATCATGGTGGCCCCAGAAATGGTGCCGCCCGGCCGGATGAAATCCTCCCGAAAGTGCCGTCGTACGCGGACGTCTGCGTATTCGACCCGCTCGATTGTCAAGCCACAACCGGGATAGAACCCTTGAGGAAACACCTCGTGCAACAGCTTTGCGATTTCGTCGGCACTCATTGCCGGAGCCAGCATACGTGTCCTCCCCTCGCCGGCCGACCCGGCGCTTTGGTCTTAGACGGCGCGGCTGTCAGGTCAATCGGACAATTCAGGTCTTGCGGTAAAGCTTGCGCAGTTCGTCCTTGGTCTTTTCCAGCTTCTGCTTGCGAGCCCTGGAAAGCCGCTTGCCAGCACGATTGATGAAGAAGGTAAGCATCGACATTGCCGAGCGGTAGGAATTCGACTTGCGCCGGCGGCTGCGGTCAGCGGAGCGCTTAAGGGAAGCCGCGATCTTTCGCGGGGTGGGTTTGGTGAAGACCCCCTTTTCAAGCGTAAGCGCGTCGCTTTCCCGGATGACGCGCGCCGACCAGCGCCTTTCGCGTTTCGAGTGCTTTGATTTCGTGTGTTGCTTGGCCATAACCCCTACTAACGTGTGCAGTTCGACCGGCGTTCCGAGCCTTGCATGGGTCCCGCTTCGGGTTAAGGTTCGACGGAATTGAGACTTGGAACACTTCTGATGAACGCTCCGACTGCCACCCTCACTGGCGATGCGCCGATGCTGTTGCGCGAGCGCCATAAAGACGTCGCTATACTTGTGCTGAACCGGCCTGAAGCCCGCAATAGCTTGTCGGAGGCGGTGCTGAGCGTCCTTTCCAGTGCTTTGACTGAAATTGCCGCCGATAAAACTGTCCACGCCGTGGTGATTGCAGCAAATGGCCCTGCTTTCTGCGCCGGCCACGACCTCAAGGAACTCACCGGCCGGCGCAGCGATGCCGACGGTGGCCGCGCGTATTTCCAGCGCATGATGGCCATGTGCAGCGGGATGATGCAGCAGATTATCAATATGCCGCAGCCAGTGATTGCCGCCGTGCAAGGTGTGGCGACGGCCGCGGGCTGTCAGCTCGTCGCCAGCTGCGATCTCGCCGTCGGATCCACCGCAGCGAAATTTGCTACGCCCGGTGTTGACATTGGCTTGTTCTGTTCGACCCCGATGGTCGCGCTCTCGCGCAACATCGCGCGCAAGCACGCCATGGAGATGCTGCTGACTGGCGAAGCCGTCTCTGCGGAGGACGCCTATCGCATTGGCCTGATCAACCGAATCGTAAATCCCGGAGAGGAGCGCGAAAAGGCCTTGGGTTTTGCCCGCCAGATCGCAGGCAAATCCAGTCACATTGTGAAAATCGGCAAAGAGGGCTTCTACCGGCAAGCGGAAATGAACTTGGCCGAAGCTTACCGGTACGTCTCCGAAGTAATGGTCGAGAATTTAATGACGCGCGACGCCAAGGAGGGCTTGAACGCCTTCATCGACAAGCGTGAACCGAAATGGGAGGACCGTTGATGCTGCTCGCGCTTTCGCGCATCGATTCGCCGGCGCCGCGTGGGGAGTGACACTTTCTACAGTCTTCTTCATCGTCGCGCTTTGGCAATGTGGTTTGCCCTGCCCCGACGACATTGCTTTTGTGACAACAGCCTGCATTGGCACCGGTATTTTGACGATCGGCCCATTGGCGGCAATTGCTGCACCTGCTGAATCACAAAAGGACGAATGATGCGCACGATATTGTTTGCGGGCACGCTTATCCTTTCCTCCCTCTCTCCCGCCGTCTGTCAGGATTTCACAGCCGAGCAACGTGCCGCCTGCAAGGGCGACTATGAGAAATACTGCAAAGGAACGGTGCCTGGAGGTGGTCGCGTGCTCGCTTGCCTCAACAAGCAGTATGCCCAGCTAACAGAGGCCTGCAAAAAAGTCGTCGACTCGCAGAAAAAGTAGCGCGTTCCTGCGCATTCAGATTTTATCGAGAGCCACCGGTTGTCCGGCGGCTCCCTGGCTCATCAGCAGTCAGTCTATCGCATCGGCGACGAGTGACTCATCTTTGTGATCTGCCGGCTTGCCTTCCGCATTGGCAGGCCGCCCAGTGTTCGGCAATTGCAGCACGGTCGCGCGTTGGCCCTCGCAGAGATCCGTAACCAGCACGATCTTGCCATCCGGGAACTCCAGCGCATCGTGGTGGGCCGCCGGCCGATTGAGATTCACTTGCCGGAAGCGCGCCACTTTGTGAGTAGATTTCCGGGTGGGCAAGAACCGGAACGAAGCGTCGCATTCGACTTCGTTCTCGAATGCAAGTTCCGTCCCAGGCAGCAGACAGACAGCCACGCGCGGCTCCGCCGGATCCGAAAAACCGCGCGTGATCGCATTTGGAAATTGTGTCGATATCAGCTTGTCGCCGACCTTGGCGGGTCGGGATGTAACGTCGTGAAGACTGTAGTCACACATCGAACGCCTCCTGTTTGTGCACGCAACCTAGGCGGCGCCCCTCAGCGTTCGGATCGCAGCAAACCAGCATGACCATCTTATGTCGCTTGCCACCGCAATCCTGCCCAAATCGAACACGCGTGGCCCTACCGTGAGCAACAGCGAGGGGCTATCTTTGTTCCGCAAGGGCGGCGGGCTAAGCAGTGGTGGTCATATGAATAATTCCAGCCGGGTCTTCACTGCGGCGGCGCAGCAGGCGCAGGCCGAGCGTGGCTCCGCAAAGGCATACGAGCGACGTACGGCTGATGGCTTCCCTGATCGGGTCACGCCTGAGCTCGCAAAGTTTGTTGCCGAACAGGATACCGCTTTCCTCGCCACCGCGACCGCAGATGGCGCGCCCTATCTCCAGCACCGAGGTGGGCCAAAGGGATTTACTAAAGTTATCGACGACAAGACGCTCGGCTTTGTCGACTACCGCGGCAACAGGCAATACATCACGCTCGCCAACCTCTCCGAAAATGATCGCGCGTTTTTGTTCTTGCTTGACCCGGCGCGACGTCAGCGCATCAAGCTTTGGGGCCGCGCGCGTATGGTTGAAAACGATCCTGCCCTCCTTAAGCGCCTGATCGACAAAGGCTACAAAGCACGGCCTGAGCGGGCTATCCTTTTTACTATCGAGGCTTGGGACGTGAACTGCTCCTCACATATTGTCAGACGTTTTACCGAAGCAGAACTCGACAGGGCATTTGCGATCGCACAACAATCGGCATCGCTGTCCGAATGAATCACGACACCTACTCCGACAGCTATATCCGCAGCATCCTCAATTCGGTGAAGACAATCGCCATGGTCGGCATTTCACCGAAGGATAACAGGCCAAGCTATTTTGCATTCAAATATCTGATGGAGCGCGGCTACCGCATGATTCCGGTTAACCCCGGCCAGGCCGGAAAAAGAATCCTCGAACAAAAGGTTTATGAAAAACTATCCGATATTCCTGAACCAGTGGACATGGTCGACATTTTTAGGACCTCCGAGCATGTCTTGCCGATTGTCGATGAAGCACTGACGCTTAAGCCCAAACCGCAAGTAATTTGGATGCAACTCACGGTGCGTAACGATGAAGCGGCCAATCGGGCGGAAGATGCTGGATTGAAAGTTGTCATGAATCGATGCCCGAAAATCGAATACGGACGTCTTTCGTCTGAGATTTCATGGATGGGCGTGAATTCGCGGACGCTTTCCTCAAGACGGGCGCAATCTCTCGGCAAGGGCGTGCAGCGTATGCGCCTCGGCAATCCGTCTGAAAGTGACAAAAACTGCTGAATTTTCCAACACAACTGATATCGCCTTGACGCCGTAGCAGTCCGGCCTCACTAATCGCCGCCGCATTCCAGGCGGGAACTATACGCTCCTGCTCGCAACAATTGATCGAGGGCTCTATGGCCGACGTCGAACGCACACCGGGTTTTGCAACACTGTCCATTCACGCAGGTGCCAAGCCCGATCCGACCACCGGCGCGCGAGTGACGCCGATTTATCAGACCACCTCCTTTGTATTCGACGACGTCGATCATGCTGCCGCGCTGTTCGGGCTGCAAACCTTCGGTAATATTTATACCCGCATCGGCAATCCGACCTGCGCGGTATTGGAAGAGCGCGTGGCAGCACTCGAGGGTGGCACCGCCGGCCTGGCCGTCGCCTCCGGCCACGCTGCGCAAGTGATCGTGATGCACGCCCTAATGACGCCCGGCGACGAATTCGTCGCATCGAAAAAGCTTTACGGCGGCTCGATCAACCAGTTCAATCACTCGTACAAAAATTTCGGCTGGAACGTCTTATGGGCCGACCCAGACGACCTCGCCTCATTCGAAAAGGCTGTTACGCCAAAGACCAAATGCATCTTCGTTGAATCGATCGCCAATCCGGGCGGTATCATCACCGATATCGAAGCTATCGCGAAAATTGCGCGCAAAGCGGGCGTGCCACTGATCGTCGATAACACCCTCGCAACGCCCTATTTATGCAAGCCCATCGACTACGGCGCCGACATCATTGTGCATTCGCTCACGAAATTTCTTGGTGGCCACGGCAACTCAATCGGCGGATTGATCGTCGACGGCGGCACCTTCGACTGGTCGCGCGACAAAAAATATCCGATGCTTTGTGAACCGCGCCCTGAATATCAGGGCATCGTGCTGCACGAGACCTTCGGTAACTTCGCATTCGCCATCGCTTGCCGCGTCCTCGGTCTGCGCGACCTCGGGCCCGCGCTGTCCCCTTTCAACTCTTTCCTGATCTTAACCGGCATTGAAACGCTGCCACTTCGCATGCAGCGCCACTGCGACAATACACTGGCAGTCGCCGAATGGCTGTCGAAGCGTCCGGAAGTCGCCTGGGTCAGCTACCCAGGCCTTCGCGGCGACAAGTATCAGGCCCTCGCTAAAAAATACGTCCCGAAGGGTTGCGGCGCGGTGTTCACCTTTGGTTTGAAGGGTGGCTATGACGCCGGCCTGAAGCTCGTTTCGAACGTCAAGTTATTCTCGCATCTCGCCAATATTGGCGATACTCGCTCGCTCATCATCCATCCGGCTTCGACGACGCATCGGCAGTTGTCCGACGCGCAGAAGGTACAAGCTGGCGCTGGGCCGGACGTGGTGCGGCTGTCGGTGGGCCTGGAGGACAAGGAAGATATTATCGCCGACCTCGAACATGGTCTGGAGGCGAAGTGACGGCTCGAGTACAGGCGCGCTCCACCCCTGCCATAAGGAGAAGTCGACGCGCGAAACGACAGACCTAGACCCCCTTACCCAAACCCTCTCCCCAACGGGGGCCTACCCTTTTTTCAGAGTGCGCGCCACGTAGTCGCGGATGTAGGCGAGCGTCGCCGGCGCGGTCCAGATTTCGGTCACTGCTTTGTCGGTGACTTTCCCGCTTTCTTGTAGCCGTTCGATGATCGGCTGACGAATTTGCATCTTGGTCTGAGTGAACGCCGCGGGCGAAACCAAGGAGAACTCTCGCGCGACTGCCATGGCATCGTCCATGAGGTCTTCCGGTTCGGCTACTTCATCGATCCAGCCGCGCTTCAGCGCTTCGTTAGTCGCATAGGTTGCGCCCGATAACGTAAATTCCGGTAAATACCGCGGCGGTACAGCAAAGCGTATAATTTCCAATGCCAGCGCCGGGAACGGCACGCCGACAAGAATTTCGGTCACACCGATGCGTCCCATCTCCCACGACATAATGCGCCGGTCTGCGCAACAGGCGAGCACACAGCCGCCGGCGATGGCGTGACCGTTGACCGCAGCAACCACCGGTTTTGGATGGAAGAACACTGCCTCATAGAGACGGTCGAGGGCTGGCAGGAATTTGCGAATATAATCGGCGCCGCCCTCACTCAGTCGCTTGAGGTCAACTCCGGCCGAAAAGATTTTACCCTGCCCGGTCAGCACCACCGCTTTTACGTCCGAACTGCGCAGATCGGCAAAACGATCGGCAATCGCATTACAGAATTCGATGTCGAGTGCATTGGCTTTGCCATGCATCAGCGTTAGGACGGCGACTTCGTCCATGATCTCGCTTTTGATCATACGCTTTGCTCCGCTGTGGCTTGTGGCACGTTTAATGTCGCACGATGCCACAACTGCTCCGCATGCATCACTGCAACCGTAAACACCACAATGGCCAGCACCTGATGCGCAAGGGCGAGAGAGAGCGGCGCCTGGTAGAGCAGCGTGGTGACGCCGAGCGCGGCCTGCAAGGTCACCGCGGCCGCAAGCATGACGGCGCCGTCAGCGCCTTGCCGCGCCTGCCGGGCATCGATCGCGTGCAGGCCAGCAAGCACCCAGATCGCATAGGCGACCATGCGGTGATCGAACTGAACTGTGAGTGTGTTTTCGAAAAGATTTCGCCAAGCCGGCTGAATGAACAAAAGCCTTTCCAGCGAAGGCACAATGGCGCCATCAATCATCGGCCAGGTATTGTAAACGAAGCCCGCGTTGAGCCCGGCCACCAATGCACCGAGATAAATCTGTGCCAATACCAAAATTGCGATGGTGAGCGCGCCAACACGCAAGCGTGCCGGCGCCTCGCTTGGGGCGTGCGGTGCCAATTGCTCCGCCGTCCACACGATCGCCGCGTAGATCGCACTGGCCAACGTGAGATGAAAAGCGAGCCGGTATTGCGAAACGCTCACGCCCTGCGTAAGACCCGAGGATACCATCCACCACCCCACCGCCCCGAGTGCACCGCCGGCAATGAAAATGGCCCACAATCGCCCGCGTAATCCATGCGGAATGACGCCGCGCCATAAGAAGAACAGAAACGGCAGAAGAAACACGGCGCCGGTGAAACGCGCCAGCACGCGGTGCGACCATTCCCACCAATAAATCACCTTGAACGCATCGAGGCCCATGCTGCGGTTAAGTTCGCGATATTGCGGGATGGCCTGATATTTTGCGAATTCAGCCTGCCATTCGCTTTCCGACAGTGGCGGCAGTACGCCGGTAACCGGCCTCCACTCCACGATCGATAGGCCAGATTCTGTCAGCCGTGTCGCGCCGCCAACCGCCAGTGTCAGGAAGATCATTGCGCCCGCCGTGAGCAGCCACAGCCGTACGGTGAGCAGATTTGCTTTGGACGTTTTGATCGTCTCGGACATGAGTGCTTGCTTGCAGGGGACGGCGCGGACCATATAATTATGCGCTTTCATTCGCAATTGAGGCGCACGAAAAGCAGCTATGTCCATCCGGGCCCGCAAATTCATCGGCACAGTCGCCCTGCTCGTGCTTGTCTCAGTGTGGTGCCTGCTAGCGATGGCGCTTGCGCAATCGGTTCTGACCAACATCAATGGTTTTGTCGCAGCGATCTACTACGTCGTAGCCGGGCTCGGCTGGCTTCTGCCCGCGATCCCGCTGATTAGCTGGATGGCCAGACCCGACAACGCATGATCCCTGGTTTTCTGGCAAAATCGCCACGAAAATTAGGCCGCGCTAACGCGGCGCAACCGGTTCCAGAAAGCGGTGCCTGCGCCCGACATCAGCACCTTCAAATATCGTTGTTGCTGGAATTCGCCATTAACGGAAATTCGCGGCAGCGCGGTCAGATAGTCCCGGTGCGCTTTGAAAAGAACGCCCGGTCGCATTGTCACAGCAGTCTTAAACCCAAGCTCGGCTGCAATGCGGAATTCACGCGGACCAGCCGAGGTTGGATCGCCCACCGGATAGGCCAGATGTTGCGGGCGCTTTCCGAGCGCGGCCTCGAGAACCGCCCGGCTCATCTCCATTTCGGCGCGCACCCTCGCGTCATCCGACAACTTCCTGAGCATCATGTGATTGACCGTGTGCGCGCCAATAGTACAGAGCGGATCGGCGGCAAGATCCACAATCTCCGGCCAATCCATGCACAGGTCACGGCAGAAGGAAACGCTATCGACGCTATAGCAGGCACACAGATCGCGCACCGTCCGCCGCACTTCTTCCTCAGTCTTCATGCCACGTAGATAGCGGAAAATTGCGTCATAGAGCTCGCGCTTTTCCCTCACGGTGGCGCACTCGAAATATTGATCTTTTCCGTTGACGACCATACCGATGCGGCTGTGCTGCGCGATCACCGCTTCGAGCGCGATCCACCACAATTCACCGAGCCGGTCCGGAAAGCTGGTCGCGATATAAATCCCAAACGGGAGTTCGTATTTCCGCAGTAAGGGATATGCCCAGCGCAAAAAATCTTTGTATCCGTCGTCAAAAGTCAGGCAGACAAAGCGGCGCTTGAAATCATCCTCAATGAAACGCCGATGCATTTCATCGAGCGAAACGACGTCCATACGTGCGCGCGCAAGCCGCCGTAAAAGACTTTCGAGGAAATCCGGCGTCACTTCCAGGAGCCGGTTCGGCTGAAACCCCTCCGGACGCGCTGGACGCACGTGGTGCAACGTGAGGATGGCGCCGACGCCACCCGCCAGCGGGCGCAACCAATGGTGCATCCCAGTGAAATAGAGCGTCTCCAGTCCGGTACGGATGACGGTTTTTCTTAAATTCGCCAACTGCGCCTCGCCTTCGCCATCAACTTACTATTGCAAGCCAGATTTTAGAAACTTTTGCGAACCCGTGGGCGCCAAATTGAGATGGGCACATGGTACCTGGGGCCGGCGCGGCACTATGTGGTGCGAGCCGCTCCAGACCGTCCACCGTGCCGAAGGTTGCGCTGCGATAGGCGCATCCCTATAGTCCGCAGTCCGCGCCGTTCCGGTCGGGGCGTGGCGCAGCCCGGTTAGCGCACCAGTCTGGGGGACTGGGGGTCGTGGGTTCAAATCCCGCCGCCCCGACCACTTCCCTCCTATCGCGGCGTAGAGCGCGATCCGATCTCAACCACACATCGATGCTTCGCTCGTGCGCTCGCCTCAATCAGGCGCGCGCAACGACACACCGAGGCGCGCGCGCCGGCGTAGCCAGGTGGTCGCGCGGTATTTCGGATCGAGCGTGATGGCGTGCATGCCATCGAGCACCGCTAGCACACGCCCCCCACCCAATACATCGCCGAGCGCCAGTGGCCCTTTCGGATAGTTCAAACCAAGCTCAACTGCAGTGTCGATGTCGGCAGGCGCGGCAATGCGCAATTCGGCAATGCGGGTGCCGATATTGACGATCATTGCCAGCAACCGCTGCACCACAAAGCCGGGACTGTCATTGATGACCGTCACCGGCACATTGCCGACTGACAGCGCGGCAAATGCCGCGCCAAGGATTTCGGGCTTGGTGAGCGGGGTCTTCATCAGCGTGCGGCGGCGCTCGAAGCGCCCGAACATATCGACTGCAACTGTGCATGCCGGATCGAGGCCCAGCCGCACAGCGGCGGTCGAAGCGTCCTCGCCTAAAGGCGTGACGAAATAGGGCACGCTCAAAGCCGCTTTGCCGCCGCGTTTGACTTTAATTCCGGCACTCTCCAGCCATTCGGCAAGCTCGCTGCCGCCATCCTCATCCGCGATCCAAGCCGATGCCGGCAGCGGTTGCGCTACAACCGCCACTGTTGGCGGGCTCCTATCCGGCGAACCATCATAATTGTAGAAACCCTGCTTGGTCTTGCGGCCGAGCAGGCCACCGGCAACGCGTACCGCCATTTGCGCCGAGGGTCGGTACATCGGCTCGCCAAAATATTGCTCGAAGATGCTCACCATCACTGCGTGGGCGACGTCCCCGCCGACGAGATCGAGCAATTCGAACGGGCCCATCCGGAATCCGGCGGCCTCTTTCATCAGCAGGTCGACTTCACGTGGGCTTGCGATACCTTGCGACACAATGCGCAATGCCTCCGGCCCATAAGCGCGGCCCGCGTGGTTGACGACAAAGCCAGGCGTGTCGGCGGCAACTACGGGATGTTTGCCGATCCGTTTCACAAAACCGACAAGCGCCTCGACCAACGTCGGATCACTCCGCAGGCCGCCGATCACCTCCACCAGCCGCATCAGCGGCGGCGGGTTGAAAAAATGCAGGCCGCCGATACGCCCCGGCCTTTCGCAGCCGGCGCCGATTCCCGTCACAGAAAGCGATGACGTATTCGTGGCAAGCACTGCATCCGGCGCCAGACGTTTTTCCAGTTCGCGGAATAACTCGCGCTTGGCCGCAAGCTCTTCGACAATCGCTTCGATAACAATGCCGGCGCCTTTTGCTTCGTCAAAGGAGCTGATTGGTTTCAGCCGTTCGAGCACGCCGCGTTTGGCATTGGCCGTCATACGGCTCTTCGACACCAGGCCTTCAAGGTCCCTGTCGATCACCGCAACGGCTTCTGTCACCGCACCGTCGCGGGAATCAAACAGTAAAGTGGTGAGACCGGCCTGCGCACACACCTGCGCAATGCCACGCCCCATGGTGCCGGCGCCGAATACTGCAGCGATCAGATCGGACCTGGAGAGATCCACTGCCACGCGTTATTGCCCTTCGAACTTTGGTTTTCTTTTTTCCATGAAAGCGCGCATGCCTTCCTTCTGATCGCGCGTGGCAAACTGCAATTGAAACGCCTTACGCTCCAGCATCAGTGCGGTTTCGAGCGGTGCGTTCAAGCCGGCATTTACGATTTCCTTGATCTGCATGATCGAAATCGGAGACATGGCCGCGATTTCCCGCGCAATGTCGAGCGCGCGTGCGAGGGCCTGGCCTGCCGGCGCTACTTCGCTGACCACGCCCATGCTCAGTGCTTCAGCGGCGCCAAACATTCTCCCGGTCATGATCAGCAGCATGGCGCGATGGCGGCCGACAAGGCGCGCAAGCTTTTGCGTGCCTCCACCGCCCGGCAAAATACCGACCTTCACCTCGGGTAAACCGAGTTTTGCCCCCTCTCCCGCGACTATGATGTCTGCACATAAAGCGAGCTCGAACCCCCCGCCGAGCGCAAATCCCTCCACCGCCGCGATCAACGGCTTCGGACAATCCATGATCGCACGCCAGTATTTCTGCACATTTCGCGACATGACTTCTACCGGAGCGGCTTCCACCATCTCGCCGATATCGGCGCCTGCGGCAAACGCCGCATCCGAGCCCGTCACAATCACGCAGCGCACGGCGTTATCGGCACCGTAGCGCGTGATCTCGTCGGCGAGCCGCGTGCGCAGGTCGAGATTGAGCGCGTTGCGCACCTGCGGACGATTGATCTTCAGGAGGATGATGTCGTCCGACGGACGTTCAATGATCAGGGAATCCGACGCGGCCATAGCAATCGATCCAGATTGATTCGAGCTACTCTTCCAGCAGACGGCTTTCGTCGCCTGCTATTGCGGGTTGAGTTAACCACAGCGAGCGCATCGATGACACCGGCACCTCCTTCATTACGCTTGCCGGGAATCCGTTGAGCCGATTTGATCAGGTCGCTACCCACCTGGGCCGGTGTGCGTTTCGGCTTCGCCGCCAGCAGCAAGACCGCCACGCCGCTCGCATGGGCAGCGGCAACCGAAGTACCGGACGTAACCTGATATCCGCCATCCGGCGCGGCGGCGAGAATTTCAACGCCCGGCGCTGCGACAGCGACTTGCGGCCCGCGATTGGCCTCCGGCATCAGCCTGTCTTGAGCGTCGGTCGCGGTCACGCCGATCACCCCGGGATCGGCGGCGGGATAAAGCGGCGGCGAGCGCGGGTCAGAATTGCCGACCGCGGCGATCAAGACAATTCCGCGCGCACTAGCCTTGACCAACATCTCTTGCAGCATGGCATCCGCGGGGCCAGCAAAACTCATTTTTACGATGCGCGCATTCTTGCTCGCCGCCCAGTCGAGGCCCTTGAAGATATTGAATGTCGTGCTCTACGCACTTTCCCCGGCGCCTGAAAAAGCGCGCACCGCGAGTAATTTCACTTTCGGCGCGACGCCGATTTGCTGTGCGCGGCAATTGCGCCTGCCATCGCGGTGCCATGCGCGTGCGCTGGCGACGGCGTTCCGATAGCGTCGTATTCAGCCGCGATCACGCCGGCAAGATCAGGGTGACCGGCATCTATCTTTGAGTCGATTACAGCGACTACTACGTCATCGCCCCTGTTGATGCGGTGGGCTTCCAGGAGATGCAGCTTGCGCACGACCTATTGCGTAGCGCCAGCGTATTTGCTTGTCCGGCTGACACTCCGGGGAAATTGAGCTGCGCCAGGCGCAGCGTGTCGGCCACCGAGCGGTAACCTGCAACTGACCCAGCTTGAAACGCAAACTTTTACGCTTACCGGGCGGACGATCGAACGCTGGCGAATTGATGGCACGCGTGCGAGCGTTTCGCGCACCTGCGCCGACACGCTGCTGGAAAATTCCAACAACACCTCATTGCTCACAAAGCGCGTCTCGCCAGCCGGCGGAATATTAAAATGGCGACCGCGCTCGACCTTTCGGGATTTGCGTGGCGACATTCCGGGTTGGGTATTTGGACCCGTGACGCCGGGTGGAAACATCGCATCCGCCAGAAGCCAAACAACCGGGCCGAGCATGCAGCCCAAGGTCGTGCGGTAGGCTTCGCTCAACGTCAGTTCACGGCCGAGGACCACAGTAAGCGATCATCGGCGAAACGGCCGCGCAAGCGACTGAGCCCATCACGTACCAGCCGAAAGGCGTGATCGGCGCGTACCACGGCTCACAATCGGAGGCGGCGTTGGAATGTTTGTCGACTGGCTGAGCGCAGGCGTGAGCGCGCCAACCATAGTAGCAATGGCGAGCAACGCGGCCCTTGCAAGCCCCCCATAGTACGCCTCAGCCTCCAGAATTTTCGGGCAAAAGTATTACAGCCATTAGTCGGGCACCATGCCCGAATGGTTCATGACCTCGAAACTGACGGACATACCGCTAATGCGGCCGCGTAACCGCCGCATCGACCAGCTTACGGCACTCGGCAAGCTCATGCAGCGCGGCGTGCAATTTGCGCAGATCCTCACGTCCAAGGCCACAACCGGTTGTCCCGGACGCCGGCTGCCGCGATGTGGCCGGCATGGGTTCCGCCGACGTTGATGGATCAGCCGCAGTTAGACCGTGAATCGCGCGGTCGGTCGGATCAATCCGGGGAACCGGCGCGCTGGTCAGCGGCGGCTCGACGCGGCTTGCTGCGTCAGCTTGCCGATCACCGAGATCACGTCCGATCAGCGAAGACAGGCGACCGCGCAAGCCGCGCTCTTCCTCGGTGTCGACATCATCATCTTCGGTCGTCACAGCCTCATCGGCGAACTCGTATTCCTCGATCACGCCATGTGGCGGCTGCGGCGCACCGTCCTGCCACACCGCCTGAACGAACTTCACGCCTTGCTCGCGCAAGATTCGCTGCACGCCGCGAATGGTGTAGCCCTCGCCATACAACAGATGACGTATTCCGCGCAGCAAATCGATGTCGTCGGGGCGATAGTATCGCCGGCCGCCGCCGCGTTTCATAGGCTTGATTTCGTGAAAGCGGCTCTCCCAAAAGCGCAGCACATGCTGCGGCAGATCGAGTTCATCCGCCACTTCACTGATAGTGCGAAATGCGTCTGGCGCCTTGTTGTCCAAAGCGTCTCTCCCCTGAGTTTCATACTAACGCGGTTACGCTAACGAGGATGACGGCTTAGCCTGGCTCACTGGCGCCGTTGATGCGTTGCTTGAGAATCGCCGACGGCTTGAACACCATAACCCGCCGCGGCGAGATTGGCACTTCCTTACCGGTTTTGGGGTTGCGGCCGATACGCTGACCTTTCTTACGCACCACAAACGAGCCGAACGACGAAAGCTTGACAGTTTCTCCACGCTCGAGACAGTCGGTGATCTCTTTGAGCACCAACTCAACCAGAGCCGCGGATTCCGTGCGTGAAAGACCCACTTTTTGGTAGACCGCCTCGCACAAGTCGGCCCGCGTCACAGTTTTTCCGGTCATCGCCTGCCCAACCCCCGGCGAACGTATCCCGCTGAATTATCGACGATATTAGCAAGACCGTAAGGGGTCAACGGGGCGGTTAAAGATTTTGATGAGAGTCCCCCGGCTACCCCGACCCCCAACCCAAGCCTTCACCACCGCAGGAGCGCCGAACCCCAGGTGAACCCTCCGCCCATTGCCTCCAAAAGGATGAGGTTGCCCCGCTTGATCCGACGATCTGCAAGCGCATCAGACAGCGCTAGCGGAATGGAGGCCGCCGAAGTATTTCCGTGACGGTCCACGGTGACCACCACTTTCTCCGGCGCAATACCAAGTTTGTGGGCAGACCCGTCAATTATGCGCTTGTTGGCCTGATGCGGCACGAACCAGTCGATATCGGCCGCAGAATAGCCGGTCGCCTTGAACGCATCCTCGATCACATCTGTGATCATGGCCACGGCGTGCTTGAAAACTTCGCGGCCTTCCATGCGGAGGTGGCCGACGGTCTGGGTCGACGATGGCCCGCCATCCACATAAAGCTTCGCCTTATGGCGCCCATCCGAGCGCAGATGGGTGGTCAAAATGCCACGGTCTTCGCGCGTGCCCGCTTGCTGCTGCGCCTCGAGAACCAGGGCACCGGCTCCGTCGCCAAACAGCACGCAGGTTGTGCGGTCATTCCAGTCGAGGATGCGCGAAAACGTCTCAGCTCCAATCACCAGCGCGCGTTTGTAGCCATCGTTACGCAGCAATGCGTCGGTCACTTGTAGTGCATAGACGAACCCGGAACACACGGCCTGCAAATCGAACGCAGCTCCGTGGGTGATGCCGAGCGCAGCCTGCACCGAAACAGCAGTGGCTGGAAAAGTCTGATCGGGCGTTGAAGTCGCAAGCACGATCAGGTCAATTGAATTTGCTTCAACATGTGCATTGGTGAGCGCGGCACGCGCGGCATGCAGCGCAAGATCGGAAGTGAACTCGCCCGGCGCCGCAATATGGCGTTCGCGAATGCCGGTGCGCTGCACAATCCATTCGTCGGTGGTCGAAACCGAACGCGCGAGCTCGTCGTTGCTGATGATGCGCGTGGGCAGATAGCTTCCGCAGCCAAGCACGACCGAACGCAACACCGTCACGAGCTTGCTCCGCTCGCTAGCGGGGATGTCTCCGTCGCTGTCGCTCGCAAATCGCGCGCGATCGACTGGCCGATCTTGGCCAGCAGTTCATAGCGCACCATGTCGTAACCCATGTCGATGGCGGCAGCCGTGCCTTCGGCATCGGCGCCACCGTGGCTCTTGATGACGATACCGTTGAGCCCGAGGAACACGCCACCATTCGATCTGCGCGGATCCATCTTATCTCGCAGCGTCCGGAAGGCCTGCCGCGCAAGCAGATATCCGAGACGCGCCCGCCAGGTACGGTTCATCGCTGCGCGCAGATAAGAAGCGAGCTGATGGGCCGTGCCTTCTGCTGTTTTTAACGCGATGTTCCCGGAGAAACCCTCGGTGACAACCACGTCGACGACCCCTTTGCCGATGTCATCACCTTCGACGAAACCATGATAGTCGAAATGCGGAAAGTGACCTTCGCGCAGGATCCGGCCCGCCTCACGCACCTGCTCAAGTCCCTTGACCTCCTCAACACCGATGTTGAGCAAGCCGACGGTCGGACGCTCGAGGTCAAATAGCACTCGCGCCATCACGCTGCCCATGGCCGCGAGATTGACCAAATGCGTTTCATCTGCACCGATCGAAGCGCCAAGATCGAGCACTATGGACTCGCCCTTGAGCGTCGGCCACAACGCGGCAATTGCAGGCCGCTCGATGCCTTCTATCATCTTGAGATTAAACCGCGCCATCGCCATCAACGCGCCGGTGTTGCCGGCGGAGACCGTGGCATCGGCTTCGCCTTTCTTCACCGCATCGATGGCGAGCCACATTGACGACTTCCAGCGCCCGTAACGCAGCGCCTGACTTGGCTTGTCATCCATGCGGATCGCTACTTCGGTATGCACGAGTTTCGACCGCGCCTTGAGACGGGGCAGCCCATCGAGCACGGGCTCCAGCGCCGCTCTGTTGCCGAACAGCAGGTATTCAATGTCTGGATGGCGGGTGAGCGAAAGGTCGGCACCCGGCAAAATTACCGCTGCGCCATGGTCGCCGCCCATAGCGTCAAGCGCGATGCGAACCTTATCCGGCATGTATCGATCTTGGCGGCGTTAACAAACGCGCCGGCAGCGCGGTCATATGAATTCGGCGCACGGGCGCGACCATAACGGCTCGGTCACCGCAGACAAGCTGGTTTTCCGCACTTCTCATTCCCTGGCCCGCCTGCTTCTGTCTAACCGTTGCCGAGGCGCTTTTTTAGCGCTTCCAGTGCCGCGAACGGCCGTGCGCTGCCATCGTCCGCCTTAACCGGCGCGAATTCGGCGCCCGCTTTGCGTGGATAGGGATCAATGCCGAGAAGCAAGAATTCCGTGGCGATTGCACCCAAGTCCAATTTGCCACCGACGAGCGGTTCCGGTGAGTCCTCGTCCTGCGTCCCCAGGTCGACCGTTTCGGCCTTCGCCGATTCCGCCAACGCCGGCGCGAATACCAAATCGACTGACTCTTCCAGATCGCTTTCGACCGGTTCAAGCGTGATGACACATGTCTGCCCAACCCGAGCGCTAACCTGGCCGGTTATGCGCACGCCCGCACCCCGGCGTGCCAGATCGAACACTGCAGAGAGGCGCGGCAATTCGCGCAAGTTGGCGACCGCCCTCAGCGCGGCGCGCACGGCTTCGGGTGCATCGATTTCGACATGCAGGCCGGTGTCCGGAATATCTTCCACATCCACCGGCACGCTCCACGGATTTTGGGTTTTGTCCATAGATTCAGTCTTCTATTAGCTCACCTTTATCTTCAACAAGAACAGCAGAATCCGGGTCCGGGAGCCGCAAATCGCCTGCCAGCAGTTCCGCCGATTGCTGGGCCCTAACCTGACGTACGGCTTCCCGCATATAGGCCGCAAGACGTGCCGGCGCAGCCGATGCCGGTGGTACGCCGCCATAGACATTGCGCGCCACAACCTCGATAAGCGGTTTCTCACCCTGTGCCGCCAGCGCGGCTCGGTAGGCCTGCGTCCGGCCGTAGAATGCCTCGCCCATACGCTGCATCTCTTTCGGCACAGAGAGATCACCTATGCCCATTTCCCGTAAATTGTGATCCATGTCCTGGCAAAATCGGTCGAAAAGCACCTGGCCCATGTCCCGTAGTACCCGGAGCCTCCGCTAGACGGCCGAGAACCGCGACGAGATGGAGAACCAGCAAGTCGAAACGCCCATTAACCGTGTCGGCGACGGCGTATTCGCGATAAAAGCAGGGCAACCGCGCCTGCGCCACGATCGTGCCATACAGGGTGGAAATGGTGTCCTGCCGCGCGCTGCGGCGAAACAGGGGAAGCATCGTCGGTCTTATTCGGGGGCCAAGAGTGGTTTGCCGCGGTTACGTCAACGCCTTCGCCGATGCAAGGCCGAAATGAAGCTGGATTTGAGGCCAAAAAACCGTGCATCGCCGTAAACAAGTCCTCCATCTGTCGCTGGCGCTTGCCGGCGCGCTGGCGCTTGCAGCCTGCGGCGAGATACTCCAGCGCGGCTACGTGCTGCCCGAAGGTGCATTGGAACAGGTACCCGTCGGCGCCACACAGGAACAGGTCCTGATCGTACTCGGCACGCCCTCCACCGTTGCCACCGTCAATGGCGACGCTTTTTATTACATCTCGCAAAAGGCCCAGCGCACGGCCGCTTTCATGCCGCATGAGGTGGTCGATCAACGCGTGATCGCGGTCTATTTCGACAAGGAACGCCGGGTGACCCGTCTCGCCAATTACGGTCTAAAGGACGGAAAGATATTCGACTTCTATTCGCAGATCACGCCGACCGCCGGCCGGGAGTTGAGCTACCTCCGCAATATTTTCAAGAACGTCGGGGTGCATCTGTAAGCGCCACGCAAAAAAAAGGGCCCGCACGAACGCGAGCCCTTTTCGTTTTGTCGTGCGCGATCAGTGCGCCAATACGGCGAGCAATAGCAACGCCACGATATTGGTGATCTTGATCATCGGGTTCACGGCAGGACCGGCTGTGTCCTTGTAGGGATCGCCGACCGTATCGCCTGTCACAGCAGCTTTATGGGCATCCGAGCCCTTCCCGCCGTAGTGACCGTCCTCAATGTATTTTTTCGCATTGTCCCAGGCGCCGCCGCCGGATGTCATCGAGATGGCGACGAACAGACCGGTGACAATAACGCCGAGTAGCATGGCGCCGAGCGCGGAGAACCCGGCCGACTTGCCCGCCGGCCCGCCGCCCGCAATGAAATAGATCGCGAAGTAGCAAAAGATCGGCGACAACACCGGCAGCAGCGACGGCACGATCATTTCCTTGATCGCGGCTCTGGTGAGCATGTCTACGGCGCGGCCGTAATCCGGCTTGTCCTTGCCCTTCATTATGCCGGGCTTGGCACGGAATTGTCGTCGTACTTCCTCGACGATAGCACCGGCGGCACGGCCGACCGCGGTCATGCCCATAGCAGCGAACAGATAAGGCAGCAGTCCGCCGAACAGCAGACCGACCACTACGTAAGGATTGTTCAGCGAGAAGTCGAGTTGGATGCCCTGGAAGTACGGGTGCGCGGCCGAAGTCTTAGTGAAGAACAGCAGGTCCTGGTTATAGGCCGCAAACAACACCAACGCACCGAGACCTGCCGAACCGATGGCATAGCCCTTCGTGATTGCCTTGGTGGTATTGCCAACTGCATCGAGGGCGTCGGTGAACTTGCGTACGTTTTTCGGCAGCCCAGCCATTTCGGCAATGCCACCGGCATTGTCGGTAACCGGACCGAAGGCGTCGAGCGCAACCACCATACCGGCGAGTGCCAGCATCGCGGTGACTGCGATCGCAATGCCGAACAATCCCGCTTGCGCATAGGCAACCAGAATGCCGGCAATGATCACGATGGCCGGTAGCGCGGTCGATTCGAGCGAGATCGCCAATCCCTGGATGACATTGGTGCCGTGGCCGGTGACCGAGGCCGACGCGATCGACTTCACCGGGCGGAAATTGGTGCCGGTGTAGTATTCGGTGATCCAGATGATGAGACCGGTCACCACCAAGCCGACGACGGCACAAATATATAGCGCCTTGCCTGTAAAGGTGGCACCCGTAATCGGACCCATGCCGATCAGGGAATCGGTGACGAACCAGATGGCGACGAGCGAGATAACCGCTGACGCGATGAAGCCCTTATAGAGAGCGCCCATGATCGATTTTTTTCGACCCAGCCGCACGAAAAAAGTGCCGATAATCGACGTAATAATGCAGGCACCGCCGATGGCGAGCGGGTAGATCATCATGTTCATCAGGATCGGCGTATTCGCGAAAAAGATCGACGCCAGCACCATGGTGGCGACGATGGTCACCGCATAGGTTTCGAACAGGTCTGCTGCCATGCCCGCGCAGTCGCCGACATTGTCGCCGACGTTGTCGGCGATGGTGGCTGGATTGCGCGGATCGTCTTCCGGGATACCGGCTTCGACCTTGCCGACCAGATCGCCGCCCACGTCGGCGCCCTTGGTGAAGATGCCGCCGCCGAGACGGGCAAAGATCGAGATCAGCGAGGCGCCAAAGCCGAGCGCGACGATGGCATCAATCACCGTACGGTCATTTGCTGCCTTGTGCAGCGTGCCGGTGAGGAAGCCGAAATAGAGCGTGACGCCCAGCAGCGCGAGGCCTGCCACCAGCAGGCCGGTGATCGCTCCGGCCTTGAATGCAAGCTCGAGCCCGCCGGCCAGCGATTTCGTAGCAGCCTGTGCGACCCGCACATTGGCGCGCACGGAGATGTTCATGCCGATGAAACCGGTCGCGCCCGACAGAACCGCTCCAACGGCAAAGCCGATCGCCACGAGCCAACCGAGCGTGAAACCGATGATCAAGAAGATCACCACGCCGACGATGCCGATGGTGGTGTATTGCCGCTTGAGATAGGCCTGCGCGCCTTCGCGCACGGCGGCCGAAATCTCCTGCATTTTCTTGCTGCCAGGGTCAGCACTCATCACCGACTGGGTCGCCCAGATGCCATAGACGATCGCGAGCACGCCACAGCCGACGATCAACCACAAAGTAGTCATGGTGGCCATAAACCTCGATTGAATGGTGCTGGGGGAGGAACGCTCCAGCCCGGCGCCAGGAGCGTCGAGGATGGCCGCTTGTTAAGGGCGCTTCACCCCGACCGGGAAACGCGCGGATATAGCCAAAAAGATGTGACCTGCGCAACGCGGAAATAGGGTGTCACAAACGTCCGCCCTTGCCTACTTTCCCTTCGCCACCAGCACCTCGAACTTGGCCTTCTCTTCTGAGAGCCAGCGACGACAGCCATCGGAATCACCCAGGCCTCACCCTCTTTGGGCGCCTCGCGCCAGCTTGCCCTCAAAGCCGGGGGTTTGCGTGTGCGCGGGAAACCAGATATCGGGCTTCATTGACGCAAGCGGCTGAATGTTCGCTGCTAATCATCGGCGATGCCCGAACAGGACGGATTGACCACGAGCCGGTATTAGCCCGGGTTGGCGCCGGTACAACAGGGGAAGACCACGTTGTACGCGCGCCCGTCATCCTCGACGGTCGCAACCTAAGTCGTTGCGCCCTGCGTGTGTTCAGCCGCGAACAGAGCCGTTATCTGGATATTTCCGACTGTCGTCGTGGGTGATCAGCAGCAGCTTGATGTCCTCGGGCTTAAAGCCAAGCTTGCGGATTGATTCTTCGATATCTTCCGCAGCCCCGAGCTCCATCAAGCAGAATATGTCCGTTGGGAGTCGTGATCAGGTAGGTGGCGAGGTCCTTTGTCCCGACGTAGTAAATTGACCAAGATTTTGAATGGCTCTGCCGGTTCGACCCAAGTCTGGAGATAGCCCAGAATCTTCAGCTTCAAATCCTCCTGAGACGGTTGGGCAAAAGTTGTGCCGATAAGGCCTGGCCTTACATAGTCGACGCCCTTGGCCGTAGTGCAAGCCACATGAGCAGCGCGCCCGCCACAAAAATCGTCGGGAAGATTACCTCATTGATGGCTGTCCAGCCGAATTTGTCGAGCAATTGGCCAGATGAGAACGAACTCAGCGCCATGCTGCCGAAAATTAGGAAGTCATTGAACGCCTGCGCCTTGTTGCGTTCATGCGGCCGGTGGCACTGCGTCACCATCGTGGTGGCGCCGATAAAAGACAAGTTCCAGCCTAAGCCGAGCAGCGCAAGCGCGCTCCAGAAATGCGCCACAGTAATGCCGGCGATGCCGACCACGGCGGTCGCGGTGATCAGTGTCAGGCCGACTCCCGTGATGCGCTCAACGCCGAAGCGGGCGATCAGCGAGCCTGTGATGAAGCTCGGCGCATACATTGCCAGTACGTGCCACTGAATGCCGAGCGTCGCATCGGTAACCGAATGACCACAGCCGACCATGGCGAGCGGAGCCGACGTCATCACCATATTCATCATGCCATAACTCGCCATGCCGCAGGCGACTGCGACAATGAAACGCAAGTTGCACACGACCTCGCCGAGCGGGCGCACGCTGTCGTGGCGCGCGGGCGCGAGCGGCGGCACCGTGACGAATTGCAACACAAGTGCCGCCACCAACGCACAAGCCGACTGGCCGAGATAACTCGCGGCGAACAAATGTGGTGAAAGCAGATCCTTGGTGAAGATGACGAGTTGTGGACCAATCACCGCAGCAAACACGCCACCGGCGAGTACCCATGACACGACTTTCGGCCGGTAGGCGTCGCTCGCGGTATCGGCCGCGGCGAAACGATAGGACTGGTGTGCAGCGGCGTAGAGCCCGCCACAGAACGTGCCGACCAGCAGCAGCCAGAATTGACCATTCATCACGGCCGCGTATGAGATCAGGCCGGACAGGATGCCGAAGGCCGACCCACATTGCAGCGCGAAGCGGCGACCGAAATGGCGCGCGAGCACGCCGAGCGGCAGGGTGCCAAGCCACATGCCGAGCACCATGGCTGTTATCGGCAAGGTCGCGAGGCCCTTGTCGGGAGCCAGCACAATACCGACGATGCTGGCCGTGCTCACGATCACAGTGTTATTGCCGCCGGCTAGCGCCTGCGCGACTGCCAGCACCATAGCGTTGCGGCGCGCCAGATTGTCATCAGGCGCAGCATGCTGGAATGGCTCGGCGATCGCCGACATCGGCAGGCTCCCGGAAAGCCGCCCCTTGTAGCGGCGATCCTGCTGAATCGCCAATGCAGGCCGCGCAAAGCAGTATTGAGCCCGAACTGCCCGCGCTACCGCTTGCGTGAGGTACGCAACGGCCGCGCCTTCGCCGCGAACGCGATCGCACCGGGATGGCGAATGGTGGCGGCCCTCACCTCAGCCAACGATCGGGCGCCGATTTGGCCAAGGGACGCGCGCAGCTCATCGATATAAAGGTCGATCAGGTAGTCCGGCCCTTCGTCGCCGAGCGCGGCCACGGCCCACAGGAAAGACTTCCCCGCAAAGGCCGCGTCGGCGCCGAGCGCTAGCGCTCGCATCACGTCCTGGCCGCTGCGCACGCCGCTGTCCATCAGGACCGTTGCTTTCTTGCCGACCGCCGCAACGATTGCCGGCAGGCAGTCGATCGACGGTGTCAGCGCTTCGATCTGGCGACCGCCGTGGTTCGACACCCAGATGCCGTCAATGCCGAGCGCAACCGCCTTGGCGGCATCCTCCGGATGAAGGATGCCCTTGACCGCCATCGGGCCCTTCCACGCGTCGCGATAGCGTTTGATCTCTTCCCAAGAGAAAGCGCCGCCCATGCGCGCGCGCGCATAGGCGATGATCTCGTTGGTACTCGCACCCTGGGGGGCATAGTCGCTGATGGTGGCGAACCGGGGATAGCCATTCCGCAGGAGCGCAAATAGCCATTTCGGACGCACCATCATCTCGTAGATCATGCGCGCATTGGGACGAAATTCGTGAGCGAGGCCGGCATAAGTTTCGCGCGAGCGTGTGGTGCGCACCGGAACGTCGAGGGTGAGAGTCAGAACCTTGGCCTCAACGGCTTGCGCGCGTCGTACCAGGTCGAAACCGATCTTATGATCGTCGTGCCAAAATCGGTAAAGCTGAAGCCAAAACACGTCGGGCGCGGCCTCCGCCGCCTGCTCGATCGTGGCACCGCCAGCGACGCTGAGCGTATAGGGAACGCGGGCACGCTGCGCGGCTTTCGCCATCAGCAGGTCGGCACCCGGCCAGACCAACGAAGGTCCGCCCATGGGCGCGACACCGATTGGCGCCGTGTAGCCGCGCCCGAACAATTTAACGTCGACCGGCGGCAACGATGGCATCACGCCGTAGCGCGGCACGATTTCAACGGCATCGAACGCCGCCCAATTGTGTGCGATGCCGACATCATTCCCGGCACCAGTGTCACAATATTCGAAGGCGAAAAGCGGCACGTTGTGCGGCGCGCGCCGACGCAGCCAGGCGGTGGTCGGAAACCGCTTGTTGTATTTATGAAAATTTGGGTGCTGGCCAACCGGCGTGACCGCCGCCTTTTTTACCGTCATGTCATGCATGGCGAATTCCCGTTTCTTTCATTTGCATTATAGCCGGGCCGAGCGCATTCGTCCCGCCGATTTCAGAAGTGACTGAACGAGGCTCGCTTGAAAGTAAAAGCATGGCCATCAGCAGTAAGGAAGCGAGCGCCCTCGCCGGCTTTGACTTCGCCAATCTGCGTGACCGCGACATTGGCCGCCTTAGCCGCGGCATGGAAGCTGTTGGTCTTGGCCGCCGGCACCGTGCAGACGATCTCGTAATCGTCACCGCCTGTGAGCGCAGTTTCGAGTGCACCGGAGTCGGCGGCAATCACTGCTTTGGTCGCTTCCGAGATCGGCACCCGCGCGGCATCGATGTCCGCCGCGACGCCGGACGTCCGGCACAGCTTGCCAAAATCACCGGCAAGTCCATCGGAGATATCCATCGCTGCCGAAGCATGAGTGCGCACGGCTTCGGCCAGCGCGTTGCGCGGCTGCGGCAAGAGGTAGCGTGCAACGAGATGCTGCCGCTGTATCTCGTTCAATTTCCAGTCTTTGCCGTTGCGCACCATGACGCCGAGCGCGGCATCGCCAATGGTGCCACTCACAAACACGCGGTCGCCTGGCTTGGCGCCGGTGCGGCGCACCATCGTTCCTTCAGGAACGCTTCCAATCATGGCTATGGAAATAGTGATCGGCCCCGGCGTGCGATCGGTGTCACCACCGAACAGCGGGCAGCCGAACAGCACAGCGTCGCCGCGTAGCCCCTCCGCAAAGCCGTTGAGCCACTCTTCGCCGATCTCCTTGGGGATGGCGAGCGAGAGCAGGAAGCCGAGTGGGCACGCGCCCTTCGCGGCGAGATCGGACAGGTTCACCCGCAGCGCCTTGCTCGCCACTGTATGCGCAGCATCCTCGGGGAAAAAATGTACACCGCTGATAATAGCGTCGGTCTTGAGAACCAGATCGCATCCCGGCGGCGGCGTGAGAAAGGCGGCGTCGTCGGACAATCCCAGTGCGCCCGGATGGGTGGCGAGCGGCTTAAAAAAGCGCGCGATCAGGCGATCCTCAGCCGACATATCGTCGTTTGCAGCCATCGTTTCACCCGGCGACGCGGCCAAATTCGGCAGAGCGCAAGCGGCGCGCAAGCTGGTCGAGCACTGCATTGACCATGCCTGTCTCATCGCGCTCAACAAAAGCGGCGGCCACGTCAGCATATTCGGCCACCACCACCCGCGCCGGCACGTCGCTGCGGTGAATCAGCTCATAGGCGCCGGCCCGCAGGGCTGCGCGCAGAACCGCCTCAATACGTTTAAGCGGCCAGCTTTTCGACAATACATCGTCGATCAAAGGATCGAGATCACGCTGCTCACGCACCACGCCGGAAACGATGTCACGAAAGAATGCCGCCTCAGCCGGAAGATATTGTGCGCCCTCAACCTCACGGCCCATCCAGTGACTCTCAAATTCAGCAAGGATTTCGTTCAACCCGGTACCGACCATATCCATCTGGTAGAGCGCCTGAACCGCCGCAAGTCGGGCCGCGCCGCGCTTGTTCGCCTTGCGCGCGTCCTTGTCGCCACGTGCGGGACCGGCGCTCATCAGCGCCACGCGAGTGTGTGTTTGAGCGCGACTATGGTGAGCGCCGCGCGAGCGGCGGCGCCACCTTTGTCACCCTCTTCAACGCGGGCACGGGCATGGGCTTGCGCCTCGTTTTCGACAGTGAGGATACCATTTCCGATGGCGAGCCGCTCTTTCAACGCAAGATCCATCAAAGCGCGCGCCGACTCGTTCGATACAATCTCGAAATGGTAGGTCTCGCCACGGATCACGCAGCCAAGCGCAACCACGCCGTCATACGCTGCGCGCCGGCGTCGCGCTGCGTCCATGGCAATCGCAATGGCAGCAGGAATTTCCAGCGTGCCAGGGACGGTGACCCGATCGTAGCGGGCACCGGCCTTGTCAAGCGCGCGCGTCGCCCCACGCAATAATTCGTCAGAAATATTGTCATAGAACCGCGCTTCCACGATCAGCATATGCAGACTATCGCGATTTTTCTTGCTGTTTTTTTTCTTGGCCATGACCCAAATATTCCCGGTTGAGCGGCGTGGTAGCAAGCCGCTCCCGCCCGAACAAGGCTCTACTTCATCTCCGCTAACCGCGCTGCGTAGCGCGCCATCGTATCGACTTCGAGGTTGACATCATCGTCCATACGCAGCGCTCCAAACGTCGTCACCTGCAAGGTATGCGGGATCACAAGCACCGAAAACGTGTCGCCATCCACAGTGTTGACTGTGAGGGAGATACCATCAAGCGCGACCGAGCCCTTGGGCGCGATGAAGCGCGCGAGCTTGGCCGGGGCGCGCAACACGATGCGCGCCATCTCGGTCATGTCCTCACGACCGACCACGATCGCAAGCCCATCCACATGGCCAGCGACGAGGTGTCCGCCCAATTCATTGCCGAATTTCAGCGGACGCTCGAGATTGACTTTGGACCCGTCACGCCAGCGGCGCACGGTAGTGACACGCAGGGTTTCGTCCGCCGCATCCACAGCGAACCAGACACGACCATCCTCTTCACCCGTGTCCACGACCGTCAGACAAACCCCCGAACAGGCGATGGAGGCACCCTGCACAATCTCGGCACGAGGATAGTTACACAAGATGGTAATGCGGTGCAGGTTGCCTGCGCGCGGTTTAACCGAACGCACTTCACCCATATCGGTGACAATGCCGGTGAACATCAGAACTCTGCCCCGTGCCCCGGATGCGGCGCAGCACGACGCGGTAGCGAAGTGGTACGCCGCTGATCCGGGGCCTTAACAAACTCCGAAATTGTATTGGCCCCGGGTCTGCCGCGCACCACTACGTGCTGTGCTGCGCCCGGGGAAAAGCAGAGAAATCGGCAGCAAGGCAAGGTCATGCCCGCGTGAAACATTCGAGCGTGTCTGTCCCGAGCATTTCGCTGCCGCGCGATGTTAGCCGGCCAGTTAACGCTTCGAGTGACATACCTTCCAACGGATCGATGCCGCCTGCGCCGATGGATTTTTCTCCGCGCAGCAAGGACGCTTCGTCAACCAGATCGACTGCAACAAAGCTGGCCGCAACGGTTGGGCCGCCTTCTACCATCAGCCGGGTGATGCCTTGCTCGGCAAGAGTCTTCAGCACCTGGTGGAGGTCAAGCCGACTATCATTGTTATCGACGCGGAAGACTTTACAGTTCTTTTGCTGAAGAATTTCTTCTGCAATCGCGGATGACCTGTGCGAGGTAAAAATCCAAGTCGGAGTTTCGCGTACGGTTGCGACCACGGATGTCGCCAACGGCAGTCGCAGTTGTGCGTCGAGCACTACGCGCACCGGAGAGCGTTCGAACATGCCAGGCAGGCGGCAGGTCAGTTGTGGATCGTCGGATAACACCGTGCCGATGCCGACCAGAATGGCATCGCTCGTCGCACGCATCTGAAACACGCGCTCGCGCGCCGGCTCACCGGTGATCAAAGCCTGTTTGCGGCCCGCCAGCCCCGCCTTGCCGTCGGCAGAAATCGCAAGCTTGAGCATCACGTGCGGCCGCCCGTGAGCAATGCGCGTGATGTGGCCGACATGCGTGCGCCGCGCCTCTTCCGCTCCGAGCCCAATATCCACGGCGACACCCTTGGCGCGCAGCCGCTCGTGGCCCTGCCCCGACACTTCCGGGTTGGGATCCTCCAGCGCCGAGACCACGCGCGCGATACCGGCGCGCACGATGGCGTCCGCACACGGCGGCGTTTTGCCCTGATGCGAGCACGGCTCGAGCGTCACATATAGCGTGGCACCCTCCGCCGCCTTTTTGGCGCGGCGCAACGCCTCGACTTCGGCATGCGGACGACCTCCTTGTTGCGTCCAGCCGCGCGCGAGAATGATCCCGTCTTTCACAATCACGGCGCCGACCGCCGGATTAGGCCAGGTATGACCCAGATTCCGCCGCCCGAGCCCCAATGCGAGCCGCATGAAGCGCTCGTCGTCCGAGACCGAAGCAGAAATAGGCGCGGCTTGCTCGCTCATTTGCGTGCGCTGGCCGCAGGCCGGCCGTCATCCTCGCCCGACAACTCATCGAGCGCGGCGCGGAAATCTTTGGCCTCACGGAAATTGCGATAAACGGAAGCAAAGCGCACATAGGCGACGTCGTCGAGCTCGCGCAGATGCTCCATCACGATCTCACCAATCGCTTCCGACGAAATTTCGCTTTCCCCCTGGCTTTCCAGCTCACGCACGATCTTGGAGACCATCTGTTCGATGCGCTCGGGGTCAACTGGACGTTTGCGCAAAGCGATCTGTACGGAACGCATTAACTTGTCACGGTCAAACGGCACGCGGCGGCCATTGCGCTTGATGACCGTCAACTCGCGCAACTGTACGCGCTCGAAAGTGGTGAAACGGAAATTGCAGCTAAGGCAAACACGGCGGCGACGGATCACCGCCGAATCTTCGGTGGGGCGCGAATCCTTCACCTGCGTATCGAGGCTTCCACAGCTAGGGCAACGCATAACGCCCCCAATCCTCACTCCTGATAAATCGGGAATCGTCCAATCAACGTCTTCACTTTATCGCGCACTGCGGCTTCAACCAGGGAGTCTTCCTCCACGTTTTTCTGCGACAGCACGTCCAGAACCTCGACAATCATCTCGCCGACCTGACGAAATTCGGCGATCCCAAAGCCGCGCGTGGTACAAGCCGGCGTGCCAAGCCTGATGCCGGAGGTTATCGTCGGCTTTTCCGGATCGAACGGGATGCCGTTCTTATTGCAGGTGATGTGCGCGCGACCCAAGGCCGCTTCCGCAACCTTGCCCATAAGCCGCTTCGGCCGCAGATCCACCAGCATGAGATGCGTGTCGGTGCCGCCTGAAACAATATCAAGGCCGTGCGACTTTAACGCCTCGGCCAGCGCCTTGGCATTCTCTACCACATTGCGCGCGTAGGCACGAAAACTCGGCCGCGATGCTTCGCCGAAAGCGACCGCTTTGGCGGCGATCACATGCATCAACGGGCCGCCCTGCATGCCAGGGAACACTGCCGAGTTGAGTTTCTTGGCGATGTCTTCGTCATCGGAAAGGATCACGCCCCCACGCGGGCCACGCAGCGTCTTGTGCGTTGTCGTCGTGACTACATGCGCGTGCGGGAATGGCGAGGGATGCACTCCGGCCGCTACGAGGCCCGCGAAATGCGCCATGTCCACCATCAATAACGCGCCGACGCGGTTGCAGATTTCGCGGAAGGCGCGGAAGTCGATGATGCGCGGATAAGCCGAGCCGCCGGCGACGATAAGTTTCGGCTTGTGCTCACGCGCGAGCCGCGCAACTTGTTCCATATCGATGCGGTGGTCGTCTTGACGCACGCCATACGGCACCGGCTTGAACCACTTGCCCGACATGTTGACCGGCGAGCCGTGCGTGAGATGACCGCCGGCAGCCAGGTTGAGTCCCATGAACGTGTCGCCTGGCTGCAACAAGGCGAAAAACACTTCCGCGTTCGCCGAGGCACCGGAATGCGGCTGCACGTTAGCGAACTTGCAACCGAATAGTTTTGTGGCGCGCTCGATCGCAAGCCGCTCGGCAATGTCCACGAATTGGCAACCGCCGTAGTAGCGTTTGCCGGGAAGGCCTTCGGCGTATTTGTTTGTGAGGACTGAGCCCTGCGCTTCCAGTACCGCGCGCGAGACGATGTTCTCTGAAGCGATGAGTTCTATCTCGTCGCGCTGCCGGCCCAATTCGCGCTTGACCACGTCGGCGATCTCGGGGTCGACCTCGGCCAAGCTGGCCGAGAACAGCACATCCACACCGCTTGCGGGCTTGGGACTCGACGTTGCCGACATCACGATCTCCTGGCGCCGGGGGCGATCGGCGCCGATCAATAGGCAGGGTCCGGGATTGCGCCCGCCAATAGCATATCGGCCGCTACCCGCCAAGCATTGGGCTGTGGAGCGTATACGAGCGCAATATCTAGGGCCCCTATGTCCGGCCTCTCGCAGAGCGAAAAAGAGAAGCCCCGGCCGGGGCCGGGGCTAGTCAATCCATCAGCAGTCTAAATTAGAGCCTATAGAGGATCTGGTCGGTCCAGAATCGCTCGAGCCGGTGCAGCGACTTGTTGAGCGTGGAAAATTCCTCGGCATTGATGCCGCCAACCTGCTCTACGGTGCGCACGTGCTTCTGATAGAGTCCCTCAATGATGTCACGCACCTCGTGGCCCTTGTCGGTAAGCTTGATGCGAACCGAGCGCCGGTCGACGCGTGAACGCTGATGATCGAGGAAAGCCATCTCAACGAGCTTCTTGAGGTTGTATGAAACGTTAGAGCCGAGATAGTAGCCGCGTGTGCGCAGCTCCCCGGCCGTCAGTTCTTTGTCCCCAATATTGTAAAGCAGCAAAGCCTGCACCGAATTGATATCGGAGCGGCCGCGCCGATCGAATTCGTCCTTGATGACGTCGAGCAACCGGCGATGCAGCCGCTCGACTAACGTCAAGGCCTCCAAATACTGTGGCCGAATGTGATCGAGCGGCGCCTCGCGTCCGGCGGGCTCGACCGTCTTCGCGACGGCTTTCATGTTCAACGCCCCTTGAGTTTTACTTGTACGTCCCCGGTCGCAAGGCCCTGTTTTCCCCGCTCCGGATGACGCACCCTAAGAGGCGCACTCTAAAATCGGCTTAAATAATACCATAAAGATTAGGTTTATTTGCAAAGGTGAACGCACTTCCTGATCATACAATTGTACAAAACCGCGCAAGCCTTCGTTCACTCTACAAACCCTCGTCAATCGCGGATCAAGCGTATGATCCCGGAGAAATCGCGAGATGCCTCTCCGCTCGCCACATATTTCGAATAAATCCGTGCTGCGTCAGCACCGAGTTCCGTCTTGGTTCCGGTCGCCGTTGCGGCGTCCTGCGACAATTTCAAGTCCTTTAGCATCATCGCTGCGGTGAAACCGGCCTGATAGTCGCGGTTAGCGGGCGATGTCGGGACTGGTCCCGGCACGGGACAATAGCTGGTCAGCGACCAACACTGGCCCGACGACTTTGAGGAGATGTCGAACAACTTTTGGTGATCGAGGCCGAGCTTCTCGGCGAGCACAAAGGCTTCGCTGACGGCAATCATCGACACTCCAAGGATCATGTTGTTGCAGATCTTGGCCGCCTGGCCGTTTCCCGCGCCGCCGGCGTGCACGATTGTCTTGCCCATCTTTTGCAATATCGATTCCGCGCGTGTGAAGGCCTGCGCGCTGCCACCGACCATAAAGGTGAGCGTAGCGGCAGTGGCACCACCGACGCCGCCTGATACGGGCGCGTCGAGCATCAGCAGCCCTTTCTTCTCTGCTTCAGCTGCAACCGCGCGCGCTGTTTCAACATCAATCGTCGAGCAATCAATCAACAGTGTGCCCGGGTTGGCGTTCACGATGATGCCGGAGGAGCCGAGGTAGACCTCGCGCACTTCCTTGCCGGACGGCAGCATTGTGATGACGGCGTCGGCGCGAGCGGCCGCGCTTTTTGCCGTCTCAACACTTGCGCCACCCGCAGCCTTCAGCTTTTCGACGGAAGTCGGATTGACGTCGACGCCTTCAACTTGATGGCCGGCCTTGAGCAGATTCTGCGCCATCGGCAGTCCCATGTTGCCGAGGCCGATAAATCCGATACGCGCCATAGCGCCCTCCCCAATCTATTTCGGTGTTACTGCGGATGTTCTTGCGCCGATTTCAATGCCAGCCAAAGATAAAGCGCAAGCAATGCGCCTTCCAGAAGACCAGTCAACCAGCCGCCCCCAAACACTTGCGGAAAAAATATTTCCACGGCCAGCATAGAAGCAACTGCCGTCAGCCAGATCACCGCGCCCCATGCGGCGGCGAGCCAGAGACCCACAGCGGCGACCAGATCGATCACGGCAAAAAACACCGTTGCCGTCTGCCACGCGATCGATTGGTTTTCGAACGGCTGTGTCGGCCCGAAGCCGACGCCACACACCTGGGCCCAGTGATAGAGACCCTTAAACATCGATATCGCTGCCATGACTCGTAAAAACAATACCAGCCGCCGCGTCCAGCGGCCGATCGAGCGATCCCCCTCGTGCTCATGCACGGGTTCGAGCGTCCGCACATCATTGGGTGTAGCCGGGCTGTTCACTACAGCACCAATTCGGCGCCACCGAGCGGAGCGAAATGGCGCTCAACCTCGGCCTCGCTCACCTCGGCGAGTGTGGCTGGTTGCCACCGCGGCTTGTTGTCCTTGTCGACAATCACAGCGCGCACGCCTTCATAGAAATCATGCCCGTGGACGATGCGCGACACTATGCGGAATTCGGCACGCATGCACGTCTCGAAATCCCAATCCTTCCCGCGCCGCACCTGCGCCAAAGCGACGTTTAGACTGAGCGGAGATTTCGTTCGGATCGTAGCGGCGGTTGTTTTCGCCCATTCCGAATCGGCGCCGCCCAGGGACGCTTCACGCTCGAGCGCATCGATAATGCCTTCAACCCGATCGCCAACGAACAGGCGGTCAATTGCTGCCTTGCGTTGCATGATCGGCCCGTCCCCGGCAGATTCACTGAAGGCAGCGATTACCGCATCGACTGAGACCGTGCCGGTCAACCCATCGAGCAGCGAACCGAATTGTGCAGATCGAACGCGATGGGTTGCGATGCCACCCCCAATAGCATCAGCAATTCCGAAGCGCTCACCGGTCAACGCACAATAAGTACCGAGCTCACCCGGCATGCGTGGCAAGACCCAGGTGGCCCCGACATCCGGAAAAAAGCCAATGCCGACTTCTGGCATGGCAAATGCGAAACGGTCGCCAGCCACGCGATGCGAGCCATGCACCGACACGCCTACTCCGCCTCCCATCGCAATGCCATCTATCAATGCGACGTAAGGTTTCCTGTAGTTCTTGATCGCCGCATTCAGCGGATATTCGTCACGCCAGAATTGCAGTGCTTCATCATGTCTGCCAGCCTTGCCAAGATCGGTGAGCGCCCGGATATCGCCGCCGGCTGAAAAGGCGCGATCCCCCGCAGCGGCGATCACCACGCGCGTGACAGCGGCATCGTCGGCCCAGCGATCGAGCTGCGCCCGCAAGGCCCGCACCATGCCGTGTGTAACGGCATTGAGTGCTTTCGGCCGGTTCAGCGTGACGATCCCGGCGGCACCGCGACGTTCAAGAAGAATGTCATCCGTCATCACGGCCGGTTTCGTTCGAGTCAGCGCCGCGGCCAAACGCCGGCGTCTTCCAAACGTTTCATGGCCTGATCGGTGAATTCGGCGCGCGGACCATCACCGCCGATCACAAACATCAGGATCGATTCCGCATTCGGATCCCCCTTCGTCACATTCTCGAAGCGGCGAATCATGCCGGGAGGAAACGACACAACGTCGAGCGGCCCGAGATCTACATATTCAACCTTGCCTTTCTCGTTTTCCCAACTCGCGCGCCAGGTGCCTGTCATCGGAATGAAGGTCTCGTTGGTGTCATGGTTGTGCATTTCGGGGCCATGACCCGGTTTGGCCTTACAGTAGCCGAGATTGAATCCCTCGCTGATCTTGATGGCAGCGAGCTGCGCCGCGTCGTCGCCCACCGGAGACGTTACTGCCCCGCCTGAGCCTTTCGGCGGCTGAAAGCCGATCACATTGAACAGCGTGCGCTCGCAGCCCGGCATCTTGCTGTCCGGCAAGCCGCCATCGGAACCTTTGAGGTCCTTGAAGCGAGCGATGCGCTTCATCATCTCCTCGCGCGAGAGATAAAGTCTCGGAAGCTGTTCCATAGCGCCCTCCTTGATCTTTTAATTGCTCAGCATAGTTCGGCTGATAATCATGCGCATGATCTCATTGGTGCCTTCGAGTATTTGATGCACGCGCACATCGCGCAAGACGCGCTCGATCGGATGGTCTCGCAGATAACCATAACCGCCATGCAACTGAAGGCAGCCATTGACCACTTCGAAACCCGTATCGGTAGCAAGGCGTTTCGCTTGCGCAGCAAGACGGGTCGCTGCCGGCTCACCTCCCCCTACCGCGACAGCGGCACGATGCAGCATCAGGCGCGCGGCTTCGAGATCGGTCACATAGTCTGCGATGCGGAATTGCAACGCCTGGAAATCGGCAAGGCGCGACCCAAACTGCTTGCGCTCTTTCATGTAGCCGATGGTGCGGTCGAAACAGAATTGCGCACCGCCGATTGAGCAGGCGCCGATGTTCAAACGGCCGCCGTCTAGACCCGCCATCGCAATTTTGAAGCCTTGCCCTTCGGCGCCGATCCGGTTTGCAACGGGCACGCGGCAATTCTCGAACATGACCATAGCCGTCGGCTGGGTTTTCCAGCCAAGCTTCTTTTCCTGCGCGCCGAACGACAGGCCAGCCGTGCCCTTTTCCACTACGATGCACGATATGCCGCGCGGGCCCGACTCGCCTGTACGCACCATCACGACGTAGATATCGGAGACGCCGCCACCGGAAATGAATGCTTTCGCGCCATCGAGAACATAGTGCTCGCCATCGCGCCGTGCGCGCGTAGCCAGGCTCGCCGCATCCGAGCCCGCGCCCGGTTCCGTCAAGCAGTAGCTTGCAAAATGCTGCATGGTGCAGAGCTTCGGCAAAAATCGCTTGCGCGCATCCGCCGTACCGAAGGCATCGATCATCCAGGCCGCCATATTGTGAATCGAGATATAGGCCGCGGTCGATGTGCAACCCTGCGCCAGCTCCTCGAAGATCAACACAGCGTCAAGACGGCTAAGCGCCGAGCCGCCGACATCTTCCTTCACGTAAATGCCGCCGAAGCCAAGTGCCGCTGCCTTGCGCATGCATTCGACCGGAAAGATCTCATCTTCGTCCCAGTCGCGCGCATGCGGCATCATTTCATCGCGCGCGAATTGTCGAGCGGTCGCCTGGAACGCCCGCTGCTCTTCGGTGAGATCAAAATCCATCATTTGACCGATAAGTGGGGGCAAAACGCCCGTCAACTACGCCGCTATCTGCCGGTAGCCTCTCCCGTTGGGACCGGCTAAAAAGACCCTTCTGGAGACCCTGATGGCAATCAAATTCGGTCGCCCAATCGAAGGCCCCACTCGTTTTACCCCGATAGAAAGGGAGCCGGCAGCTCAGAGTGAGCGGCTCGATCTGGCCATGCGCATGCGCCGCAACCGGCGCGCCGAATGGACACGGCGCATGGTGCGTGAGCATGTCCTCACCACCGACGATCTGATCTGGCCGTTGTTCGTGATGGATGGCGACAACGCCCGCACGCCCGTCCCCTCTATGCCGGGGGTAGACCGGCTGTCGGTCGATCAGGCAGTGCGGGCGGCCGAACGTGCAGCCGATCTGACCATTCCATGCATAGCGCTCTTCCCTTATACCGATCCGAAACTGCGCGACGAAACGGGAAGCGAAGCGTTCAACCCAGACAACCTCGTTTGTCAGGCCATCCGCGCCATCAAGAAGGAAGTACCGGACATCGGCATCCTGTGCGACGTGGCGCTCGATCCCTTCACCAGCCACGGCCACGACGGCCTCATCCGCGATGGCGTCATTCTCAACGACGAGACCGTCGCGGTGCTCACCAAACAGGCGCTCGTGCAGGCGGATGCCGGCTGCGACATCATCGCGCCGTCCGATATGATGGATGGGCGCGTCGGCGCGATCCGCAAGGCGCTCGATGCGGCCAATTTCACCGACGTATCGATCATGTCATATGCCGCGAAATACGCGTCCGCTTTCTACGGTCCATTCCGCGATGCGGTCGGCTCGGCCAAGACGCTGACCGGCGACAAGCGCACCTACCAGATGGACCCGGGCAATTCTGATGAGGCGTTGCGCGAAGTCGCGCTCGATATCGAGGAAGGCGCCGACATGATCATGGTCAAGCCTGGCTTGCCTTATCTCGACATCGTCCAGCGCGTGAAAGAAACGTTCGGCATGCCGACCTTCGCCTATCAGGTGTCGGGTGAATACGCGATGATCATAGCGGCAGCGCAGAACGGCTGGCTGAACGGCGAGCGCGCCATGATCGAAAGCCTCATCGCATTCAAGCGCGCAGGCTGCGACGGTGTGTTGACTTATTTCGCCCCGCGGATGGCGGAAAAACTTAAAGCAGGTTGACGCGACAAGGGCACTCTTCCCTCCCGGCCACCGGCCCGGTGGCAAATGAATTCAACAGGTTTGCGTCTCCATGGGTGAATTCGCCGTCGGACAGGGCGTGTCGCGTTTCGAAGACCCACGGCTTATCCGTGGCGGCGGCCGCTACGTGGATGACATTAAGTTGCCTGGCATGGCGCACGGAGTAGTGCTGCGCTCGCCGCATGCGCACGCGAAAATTAGATCGATCGACGTTACCGACGCCATGGCGGCGCCCGGCGTGCTGGCCATCCTCACCGCGGCCGACGTGAAGGCCGCAGGTTATGGCGACTTGCCTGTGCCCGGCGGACTCAAGCGCCGCGATGGCACGCCGATGTACAAACCGCGTTACCCGGTCCTTGCAGAAGATCGCGTACGTTGGGTCGGTGATTATGTTGCCTTCGTCGTAGCCGAGACGACGCCACAGGCATTCGACGCAGCCGAAATGATTGTGATCGACTACGAAGAACTACCCTCAGTCACATCCACCGCCGAAGCGCCCAAGCCCGACGCACCGCGGGTATGGGAGGACTGTCCGAACAATATCTGCTTTGTTGAACTGATTGGTGACAATGCCGCGACTGATGCCGCCTTTGCGCGCGCAACCCGCGTTGTGAAGCACCGCTTCGTCATCAACCGTGTGACAGCCGCCACTATGGAACCGCGCGGCGCGGTTGGCGACTACAACGCCACAGACGGCCGCTACACCGTCTACACGCCGATGCAGCGCCCGCATCCGACCCGCACCGAACTCGCTAAGGTGCTGAAGGTACCGGAAAGCAAAATACGCATCATTACCGGCGACACCGGCGGCAGCTTTGGCATGAAATCGCCGATCTTCAACGAAACGCCGCTGGTGCTGCTTGCCTCCAAGCTCATCGGCCGGCCAGTGAAGTGGATCAGCACCCGCACGGAAGCTTTCCTGAGTGATGCGCAGGCGCGCGACAATGTCACCGAAGCCGCACTTGCGCTCGATGATGACGGCCACTTCCTCGCACTGCGGGTGAAAACCTTTGCCGCCATCGGCGCCTATCTCCAGCACGCGATGCCGGCCTTCGTACTCAACGCCGGCACGCTTGCCGGCGTCTATCGTACACCGGCGATCCACGTTGATATCACCGCGGTGTTTTCCAACACCAATCCGATGCGGCCCTATCGCGGCAATGGTCGTCCCGAGGCGGCCTATGTCATCGAACGTATGGTTGATCTTGCCGCCGCCGAGATGAACATGGATCCGGCCGAATTGCGGAGGCGCAACTACGTGCCGCCGGCCGCCATGCCGTTCAAGACCGGACTCACATTCACTTACGATAGCGGGGAGTTCGAGAAGAACATGGATCTCGCGCTCGAACTCGCAGACCGCAAAGGGCTCAAGACACGCAAAGCTGAAGCACGCAGGCGCGGTAAATTGTTGGGCTTTGGTCTATCCAATACCATCGAGCGCGCAGGTGCGCCAAGTACGGAAGGTGCGGAGGTCCGCTTTGACCGCTCGGGTTCGGTGATCCTGTTCTCCGGCTCGAATTCGCAAGGCCAAGGGCATGAAACCGTATTCAAGCAATTGGTCTGCGACCGGCTCGGGCTCGATCCGAACGATGCACAATATATCCAAGGCGATACTGACCAGGTTTTCTATGGTGAGGGAACCGGTGGCTCGCGCTCGGCCACACTCGCCGGTTCCGCATTCAGTCTCGCAACTGAAAAGGTCGTGACCAAGGCTCGGGCGATTGCAGCGCACATGCTCAAGGTTGAAGAAGGCGACCTGAAATTCGACGAGGGCGTTTTCTCCACCAACAAGACCAACCGCACGCTATCGGTCAAGGAAATCGCTGTTGCCGCGCTGGATCTCGCCAACCTGCCGAAAGGCATGGAGCCCGGGTTGTTTGCAACCGCCGTCTACAACGCATTAGTTAACAACTACCCGAATGGCTGCCACATCTGCGAACTGGAAATCGACCGCGAGACCGGCAAGGTCGACATCACTCGCTACAGTGTGGTGGACGATTTCGGCACTGTGCTTAACCCCCTGCTTCTGCACGGCCAGGTCCACGGCGGCATTGCCCAAGGCGCCGGACAGGCGCTGATGGAGGACATCCGTTTCGACGGCACTGGACAGCTCGTCACCGCTTCGTTCATGGACTACGCGATGCCGCACGCGCACGACTTCTGCGACATAGAGGTCGAGAGCAATCCGGTGCCGACCAAGACCAACCCGCTCGGCGTCAAGGGTGCGGGCGAGGCCGGATGCGTCGGCGCCTTGCCGGCGGTGACCAATGCCTTGATCGATGCCCTCTCGGAATTCGGCGTCAACCATATCGAAATGCCGGCGACGCCCGAGCGCATCTGGCGGGCGATCCGCGGTTAGCGCAATTAAGCTTGACATGGAATTAGAGGCGCTCCTGACGAGCGAGCGAACTCGTCCAGTCGTCTTAGTTGGATCGATCAAGGCCGAGCGCGAACAGCCGCGCGCCTTTCTCGACGAGCGCGGCTACAAGGCCGTCGAAGCCGGCATCAATCTTCCAGCGATCCACAAGACCGACCCGGTCGTCACCAAATTGCAGATCCCTGAACTCCCGGCCCAAACTTCAGCCGCCTGAGCGGCTACCCATCGCCGCACCCGGATCGATCCGCACCGGCAAGTAGCCGTCGGCAGCGAATGCCGCCATAATCTGCTCGGCGTGAGCCGCGTCGCGCGTTTCAACGGTCACGTCGAGTTTGGCGCCTTTCGCAGGCACATCGAGGAAGAGCCGGCGATGGTCGACTTCAAGAATGTTGGCGCCGAGCGAGCCAATGCGTGTCGCAATAGTCCCGAGCACGCCTGGGCGATCCGGAATGGTCAGGCGGAACGAAACAATCCTGTTCTCGCGTTCAAGCTCACGCACCATGATCGAGGCAAGAACGCGTGGGTCGATATTGCCTCCAGTGAGGACCAGCGCGACCTTCTTGCCCTTGAACCGTTCTGCTTTCGCCAGCATGGCGGCAAGGCCGGCGGCACCGGCGCCTTCCGCCATGGCTTTTTGGAGCGTCAGGTAGGCGTTCACGGCGCGCTCGAGGTGCGCTTCGTCGACCAGGATAATCTCTGCAACCAATTCGCGGATAATCGGCAGAGCCAGCTTGCCGACATTCTTGACCGCAATGCCCTCGGCAAGTGTCGGCCCGCCGAGCGGCCGATTTTCTCCGCGTAGCGCATTCCAGATTGAGGGATAGAGCGCGGCCTCGGCGCCAATGAGTTCGATCGCCGAATTTCTCGCGTGAGCGGCAATGGCATTGCCGGCTATGAGGCCGCCACCTCCGATCGGGATCACAATCATATCGAGGCCGGGCACGTCCTCCAACATTTCGAGTGCAATCGTGCCTTGCCCGGCGATGACGCAAGGATCGTCGTAGGGGTGAATGAGCACGAGGCCACGCTGCTCCTGAAGTTGCTCGCAGTGCGCCTGCGCTTCCGCCACCGACTCCCCGTGCAGCACGACTTCCGCGCCATGCGAGCGCGTGGATGCCACCTTCACAAAGGGGGTCGTCACCGGCATCACGATCGTCGCCGGAACGCCAAGTCGTGCAGCATGATATGCCACCGCCTGCGCATGATTGCCGGCCGACATGGTTATGACTCCGCGCTTATGTTCGATTTCACTTAACGACGCAAGCTTCACCAGCGCGCCGCGATCCTTGAATGAATTGGTGACCTGCAGATTTTCGTATTTGACGTAAACTTCAGCTCCGGTAAGCGCGGATAGCTTCGGCGCCGGTAGCATAGGGGTACGCAGGACCGCGCCCTCGATCACGCGGCGAGCGGCCTCGATATCGGCGACAGTAACGCTCAAAGCTTTGGCTCCAGGCCCTGCCGCCGCACCATGCCGCAACGACTGCAACGGTTCCAGCCGGGGTCGCCGGGTGGCCAGCAAGCCCCTTGCGCGCGACCGATTCTTTCTCCATTTCGGTAACGAAGGAATGCGCCCACATACGTAAAAGCACGGTGGTATGTCGATCGACATCAAACCTCACGCTTATGATCCGGCGACCCAGCCGGAACTGTTCGATGGCGTACTGGCGCGCCGCGTCGTCGCCTTCGTCATCGATTTCCTTGTTATTGCCGTACCGGTGGTGCTGGCGGCCATGTTCATTTTCGCGTTCGGAATCGTCACCCTGGGGCTCGGCTTTGCGCTCTATTGGTTGCTGCCGTCAGCGACCGTCGTTTGGGCGATTGTGTATTTCGGCGCCACCCTTGGCGGCCCGGCATCGGCCACCGTTGGGATGCGGGTGATGGACCTGGAAATGCGCACCTGGTACGGCGCGCCCGCCTACTTTGTGCTCGGCGCCGTGCACGCTATCGCTTTCTGGTTCACGGTCACGTTCTTCACGCCCTTTGTTCTGCTGGTCGCCTTCTTCAACGAGCGCTGCCGGCTATTGCACGACATCATTCTCGGGACTGTGATTATCAATAATCCCGCCCGCGCCTCGATGCTGCGAGCATCCATGCAGGGCGCTCGGCCTGGATAAAGGGCTTTGACGGGGAGCATTCGGCGCGTAATGCTAGCGCACAGCATGATCGAATTGATGGCCTGATTAGTGACCCAGCATTCGCGCGACACACCACAATTCTATCTGACGGCTCCTTCGCCGTGCCCCTATTTGGAGGGACAGGAGGAGCGCAAGGTGTTTACTCATCTGGTTGGCGAGCGAGCGCGCGAACTTAACGACCTGCTCACTCATGGCGGTTTCCGCCGCAGCCAATCGATTGCTTACCGCCCGGCCTGCGAAGGTTGTCGCGCCTGCGTGTCGGTTCGCGTGGTAGCGGCGGACTTTGAGCCTTCACGCAATATGCGCCGTATCGCCGAGCGCAACGCCGACATGGTCGGCGATATGCGCTCGCCCGCCCCTACATCCGAACAATATTCGGTGTTCCGCGCCTATCTCGACGCGCGCCACCGTGACGGCGGCATGGCCGACATGACAGTACTCGACTATGCCATGATGATCGAAGACAGTCACGTCGACACCCGCCTGATCGAGTATCGGAGGCACGGTCCCGACACCGGCATCAAGGGACGCGGCACCGGGCAAATGCTGGCTGTCGCACTCACGGACGTCCTCAGCGACGGGCTATCGATGGTCTATTCGTTCTTCGATCCCGACGAAGGCGACCGCTCGCTCGGTACCTTTATGATCCTGGATCACATAGACCGCGCCAACCGGATGGGTCTGCCCTACGTCTATCTTGGCTATTGGGTACCCGGCTCGCGCAAGATGGATTACAAAGGCCGCTTCTTGCCACAAGAGCGTTTGATGCCGTCAGGCTGGAGCCGGGTGGAAAAGTAGCGGCCCTTTATCCGATTAATTGGTCGGCCAGCAGCTTGAAATTGAGTGCGATCAGCAATGCCGCCGTGAGCGTGGCCAGCAATGTGACCCAGATCGGCGCCGCAAGTGCGCCCATCTTGCGCCGGTCGGCGGTGAACATCACCAGCGGGATGATGGAAAACGGCAGCGCAATACCAAGCACGACCTGACTGAAAATTAGGAGCTTTGCCGTTCCAGCTTCGCCATACCAAATGGTCACGATTGCCGCCGGAGTAATGGCAATCGCCCGCGTCGTCAGGCGACGCGCCCAGGCCGGAAGGCGAATATCGATAAACCCCTCCATGACAATCTGACCGGACAACGTCGCCGTCACAGTGGAATTCAGTCCGCAACACAATAGCGCAATACCGAACAGGGTCGGCGCGATGGCGGAGCCGAGCAATGGAGCCAGGAACGCATGCGCTTGGTCGAGCTCCGCAACATCGGTTCTTCCCGCTTTATTAAAAGTTGCGGCAGCGAGGATTAGAATCGCGGCATTGATGGTCAGTGCAAACATCAGCGCGATCGTAGAATCAATTGTTGCAAGCTTTATCGCTTCACGCCGGTCTTCGACGCTGTCGCCGAAACGGCGCGTCTGCACCACGCCCGAATGCAGATAGAGATTGTGCGGCATCACCGTCGCACCGATGATGCCAATTGCTAGATAGAGCATGTCAGGGTTACGCACGATCTCAGTGGTGGGCGCAAAACCCCGGATCACAGCGCCCCAGTTGGGATCGGCCATCGCAATCTGCACGATGAAGCAGAGTGCGATCACGCCCATCAGCGTGACAATGAATGCCTCGATCCAGCGGAAACCGAGATTTTGCATCCACAGGATCAGAAATACGTCGAGAGCCGTGATCAGCACGCCGATCTCGAGCGGAATGCCAAACAGCAGATTCAGGCCGATCGCAGTGCCGATCACTTCGGCAAGATCGGTTGCGCAAATCGCGATCTCGGTCAGCACCCACAAGGGCCCCGACACCGCGCGCGGAAATGCGTCGCGGCAGGCTTGGGCAAGATCACGTCCCGCCCCGATGCCGAGTCGCGCGCATAGCGCCTGCAGCAGGATCGCCATTAGGTTGGAAAGCAGCGCGACGGTGAGCAACGCGTAGCCGAACTTCGACCCGCCCGCGAGCGACGTCGCCCAGTTGCCGGGATCCATGTAACCGACGGCGACTAGGTAGCCGGGACCGAGGAAGGCAATGAGCTTCTTGCCGAGAGAGCCGGTCGGCCGCGTGGCAACGGACCCGAACACTTCCGCCAACGGCGGGCGGCCGCGCTCGCGCCGCCACCCGGCCGCTTTGGTCTTTGCAGGTGAGCGCACGGTCGCGTCCGTTCTGGAACCGCAAAAAGCCTCAGATTTCCGTACTAAACATACCTAGTTGCGAATAATTTGCAATTGCATTTTGCGGAACTTCTACCCAGCCCCGTGTTGCCGCTGAACCAAACACGAAAAGCTCGGCTTCGGCCGCACCGCTTGGAACGCTCGCTGCTGTTTGTGGCGAACTGACGCTCTAGTCCTCGCCGGCTTTCCCGCCAGCCGGCAGATTGCGGAACTTGTTGTTCTTCGGGAAGCCCTTTGGCGCGATGCGGCCGGCATCGGAGCGATTGCCGCGCCAGTCCTTGAGCTCTTTCATCGGCAGCGTAAAGCTGCGACCAGCTGTGTCGATCCAGGAGAGCCCGTCGTCTGCCTTGAACGTGGTGACGTCGGAAAGTCCCTTTTCCCTGTAGCGCTGCAGCCGCACGCCGCGCCCCCGGCCCATTTCGGGCACCTGGTTGAGCGCAAAAATCAACATCTTGCGGTTTTCACCAATCGCCGCCACCAGTTCACCGTCAACCGTGGTCATGGCGCAGGCTTTATCTGGTGCCTTGAGATTGAGCACCTGCTTGCCCTTGCGCGTGGTGCCGAGACATTCGTCCTCCGCCACCACGAAGCCATTGCCGCCGTAGCCCGCCACCAGAAACTTGCGTCCCCCCTGATAAGCGAGCGCCGCCACCACGTCGGCATCCTGCTCAAGATCGAAATAGAGCCGAACCGGCTCGCCATGGCCGCGGCCGCCCGGCAGTTTCGAAGCCTCTATGGTGTAGAACTTTCCGTTGCCGCCAAAGATCAGGATTTTGGCTGTGGTCTCGGTCGGGAACGCAAATTTGAGTTCGTCGCCGGTCTTGAAGGTCACGCCTGAGAAATCGCTGACATGACCACGCAATGCACGAATCCAGCCCTTCTCAGACACGACGACGGTGATCGGCTCGCGCACGACCATCGCCTCTTCGATCGCTGCTTCGTCGTGTGCCGGCGCGATGCCGAAGGTGGTGCGGCGGCGGCCGAGATCGGTCTTCGGGCCGAAAGTGTTCTTTAGCTCCTTGATCTGAGCCGAAATTGTCTTCCACTGTTGTGGGGTCGAACCGATCAGCGATTTGAGCTTGGTGCGCTCTTCACGCAGCGCCTTGTCCTCGGCGCGGATTTCCATTTCTTCAAGTTTGCGCAGGTTGCGCAGGCGCATGTTGAGGATGGCGTCGGCCTGTACATCGCTGAGCTTGAAGGTCTTCATAAGGACGGGCTTTGGCTCGTCCTCCTTGCGGATAATCTTGATCACCTTGTCGAGGTTGAGGTAGGCAACCAAGTAACCACCCAGCACTTCCAGGCGATGCTCGATCTCCGTCAGCCGGTGCTTGGAGCGCCGCAGCAACACTTCACGCCGGTGGTCAAGCCATTCACGCAATGCTTCGGTGAGGCCGAGCACCTGCGGGATGCGGCCTTTCACCAGCACGTTCATGTTGAGCGGAATCCGGGTCTCGAGCTCGGTGAGCTTGAACAGCGATTCCATCATCAGCTCAGCGTCGACCGAACGCGATCGGGGCTCGATCACCAGACGGATGTCCTCGGCCGATTCATCGCGCACGTCGGCGACCAGCGGCAGTTTCTTTTCGTTGATCAGCTCGGCGAGCTTCTCCACCAGACGCGATTTCTGCACCAGCCACGGAATTTCGCTGATGACGATCACGTAGGTGCCGCGGCCAGTGTCCTCCTGTTTCCATCGCGCGCGCACGCGGAACGAACCGCGGCCGGTGTTGTATGCTTCGGCAATCGTTTCCGGCGTATCAACGATAATCCCACCAGTTGGGAAGTCGGGGCCCTTGACGAATTTGAGGAGCGTGCGGCTGCGCGCTTTCGGATTGTCGATCAGAAACAGCGCAGCATCACACAGCTCGGCGGCGTTGTGCGGCGGGATCGAAGTGGCCATGCCGACCGCAATGCCCTGCGAACCGTTGGCGAGCAGATTGGGAAAGGCTGCCGGCAGGACGACCGGCTCTTCGTTTGTGCCGTCATATGTGGCGCGAAAATCGACGGTATCCTCGTCGATGCCGTCGATCAGCAGCCGCGCTACTTCGGTCAGACGCGCCTCGGTGTAACGCATGGCGGCAGCGTTATCGCCGTCGACGTTGCCGAAATTGCCCTGCCCGTCCACGAGCGGATAGCGCTGCGCGAAGTCTTGCGCGAGCCGCACCAGCGCGTCGTAGATCGCCTGATCGCCGTGCGGGTGGAAATTGCCCATCACGTCGCCGACCACCTTGGCCGACTTCTTGAAAGCGGCCCCGGGGTCGAGCCGCAGCAGCCGCATGCCGTAAAGGATGCGCCGGTGCACCGGCTTGAGGCCGTCGCGCGCATCGGGCAGCGCGCGGTTCATGATTGTGGAAAGTGCGTAGGCGAGATAGCGCTCCTCCAGCGCCTCGCGCAGGGCAACCTCTTCAACCTCGCCTTTATCGGGGGGAATCAGTCTCTTTCCCATGCACGATAGCTAGTCGGTTGTCCGGCGATGAACAAGCGATGAACGCAATAGCCATCCATTCTCCCAAATTTTTAGGATACTATTTGTAAACCTAGAAGCCTCGACAGTTTTATCTCACACACGACTGCGTCCGGGCACAGGGTTTTATTGGGATGGAGGTAGCAAATGCGCCGGACTGTTCTTGCAACTGTCGCGACGCTCGCCATTCTTGTGGTGGGGGTCACTCGTTCCGAATCGCGCCGAGGCCATGACGGTCACGACGCCGATCGGCATTCAGGCCGCAATTGACGGCACCAATCTGGTCCAGGACATCGCCTTAGTCTGCCAGCCGCGATGGCGTTGCGGTCCGTATGGCTGCGGCTGGCGCCGTGTCTGCTGGCGGACCGCCCCCGGACCCTATTACTACGGTGGCGGCCCCTACTACTACGGCCGTCCGTATTATCGGCGCTACTGGTGGTGAGCTAGGCAACGCTCGGCAGAGCGCGGTTTAGCGCAGCGATGAAGTGCGCGCGCTCATCGCAGAGTCCGAGGCCGCGCGGCTCCAGCGCGTGGCACGTCAGGAAATAGCCCGTGAGCGCAAACCCATCGGCCAGATCGCGGCCGATGGGCATAGCATCGGGTTCGCGCAGAAATGCCGGCAGCCGTAGCATTTTGTCCGACCATGGCTCGCCGGCGGAACGCGAAACCGCTCGGCCAGATTTTGGCGACACATAAATAAGGTCGCCGGAACTACCGGTCGCCACGCACTTCTCGAGATCAAGTCCAAAACCAAGCTCGGACAAAAGCTGCAATTCAAACCGCACCACCATCGGCGCGGCGAGCACTGCGTCATCGAGATGGCCTAGAATTTCATCAAGTACTTCGTAGAGACCGGCATGCGGGTCGCGCTCGGGCAATAATCGCATCAGCGTCGCGAGATGAGTGACGCCATAGATCGCGTGGGCTGCAGAAAAAAAATTCGCCGCACGCAAACGCAAGCCCTCAACCGTATAGTTGCCCAGGTGTTCGTCGAGCCGGGCGCGCCAGGCCGCGCTTACGCTATTGCCTGGTTGCAGGACTGGTTTGAGCCGCGAGCCGAAGCCGCCGCGCACAAGGCCGAGATGACGACCATGCTCGCGCGTCATTAATTCGAGGATGGCATTCGCCTCCCCATGACGCCTGGCTCCGAGCACTATGCCTTCATCGATCCATTGCATTCCCGAATTGCATACTCCCCGAATCAGAAAAAATCACGGCGCGCCGTCCTGGAACAACGAAAAAAATCACTCTTTCGGAAACTCCAGCCCCATCGCTCGGTAGCGTTCCGGATCTTCGCCCCAGCCTTCGCGCACCTTCACAAACAGGAACAGGTGCACCTTGGCTTCAGTGATCTGGGCAATCTCATTGCGCGCGGCTTCGCCGATTGCCTTTATGGTTTGCCCGCCCTTGCCAAGCACAATCTTGCGCTGGCTTTCGCGTTCCACGTAGATCGTTTGCTCAATACGGATGTCACCGCCGCGCAGTTCCTTCCAGGCCTCGGTCTCCACCGTCGAGTGGTAAGGCAATTCCTGGCGGAGCCGCTCAAAAAGCTTTTCACGTGTGATCTCGGCGGCGAGTTGGCGGATCGGCGCGTCGGATATTTGGTCAGCCGGATAGTGCCACGACCCCGGAGGAACACGTTGCGCCAGCCAAGCTTTGAGATCGGCGACGCCGTCGCCCGTCAAGGCCGAAATCATGAATGTCGTTTCAAATTTTGCCATCTCATTGGCGATTTTTGCCATGCTCAGCAGTGCTTCTTTTGCCACCACATCAATCTTGTTGAGGATGAGCAGCTTTGGCGCCTTAACTTCTATGAGCCGCCCTAGAATATCTTCAGCCTCTTCGTCGAGACCTTTACGCGCATCAATGAGTACACCGACGAGATCGGCCTCGTGTGCGCCACTCCATGCCGTCGTCACCATGGCGCGGTCGAGACGTCTGCGCGGCGAGAAAATGCCGGGAGTATCGACGAAAATAAGTTGTGCCCGGCCCGCGACCGCGATGCCGCGGATCAGCGCGCGGGTCGTCTGCACCTTGTGCGAGATGATGCTGACTTTGGAGCCGACCAACGCGTTAAGAAGCGTCGACTTGCCGGTATTGGGCGCGCCGATTAGGGCGATGAAGCCACAGCTTGTGTCGCTGCTTTGCGTGTGGGCATCAGTCATCAAGCTTGTCCGCCGACACGCCGACGCGTGTGAGCATGGCGGCAGCGGCCGCCTGTTCGGCAGCGCGTTTGGAGTTTCCGAGCCCTTCCGCCGGCGGCCGATCGGGTAACACAACGGCAACACGGAATTCCGGATCATGATGGGGGCCGGTGCGCGCCAGTTCACGGTAGGCCGGCGTCGGAAGCCCGCGTGCCTGCGCCCATTCTTGCAAAATGGTTTTTGGATCGCGTAGCGGACGCAGCGGCTTGAGCATCCGCTCTTTCCAAAAGCGTACGATCAACTCCTCCGCCGCCCTATACCCACCGTCAAGAAATGCAGCGCCGACCAGTGCCTCGCAGACGTCCGCGAGAATAGTGGTGCGTCTCCGCCCTCCCGCATGCGATTCCGAATTGCCGAGCTTGAGCGCAGGCCCGAGGTCCATCGCGCGCGCCACCTCGGCGCAGGTCTCCTTGCGTACAAGATCAGCAAGCCTCCGCGACAGTTCACCTTCGTTCGCTTTTGGAAACGCGCGGTACAGCATATCGGAGATAACAAGGCCAAGCACATGATCGCCGAGAAATTCCAGCCGTTGATAGCTGGCCGCACGATTGCCTCCCGACAGCGCGGAAATGTGCGTGAGCGCGCGTTCGAGCAAGTCCTTATCGGCAAATTTGTAGCCGATCCTGCTTTCGAGCGTCGTCCTATCCTTGGCCTTGCGGCTCATTTGACGATCGTGAACAGCCTGCTCCAACGCACCGACACGGGCCAGCGCCAGAATTGCCAGGCGCGCTCGCCTTCAAACACGGAGAAGAAGATGATCTGAGCTTTACCCACGATATTTTCGAACGGCACCATTCCCACCTGGCTGAATCGGCTGTCGGTCGAGTTGTCGCGGTTGTCGCCCATCATGAAATAGTGGTCAGGAGGCACCGTATAGACCTGGGTGTTGTCAGCAAATCCATTATCCACCAGATCCAGCACATAGTACGTCACGCCATTTGGCAGCGTTTCCTTCCAGCGCTTAACCGGCGCATCCCGCGTGCCCTCTTCCGTTTCGACGAAATCGGATGCGCGTTCGCGCTTGACCGCCGCACCGTTGATGTTGACGACGCCGTCGATGACCTGAATTTTGTCACCAGGCAAACCAATCACCCGCTTGATGTAATCGGTCGAAGGATCTTTCGGCAGGCGGAACACCACCACGTCGCCACGTTGCGGCAGCCAATCACCTGGAATGCGGCCAGAAAACAGTGGCGGTGACAACGGCAGTGAATATTTGCTGTAACCGTAGCTGTATTTAGAAACGAACAGATAGTCGCCGACGAGCAGCGTCGCTTTCATGGAGCCGGAGGGAATATTGAACGGTTGAAACAGGAAGGTGCGGATCACCAGCGCAATGATCAGCGCGTGAATGATGACGCGTATTGTTTCGGCAATACCGCCTTCTTTTCGTTTTGTTCCAGATGTCACACTCATCGGCCTTTCGTCCCGCCAAACGGCGCGCGCTCCCCGGCGACCTTGTAGCGGCTGGCACCCCGGCAGGCAATCAACAAGACCCAAGCTACAAGACAAACTCCTGGTCGGACTGAGGTTCCTGTTTTCAACTTGAAACTCGTACTGTCGATGCGGGCACCGCGGAAATAATGACGATGGCCTGAGCGGTTGGCCCTTCGTCGGTCAGCGAAACGTCGATCCTGGCTTCGAACCCGGGAGGCGTGATCGCCTGCAGCCGCGTGAGGGCGCCACCGGTCAGCTTCATCGTAGGCCGCCCGCCCGCAAGATTGACCACACCCATGTCTCGCCAGAAGACCCCGCGCCGCAGTCCCGTACCGAGGGCTTTGGCACAAGCTTCCTTGGCAGCAAAACGCTTGGCGTATGTCTCAAAGGTATTTGCGCGTTGTTCGGCCTTGGCACGCTCGGTTGTCGTGAAGATGCGACCAAGGAAACGTTCGCCATGGCGCTCGATCACATCGGCAATCCTTCGTACGTCCACGATGTCAGAGCCGAGCCCAATAATCATGAGGGTGACGCTTTCTTACGGCCACGGTCCATCGCCGCTCGCATGAACTTCACAGTTTCGGCCAATCCCTCGAACACCGCCTCACCAATCAGGAAGTGGCCGATGTTGAGCTCAACCACTTGCGGCAGCGCCGCGATCATCTCCGCCGTCCCATAGTCGAGACCGTGGCCCGCATGAACTTCAAGGCCGATACTTGCGGCGAGCAACGCTCCGTCACGGATGAGCTGCCACTCGGCCTTGGCTTCACTGCTTCGCCCTTCCGTTAATGCGTCACACCAGCAACCCGTGTGGATTTCAATCACGGGCGCGCCCAGTTCCGCCGCCATTTCGATCTGCTCTGGCGCTGCTCCGATAAAAAGGGAAACACGGCTGCCGGCGTGCTTGAGTTCACGAACGATAGGGCCAAGTTGCGCGCGCTGCTTGACGGCATCGAGCCCACCTTCGGTGGTCCTTTCTGTGCGTTTTTCGGGCACCAGACAGACCGCGTGTGGTCTAGTCTTGAGCGCAATGCCGACCATTTCCGTGGTCGCTGCCATCTCAAAATTGAACGGCTTGTCGATTTCCGCTTTCAGGCGAGCAATATCGTCGTCGCGAATGTGGCGACGATCTTCGCGAAGGTGTGCGGTAATCCCATCGCAGCCGGCCGAGATCGCAAGCTTGGCAGCGCGCACCGGATCCGGATGGCGCCCACCGCGGGCATTGCGGATAGTGGCGATGTGATCGACATTAACGCCAAGGCGGAGACGGTTCATGCGCTGCGCTAGCCGTTCACGCGTTCCGCTTTCGCCACCACAGATTTGGCGCGCAATTGCGCGAGGATGGCGGTGAGATGTTTGAGGTCGTAAACCTCAAGGTCGATCACGACATCGGTAAAATCAGGTGCTCGTCGCGTCATGCGAATGTTATCAATATTGCCGTCATGCTCTGCGATGACCTGCGCGATTTGTGCGAGAGACCCCGGCTCGTTAACGGATTGCACCTCGATGCGCGCAGGAAAACGCCGAGGGGCCTGCTCCTCCTCATCCCAGCGCACATCAAGCCACCGTTCGGGCTTGTCCTCGAATTCGCTGAGAGCCGGCGACTGAATTGGATAAATAGTGATGCCCTCGCCAGGCGTGAGAATGCCCACGATGCGGTCGCCTGGTACCGCGCCTCCGTCTGGCGCGAAACGCACCGGCAAGTCGCCATTGATGCCGCGGATCGGAATCGCCGGCCCCACCGCATTGTCGGGTACCTTGAACTTGACTGAGGTGAGTTTCTTCAGGCCGAACCAACCGCTTTCCGATTTTGGCTTTGCGGCCATAGCGGCGGCACGCTCTTCCTTGTAGTCGGGATACATTGCGCGGGCGACGTCAGAAGCCTTCAGTTCGCTTCGCCCCACCGCCGCCATCACTTCATCGATCGATGCGCGCGCGAGCCGGGGCAATGCTCCCGTGAGATTTTCGTCCGAATAGGCAATCTTGGCGCGTTGGAAGAGCCGCTCGACGATGCGGCGGCCAAGCCCCGCATACTGCCTGCGCACAGCGACACGGGTTGCGCGCCGAATTGATGCGCGCGCCTTGCCGGTAACAACGATCGATTCCCAGGCTGCCGGCGGCGCCATTTGTGCTTTCGACGTTGAAATCTCGACCTCATCGCCGTTGAGGAGTTCGGACGTGAGGGGCGCAATCTGTCCGTTGATCTTGCAGCCCACCGCAGTATTGCCGACATCGGTATGCACCGCATAAGCAAAGTCGATCGGCGTCGCATTGCGTGGCAGCGCGATCAGCTTGCCTTTGGGCGTGAAACAAAATACCTGATCGTGGAATAGTTCGAGCTTGGTGTGCTCGAGGAATTCTTCTGGGTTCGAACCTTCCGCCAACAGCTCAATCGTGCGGCGCAGCCAGGCATAGGCGGTCGATTCCCGCGAAAGCAGTTCGGTCGGCGAGCCAAGATTGTCTTTGTAGAGAACGTGTGCGGCGATGCCGTATTCAGCAATCTCGTGCATCGCGACGGTGCGGATCTGCAGTTCGACACGCTGCTTGCTGGGACCGATCACTGTCGTGTGAATCGAGCGATAATCGTTCCCTTTTGGCGTTGAGATGTAATCCTTGAAGCGGCCCGGTACCATAGGCCACGTGCTGTGCACAACGCCAAGCGCCTGGTAGCAGTCGCCCAAGGTTTTTACGACAACACGGAAACCGAAAATATCGGACAGCTGCTCGAAGCCCACCGATTTGCGTTCCATCTTGCGCCAGATCGAATAGGCGCGCTTGCGACGTCCGACGACACGCGCCTCGATGCCGCGATCGGCGAGTTTTTTGGTGAGCTGCTTTTCGATCTCCGAGATCAACAGCTTGCTACGCTCGGTCAGCGCGTTGAGCCGCGCTGTCACCACCTCGTAAGCCTCTGGATACAGTTCGCGGAATGCCAGATCGTCGAGCTCCTCACGCATCTCATGCATGCCCATGCGGCCGGCAAGAGGCGCGTAGATTTCGAGGGTCTCTTCGGCGGCACGCCGGCGGGCTTCGGGCGGCATATACTCAAGCGTGCGCATATTGTGCAGGCGATCAGCGAGCTTGATCAGCAGCACGCGCACGTCATCGGCAATCGCCAGGAGCAGCTTGCGGAGATTTTCTGCCTGCTTGGCTTCTTTGGTAACCAAGTCGAGTTTTTTTAGCTTGGTCAGACCCTCCACCAACCTGCCAATGTCGTGTCCGAAGAGGCTGTCGATCTCGGCGCGAGTAGCCTCCGTATCCTCGATGGTGTCGTGCAGAAGCGCGGCGGCGATGGTGGCATCGTCGAGCTTAAGGTCGGTGAGGATGGCGGCTACCTCGATCGGATGCGAGAAATATGGAGCGCCGGAAGCGCGCCGCTGCTCCCCGTGGGCCTTCATGGCGTAGACATAAGCTCGATTGAGCAGCGCCTCGTTCGTGTTTGGATTATAACGCCGCACCCGCTCAATCAGGTCGTACTGCCGCATCATTGGCGGCTTTCGCGATTGGGACGGCTTTTCGATAGCTTGCGCCGTTGCGGCAACAGCCGGCGAGCGCGGGCCCCGGATCGGGGCCTGCTTTTGCATGCGCGGAAGGTTCGAGCGCGTATGCGCCATATCTGATGCCTCGCAGCCGCCCTAATGATACCACTTCAAGATATCACGCGGGTTCATCGCAGCGGCAAGGCTTTGCCCGACTAGTTGATAAATAGCCGAAGGCCCGGCTTTTGGCCGGGCCGTTACGTAGAATTAATGCCAAAGCGTAAGGACTATTCGGCGTCCTCTTCGGGCGGCTCCTCGGGGGGGGCCAGGCCTTCGAGGCCTTTGAGCAGCTCTTCCTCGGTCATGCGGTCTGCTGTTACCTCAGTATCGTCGGAATCGACGCTGGCGCCTGCGCCCGCACCAATCAGCGGCACTTCTGGCTCGGGCTCATCGACTTCGACATATTTCTGCAGGCTATGAATGAGGTCTTCCTTGAGGTCTCCCGGCGAAACGGTGGTTTCTGCAATCTCACGCAACGCAACAACAGGATTTTTATCGTTGTCGCGCTCGATGGTAATCTGCGAACCGGATGAAATCATCCGCGCACGGTGACTCGCCAGCAGAACGAGATCAAAGCGATTCTCAACCTTGTCGATACAATCTTCTACGGTGACACGGGCCATAGGCTCGTCACTCCATCTGCTGGAACTTGTCCTGAATTCACCTGCTAGGTATCCTCTGGCGCATGGAATTTCAAGCTTTTTTGTCTTGGTTTAGCCGCAACCGTCTGTTACTCGACACTTGCAAGAGCGCTAGCAGGCCGATCGCATTGGATTTTGTCGGCACGGCATAATTTCGCAGATGGCAGCTCAATTGATCGGGGATGCCACATGCCCTGTTAACAATGGTCCTAGATCGCGCGAGGCTTTTCGCGTTACGCATCGGTCAGGATCCCGACGTAACCCGTAGTGAATTGTGAGAAAAACCCATGACCGTGCCCGGCGAAAAAATCGCTTTATTCATTGATGGAGCCAATCTTTACGCGACCGCGAAATCTCTCGGCTTCGATATCGATTACAAGCGTCTGCTTCGTGAGTTTCAATCGCGCGGCTATCTCCTGCGCGCGTTCTATTACACTGCTGTGATTGAAGATCAGGAATACTCCTCGATCCGCCCGCTGATCGATTGGCTTGACTACAATGGCTACGCGGTCGTCACCAAGGCGACGAAGGAATTCGTCGATCAGACCGGAAGGCGCAAAGTCAAGGGAAACATGGATATCGAGCTTGCCGTCGATGCCATGGAAATAGCGGGCACGATCGATCACATGGTGCTGTTCTCCGGCGATGGCGATTTCCGTTCGCTGATCGAAGCCGTACAGCGCAAAGGTGTGCGTGTCACCGTCGTTTCAACTGTCTCCACTCAGCCGCCGATGGTGGCGGATGAATTGCGCCGCCAGGCCGACGTTTTCGTCGATATCGTGACGCTACAGTCCAAGATCGGACGCGATCCGGCCGAGCGGACTGCGCGCGAAGCGCGGGGTTCGCGCGACGATCGCGAATCGTCGCAGCACACGCCGCAATTCCTGCAACGCCCACCGACGCCGCAGCGGGCCACCGCGCCCGCCAGCGTCGGTGCGGAAGAGGACGACGAAGAGTCTTTCGAATAGCGGTGTCCTATGGCTGAGGCTGACGGCAAGCCTGGGCGCGACTGCCTGCGCTGCCCGCGGCTCGCTGCGTTCCGTAAAACCTGGCGTGCCAAAGAGCCAACCTGGTTCAATGCGCCAGTCCCCTCCTTTGGTCCCATTGACGCACGCCTGTTGATCGTCGGCCTCGCGCCCGGCTTGCAAGGCGCCAATCGAACCGGCCGTCCATTCACTGGCGACTATGCCGGCGTTTTGCTTTACGACACGCTCGTCAAGTTCGGCTTTGCGCGCGGCGACTATGGTGCACATCCCGACGATGGACTTGAGCTGGTCGACTGCCGGATCACCAACGCGGTGCGCTGCGTGCCGCCGGAAAACAAGCCGACGCCGGAGGAAATAAAAAACTGCCGTGATTTTCTTGTGCCGACAGTGGACGAGATGAAAAAACTGCAGGCCATAGTTGCCCTCGGCCGTATAGCGCATGAGAGCATCGTGCGCGCGCTCCGAGGCAAACTGTCGGATGTCGCGTTCGGGCACGGCAGGACACACCAGCTCGGCCCTATTGCCCTGTTCTGCAGCTATCACTGCTCTCGCTACAACACGAACACACGCGTGCTTACGCCCGAGATGTTTCACAGAGTATTTGCGACAGTGCGCCGCTATCTCGATGCTTGAAGCCAGGCGATCACTTCCTCGGCGTTCTTGTCGGGCGGAAAGACCGGATAGAACGCCTTCGTGATCGTGCCGTCGTCAATGACAAGTGCCATGCGCTTGAGCAGAGTCATTCCGGCAACGGAAAATGTTGGCAGCTTAAGCGATTTGGTCAGTGCCAGCTTTTCATCCGACAAAATTGCAAACGGCAAATTCAGACGCGTGGCCGCCTCCTGCTGGTAAGCGGTGTCTTGGGTGGAGAGTCCATACAGTTGAGCCACCCCGAGCCGCTTGAGCTCGTCAAAATGATCGCGGAATGAGCACGATTGCGGCGTGCACCCTCGCGCGCCGGGGATCTGATCCCATCCATCGGGCGGGTCAACGCCCGGCACCCCAGTCCGCGGATAAACATAGACGACTGTGCGACCCTTGAGCCTCGACAGGTTAATGGGCGCGCTGTCGGTCGCCGGCAGCGTCAGGTCGGGCAAATTCATGCCGGCCAGATGGCGGGCAGCGCCGTCGTCCTGCGGCACTGGAATTCCCGGCGGCAGAAATTGCGGATTATGTATGCCCGGCGCTTCGGTCATTTCGTGTCACTATAGCTCATGAATTCCATGAGCGAGCCGTCGGGATCGCGAAAGTAGACCGACGTGCCCGGCCCCTTTGCTCCAAAACGTTGCATTGGTCCGCGTTCGACGGCAATGCCATGTTCTTTCAGATGTGAAATCGCGCCTTCGATGGGCCCTTGCCATTCGAAACACAAATCGCTATTGCCAGGCTGCACTGGCAAGCGCGCTACTTCTGCCGGTTTTACGCCCGGCCCATGCACATTGAGCTGCTTGTCGCCAAACCGATAAGCCCAACCCGCCGGCCGTTGCACGAGTTCGGCGCCCATCACCTCATTGTAGAACTTGTTGGAGCGGGCCCAATCGGAAACATGGATCACGCAGTGGTCGAGTTTGGTTGACGGCATAGCTGTAATCCCTGAAGCACATTGTCACGGTACCGTGATCGCTCGGACGTAGAGACGGGCGCCAAATATTATATGCTTGGTAACTATAGGGAAACGTATGGGGCGAGCATGAAAACCACGCAACTCGTCAAGATTGGCATTGCTTTCCCGATGCTGCTGGCCATTGCATCGGTGCCGGCGGCCGCACAGAGCGCGAGTGCCGCATTCAAAAGCACCGACGGCAAGGACGTCGGTACGGCGCAACTGACGCAAACTCCGTCCGGCGTGTTGATTAATCTTTCGGTCAAAGGTTTGCCGGCGGGCGAGCACGCTTTTCACGTCCATACGGTCGGTAAGTGCGAGCCGCCTTTCACCACCGCGGGTGGGCATTTCAATCCAGCAGGCAAGAAACACGGCATGATGGTGGTCGATGGTCACCACGCTGGCGACATGCCGAACCTGCATATTCCGGCAAGCGGCGAACTTACGGTCGAGGTTGTAAATGCCGATATCACCCTCGACAAGGACAAGCCGAATTCAGTGTTCGATGCCGATGGCTCGGCAGTCGTGATCCATGCTGGCAAGGACGACTACAAGACCGATCCGACCGGCGATGCCGGTGGCCGCATCGCCTGCGGCGTGATCCAGTAGCTACTGCTTGACCGAGCGGTGCCAAGCTTGCGGCGGATCCGACCGTAAAGATGCGCCGCTCGTCGTCGTTTAGTCTCCGCGTCTTCAGTCTGCGCCGCCCCCTCTTCGGGGCCATACATTACCCCTTCACTCGCATCAGCCGCCCGCGCTCACGTTCCCAGGAGCGTTTCTTCAACGTCTCGCGCTTGTCGTGCAGCTTCTTGCCGCGGGCGAGCGCAATCTCGATCTTCGCGCGACCTTTCTCGTTAAAATAAAGCTTCAATGGCACGATCGTCATGCCTTCGCGCTCGACCGCCCCAACCAGCCGGTTGATCTCCCGCTTTTGCAGCAGCAATTTGCGCGCCCGCTTTGGCGCATGGTTGAACCGGCTGGCCTGGAGGTATTCCGGAATATTCGAGTTGATCAGCCAGAGCTCGCCCCCGCGCGCGTCGGCATAGGATTCGGCGATCGTGGCCTTTCCGGCCCGCAACGATTTCACTTCGCTGCCGGTAAGCACGATGCCGGCTTCGAATGTATCGCCGATCTCGTAGTTGAAGCGCGCCTTGCGATTGTCGGCGACCACCTTGAAGCGGCGCTCGGGTGTTGCGGCCATGGGCTTGCGGTTCGCGTTCAGCGCGATTTGAGCTGGTCGCGGATCTCTGTGAGAAGCTCTTCGGTCTTCGACAGTGGCGACGGCTTCTCCGCTTCCTTATGCGAAAGCCGGTTGATCCCGCGAATTACCAGGAACAACACAAAGGCGATAATGATGAAGTTAAGCGTGATAGTGAGAAAATTTCCCCAAGCTAATACGGCGCCTTGCTTTTTTGCGTCGACCAGAGTCGTGGCCGTAACCTTCGAGGATAGCGGGAGGTAATAGTTTGAGAAATCGATGCCACCAATAATCGCGCCCACCACCGGCATGATGACGTCGCCGACCAACGAATTCACGATGGACGAGAAGGCAGCGCCGATGATCACGCCAATGGCGAGATCAACTACATTTCCACGTAGCGCAAACTTTTGGAACTCGGCCAGCATGACGTTCAGTTTTGGTTGTGCATGATCTCGTCCGAAAACCGGTTCTCGGGATCATACGCTAGTTGATCAGGCCGGCGTGCACCATCGCTTGGCGCACAGCGGTCTGCGCCTTCTCGCTCGCCGGCACCATTGGCAGCCTCACTGTGTTGGCGCACTTACCGATCAGCGACATGCCATACTTGATCGGCGCCGGGCTTGTTTCCACGAACAGATTGATATGTAGCGGCGTCAGCTTGTCCTGCACCTTGAGCGCGGCTGCAAAATTTCCCTTCAGACAAGCCGCCTGGAATTCAGCACATAGCCGCGGCGCTACGTTCGATGTCACGGAGATGCAGCCATGGCCCCCATGCGCCATGAAGCCGAGTGCCGTGATGTCCTCACCCGAGAGCTGATTGAAGTCCGGCCCCATAGCGGCGCGCTGTTGCGACACGCGCGTCATGTTGGCGGTCGCATCCTTCACACCGGCAATGTTCTTCAGCTCATAGAGACGCGCCATGGTATCGACCGACATGTCGACGATCGAGCGGCCCGGGATGTTGTAAATGATGATCGGAATGCCGATGGCGTCATTGATGACCTTGTAGTGCTGATAGAGGCCTTCCTGCGTCGGTTTGTTGTAGTAAGGGGTAACGATCAGGACCGCATCGGCGCCCGCCTCTTCGGCATGCTGCGACAGCTCGATGGCCTCGGCAGTCGAATTGGAGCCAGCACCAGCGATGATCGGCACGCGCCCGTTGGCCTGGTCGATGCACCACTCCACCACCTGCTTGTGCTCGTCCTGCGACAGCGTCGGGCTCTCGCCGGTGGTTCCGACCGGAACCAAGCCGCTGGTGCCCTCGGCGATTTGCCAATCCACAATGTCGCGGAACGCCTTTTCGTCGACCGAACCGTTTTTGAACGGCGTGACCAGCGCGGTAAAAGAGCCTCGAAAGCTCGTCTTGGCGGTCATGGCACGACTTCTCCTCACGGATCCAGACTGAGGCCCCATAGATATCGGGTCGGGGGCACTGATGAAAGCCCCGCGCTTAAATGGGCCTATGAATTGGCGTGATAGTTAGTGCCTTGCCCCGTTTTTGCCCCTCTCCGCACCTAGGGTCCCAACACCCCAAATTTTCGATATCCTTCATCAACGATATTGGCGTAATGGGGGCCAAGGCGAGTTTGCGACCCTTGCCTGAGTCGGGGTCGCCGGGACCGAGAGCAAAAGATTGGATGAACGCGACTAATCGCAGCCGCATAGGCATTTATTTGGCGATGGCGGCCACCTGCGGGGTCGGGGGCGAGGTGCTATCGGCCACCGTAAAAAATGTTCCATTGCCGCGCCCGCGGCCGGCCATCAATACCGCCAGGGCCGCACCCGTCACTGTCACCGCCCCGCAACCGAAGACCACGCCGCTCCCGCAGCAGCGCCCGCCGGCCCACAACGCTGGCCTCTCATCCTTCGCGCAGGCCAATGTTGGCCTGCATGGCGCGATATTCGAAAGCCGGGCTTTTTTTAAGCCGCTCGCACGACCTACCTCCGGGCCCTTTGCCATCGCACCGACGGCCACTACCTCGCCCGCCGATATCGCCGAGTTGAAACGCGTCATCGAGGCGTCCCGCAAGGGCAAGGAAGCGGACGCCAATGCCGCCGCAGCGAGCATCTCCGATCCGGTTGCGCGCAAGCTCGCCGAATGGGTAATCCTGCGCTCCGACAACACCAATCCGACCTTCCAGCGCTACGCTGCTTTCGTGCAGGCCAATCCGAGCTGGCCGCACTCCCCACTGTTCCGCCGCCGCGCCGAGAACGCGCTGTGGAACGACGGGGTCGATGACACCATGGTGCGCGCCTTCTTCGCCAAGCAACAGCCGGCGACCGCCAAAGGGCGCTTTATGCTGGCGCGCACCTTGCTCGCGCAGGGCGATCGCGAGGGAGCGGCAGCGCTGGTGCGCCATGCTTGGCGCAATGACGAGTTTAGCGCCGAAGTCGAAAAAAGAGTGCTCGAAATGTTCGGGGACATGCTTAGTGCCGCCGACCATAAGGTGCGTATGGAGCAACGTTTCTATGCCGACGATGTCGCAGCCGGCCAGCGCGCCGCCGACAGGCTTGGCGGCAACGAACCTGCAATCGGGCGTGCGCGTGCGGCAGTCCTGCGCAAGGCGGGCAACGCCAAGGCACTCCTCGATGCCGTGCCAGCTGCGGCGCAGAGCGACCCCGGCTATATCTTCGCGCGCGTGCAATGGCTACGCCAGAACAACAAGGCGGAAGAAGCCGGCAAGCTGATCCTCACCGCGCCGAAGAATCCCGAGGCACTGGTCAATCTCGACCAGTGGTGGCTGGAGCGGCGTCTGCTGGTGCGCAATCTGCTCGATGAGCGCGATGCGTACGCCGCCTATAGTGTGGCGCGCGACGCCGCACCGCCGATGCGCGGCTTCTATCGCGTGGACGCGCATTTCACTGCCGGCTGGGTGGCGCTACGATTTCTGCGCGATCCGAAAACGGCGGCCGGCCATTTCGCGCATATTGTCGAAGGAACGGAAAACCCGCACGCGCTTGCTCGCGGCGGTTATTGGCAAGGCCGCACGGCGGAGGCCATGGGCCAGCAGGCTCAGGCAAAAGCTTTCTATGAAACGGCTGGGCAGTACACTGCCACCTATTACGGCCAACTGGCGCGGGCGAGGCTTGGCCTTAAGGATCTTGGCCTGCGTGGACCGCCGGCTTTTACCCCGCAGGAGCAAAGCGTTCTCAGCAATCTCGAAGTCGTGCGCGCGGCGGAGATCCTCTACGCGCTTGGCGAGCGCGATATGCTGGCCTCGATCTACGCTGAGCTTGGCGAAAGTGCGACCGACATCGCCGGCGTGGCCGTCCTGGGCGAACTTGCCGGCAAGCAAGGCGACGGGCGCGCGATGCTGCTGCTCGGCGAATCTGCGTACTCGCGCGGACTGCCGCTCGATTATTATGCCTACCCGACCGTTGGCCTCCCTGACTATCAGCCCATCGCCCCGCCGATCGAGGCAGCCGTCGCCTATTCGATCGCGCGCCAGGAGAGCCGCTTCAACCAGAAGGTCGTTTCGACAGCCCACGCGATGGGCCTGATGCAGGTGACGCCGGCAGCCGGCATCGATACCGCAGCCAAATTCAAGGTCGCCTACAACCGCGATCGCCTTCTGAAGGACCCGGTCTACAACATGCAGATGGGTGCGGCCGAACTGTCCAACCTTTTGAGCGGCTACAACGGCTCCTACATCCTCACCTTCGCCGGCTACAATGCTGGGCGCGGTCGCGTGAGGCAATGGATCGCGGCCTATGGCGATCCACGCGACCCCAATGTTGATCCGGTCGATTGGGTTGAGCGGATCCCGATCTCCGAGACCCGCAACTATGTCGCGCGGATCATGGAGAACTTGCAGGTCTACCGCGCACGTTTCGGCGGCAGCAGCAAATTGCTGATCGAGGCCGACCTCAAGCGCGGCGGCGCGAATTGATGCCCGTCTTGCCGCCTCGAGAGCATTTACCTTCCGGCTGCCATGCGCGAACTTGCTCCGCACATCCACGCGTTGCTTCGCGTTAGAATAGTCGCAGCATCGATGCTACAAACGCGCCATGCAGAACGGCGTCTCCAGTATCTTCATTTCCGCTCCCGACGGACTACGCCTGCATGCCCGCTGTTATGGCCGCGGCAGCGCACAGGGCACGCCCGTGGTGTGCTTGCCCGGCCTCGCCCGCACTGCTGCCGATTTCGAGGCGCTCGCCTCGGCACTAACGCATAAAGGCGTCCACCCTCGCCGCGTGATCGCCCTCGACTATCGCGGGCGCGGACTTTCCCATTATGACCGTGACCCGGGAAACTATTCGCTCCAGATCGAGCTCGCCGACGTGATCGCCGTCATCACCGCACTCGACTCCTTGCCAGCCATCTTCGTCGGCACGTCGCGCGGCGGTATACTTGCGATGCTGCTCGCCGCCGTGCGGCCGACTGCGATTGCCGGCGTTGTGCTCAACGACATTGGCCCGGTGATCGAGCCGCAGGGCTTGATGCGCATCAAGAGTTACGTCGGCAAGCTGCCGCAGCCACGAAATTTTGAGGAAGGCGCCGAGATCCTGCGCCGGCTGTTCAGTGCGCAGTTTCCGAAACTGGGGCATGACGATTGGCTCGCCAGCGCCCATCGCGCATTCAAGGAAGAAAAAGGCCGCCTAGTCACGACCTACGACGTCAACCTCGCCAAAACGATGGAAGGGGTCGAGCCCGAGCGGCCCATTGCCTCTCTGTGGAAGGAATTCGACGCGCTCAGCGCGCTGCCGGTGATGGTAATCCGCGGCACCAACTCCGACATTCTCTCGGCTGAGACAGTCGAGGCCATGCGTGCGCGTCGCGTAGCGCTCGATACGCTTGAGGTGCCTGATCAAGGCCACGCGCCGTTTCTGGCGGAAGCAGACAATATCGAGCGCATTGCGGCCTTTGTGAGCCGCTGCGACCGGCCCGTGTATTAGCCGCATGTGCTGCTCTGGACCGGGAGATCTGCCAGCTATTGGGCGTCGAGGCCCATATAGAAGTCCTTAGAAGGAGTTGCCACGCGAGACACGACAGCCCCGGAGACAATGCGCTGGGGGCCGACAAGGAGCGTCAGCTGTGCGACGAGAACGATATAACCGAAGCGCTCGGTGGAATTGGTCGGGGCAGCAGGATTCGAACCTGCGACCTTCTGGTCCCAAAACAGATTTTTGAAGCCGACACAGGCAGACATTCCCCGACAGATAATCGGGCTAATCCTTTATATTTACCGCATTAAATGGGCATTGTCGAAATTGGGCACGCCACTTGATTGTCCGCTTGCCAAAAAAGAAGCCGCCCATTGACGGCGGCTTTAAGCGCAGATGCCCGGGCCTCTCCAACAGGGGGATCACTGAAGTGGAGGCCCGGGCCGCTTTCCAGCGCCCAATCAAGATGCCTGAAAAATCTTAAACAGTTTTGAAACCGAACAGGGGCAGTAGTACCGGCCTTGCACTCTTCGCGCTGAGTGAGCTTCGGCGGTATGGCAAAACATACCTCTAACATCAGCTGCCTCGCATCATTTGCGGGGAATTTACTTGTAAAACCGCAACACAAAGCGCGTAATTCAGGTCCAAAGTGTTCCCCCTCTGGAACCGCGCCCTAACGGCGCGGTTTTTTTCAATAACTGGTGATTAGGAATTTCCGATTATCGAATGATAACTGTCGCAACAATGGCGTGAGGGGCCTTCATGTTCGAGTTCATCATTGAAAATTCCAAGCTCATTATGGTTTTCCTGCTCATAGCAACGATCATTGGGCTGTCATCTTTTGGCAGTCGGTACCAGCGTGAAAATTTTGACTGACCCACCGTTTACGTTCTTCTATTGTTGCGCAGGATGTGGTGTTTGAGTTTCTAGTAGCCCACTGGGGAGTGTTTTATAAGCAGTAGCGTCATAATGGGGAGAGTGACGATAAAACTGCCAAGAATGAACGAAACTACCATTTCGATAGTGGAATGCCGCATTTGATTTGGCTGATTTATCATCGACGCCCTACCACGCTATTCATTGAAAACTCCTGCGCCACCACGCAAGCGCCCGCGAACAAAATGCCTAAGGGCCTACCGGCAGCTGCCGCGCCGTGAGGCTGCTAAACACGCAATAAACGCGCATTGATGTAGATCAATTAGGCGCACGGGCCTTTATTCCATCACCTCGTCGGCGCGAGCGAGCGGCGACGGCGACATCGCTACTGGATCAATCTTGTCCACACAGCCAAATACAAAACCAAACTACACGCTGTAGCAATCAATACTATCCAGATTGCAATTTTCCCCAAGTTTGGCACTGGTCTGTAAAATTTATGTCCCATTTGTTTTTCTAAGAAAGC